>JAADFX010000066.1 GCA_013152685.1 Methanobacteriota archaeon | reverse complement strand
CCGAAGAAGCCTTCCTCATTTTTTACAGGGGAGAGAGGAAGAAATATAAGGTGGAAAACTGCAGAGTGGTATTTACTGACGTTTTTGAGCTACTGGAGAGATGGGGCTAACCAGATACCTCCACTTCCCCCTCCCCCTGCCTCACTGCCACCTTCGTCGCCTCTGCTAAGAACTCGCTAGCGTCAAGAATTTCAATGAGTACAGGCTTTTTCATCCTTTGTAAATGCACGATGATGGGCCCACTCCCTCTGAATAATCTATCGGCTCATCCGATACCCCAGTAAGAAGCGTATAATCCTCTTTTCGACTGTATCTAACCCACTGCTTTTCGTAATATCCTAATTTCAATGATGGAGTTGAGTCCCACGCTACACCCCCTCCCTCACCACAAGCTCGTACAGCCTCGTAACCCGGTAGTACCTGTGGTGGGTTCTCGTCTCCCTCTTGGGCTTCGCCCTTCTGTGCTTTCTCTTCAGCACCTTTGCCCTGCAGAGGTCGACAAGTCCATCCTCCCTCAGGGCTTCAAGCAGAGTCCTTGCTTTCTCGGCCTGGAGGGAGAGAGTCCTGGAAATCTGGAGGTGGTTCTCGCATCCAGCCCTTCTGAGAAACTCGAGAACCTCAAAGGCCTCCTCGGCGTAGCGTGCCCTGAAGTACTGGGCGACTCCCCTCTTCGTCAGCTCTCTTAGCAGGTGCTCGCCTCTTCTGCTGAGGGTGAAGTACAGGTGGTGCTTTCTCACCTCTGGGGCAAGCTTAAATCTGGCCTCACTCCTCTTTATCGCCGAACCCGGGGTGCGCTTCACCAGCTCAGCCTCCTCCAGCCGCCTGAGGGTTCGCATAATCCCCTCCCTGGGAAGCTTCAGCCTCCTGGCAATCGCATTTGCATAGTCCGCATTCGCCCTCCTGAGGTGGATGAGGATGTAGAGCTCCAGGGGTGAAATTTCCGCCATGCGCCTCCTATTTCCCTCAAATTCAAAAAGCTTTACCCCATGCGCGCGCTGCCTGAGCCTCTCCGTATCTCCCCACCTGGGCCGGGGAGCTCTCCCGGCAAGGGGAAAAATTTATTAGAGCGTGGGTGGGATTCTGAATCGCTATGGCAGAAGAAGACTGGCGCAGCTACCTTCAATCAGCGCGGCTGAAGCGCTTCTCAATAATTCTGGCCATTTTCTTCATAGGCTTTGCCACACGCTACATAACAAAAAATCAGCTTCTGTTTGACCCCGACAGCTACTGGTGGTACCAGCTCGCCATCTACTTCGCCGGAATAGACGACGGGCGGTTGCAGTACTTCCACCAGGTGGGGGGAAAGACCATCTATGAGCTGGCGTACTACCCCACGGGCAGGGTTCTGAACAATGAGCTTCTCCTGCTCCCCTTTGCCATAGGCTTCTCCTACAAAATTTTGGGCATTTTCGGAGCGCCCCAGACGGCGGAGGGGCTCCTTAACTACATGTTCTTCTTTGGCCCCTTCTTCGGTGCCCTCACGGCGGTGCTCGCCTACTTTTTGGGCAGGACGCTTACCGGCAGCGACAGGGCGGGCATAATAGCGGCGGTCTTCTACTCCTTTGCCCACTTCGCCATGACCAGGAACACCGCCGGAGACACGGGTCAGGAGAGCCTGGGCACCTTTCTTCTATTTCTCATGCTCCTCCTCTTCCTGATGTCTGTCAGGCAGAGGGATGCCAGGCTTGTTGCGGGTTATGCCGCAGCCTCCGGCCTTGTCTTCCTGCTGGCGGCAAACACCTGGGGAGGCACCAAATTCTACTGGGGGCTCATAATTTCCTCCGTCTTTGCCTATCTCGCATACAACGTCGCCCTGAACCGCCCTCTGGGCGAGTACAGAAGTGTGTGCGTGGCCTTCTCCTCCTTTGTACTCGTAGGGGTTGTTTTTCCCGCGGTCACGGGAGTGGGCAGGTCCTATGTAATAGGTCACCTCAGCATCCAGAACGTCTTTCAGAGCCTCTCCTACCTCCTGCTCCTGGTCTGCCTCTTTCTCGTGGGATACGACTGGCTCAGGAGGGAGAGGGGCATTGCCCTCCAGCCCAGGGTGATTTTTGCAGCCGCAATAGCAGTGGCCGTGGTGGGGATTTTCCTCGCCGGCAGGGGGGACGTCTTTCAGAGGATACTGGACTTCATAGCCTATCTGGTTTTCACCCCGGAGGAAAAGGGACTCACGGGCAAAACCGTCGCCTACTACCGCCCCACCGGTTTTGCGGAGTTTAAGGGCACCTTCGGGATACTCCTCCTGGCAGCTCCCGCGGGGCTCCTGCTCCTCGCCAGGGACTTCTACAGGAGCAGGGATTTCAATCTGGTGTTCATGATCCTCTTCTTAATTCTCGGTGTGGTGGCCTTCAGATGGATGATAAGACTCTCCTTCTTCCTGGCGTTTATCCTCCCCCTGATGGTGGCAATACTCTTCGTCAGGTATGCGCGCAGCGAGCCCGCGCCCACCGGCCAGAGGGGCAAAGGGGAGAAGGATGGGCTCAGCGGCAGAATGCGGCTGCTGGCTGTGTTTGTGGTGCTCCTCTTTGTGCTCTCCCCGGTGCTCGTCAGGAGCGTGGAGACCCTGAAGGGGCAGAAGTACGCCGACCAGGGCGTTGTGCCCTGGAAGCTGGCCGGAGAGTGGCTGAAGCAGAACACACCGGAAGAAGCCCTGCTCATCCACTGGTGGGACTACGGCTACCACCTCCAGACCTTTGCGATACGCAGGACGATTGTTGACGGTGGTAATGCCGCCCCACCTGTGGAGGGGGGAAGCAGAAATAGAAATGTGGATGTTGCAAAGGCCTTTGTTTATCCCGAGGATGAGTTCTACAGGTACATTAAGCCCTACAACCCCGAGAACCGCCCCATCTACGTGCTGATGAGCATCGAGGAGATAGGCAAGAGCGGTGCGATAACCTACCACTCGGGGGTTACAAAGCAGCTCGTCGAGCTCTGGAGGAAGTACGGGATAATATCGGAGGCGAGGTACAGGGAGATAATGGAGAAGAAGCTCTACGAAGACCCGATAGGTTCGATTATAATGCAGACCCAGCAGGGCATTCAGGTTCTGCCGGAGTTTCAGGACGCCACCATGGTCAAGATGCTCTTCTTCCCTGACCAGCTAAAGAGGTTCAAACTGGTTTATACCGTTAATGTTAACATGGGGGGGCAGGTGGTGCCCTACGTCAGGATATACAGGTACATCCCAGAGGAGTAGTTTATGAGGATATCCGTTATAGGCACCGGATACGTGGGTCTTGTTACAGGGGCCTGCTTCGCTGAGCTGGGCAATCACGTGGTGTGCGTGGACATAGATGAGGAGAGGGTGGAGAAGGTCAACCGCGCCGAGTCGCCCATATACGAGCGTGGCCTAGAGGAGCTTCTCAGGAAGCACGTGCCCCGCAGGCTGAGGGCGACACTTGAGCTGGCGGAGGCAGTTGCAAGTAGCGAGGTGACCTTTATCTGCGTGGGCACCCCCTCAGGGCTGATGGACTACATCGACCTCAAGTACGTGGAGCAGGTGAGCAGGGAGATAGGCGAGGTGCTGAGGGACAAGGACGACTTCCACGTGGTGGTGGTGAAGAGCACCGTCGTGCCGGGCACGACTGAGCACACTGTTACGCCCATACTGGAGGAGCACTCAGGTAAGAGAGCCGGTGCCGACTTCGGCGTTGCCATGAACCCGGAGTTTCTCCGCGAGGGGAGCGCCGTGGAGGACTTCCTAAACCCGGATAGAATCGTCCTGGGCTACACCGATGAGAGAACCGGGAGGATACTGCGGGAGCTGTACAGAAGCTTCACCTGCCCCATCATGGAGACAAACCCCAGGACTGCGGAGATGATCAAGTATGCGACCAACTCCTTCCTGGCGGTGAAAATCAGCTTTATCAACGAAATAGGGAACATCTGCAAGCTTCTGGGGATAGACGCTTACGAGGTGGCAAAGGGGCTGGGGATGGACCACCGCATCTCGCCCCACTTCCTCCGCGCGGGTCTGGGCTTCGGGGGAAGCTGCTTCCCCAAGGACGTTAAAGCCCTTGTGGGCAAGGCGAAGGAGGCGTACTACCGCCCTGTGATTCTTAACGCAGCCCTGGAGGTAAATGAGACCCAGCCCCTACGCTTAATAGAGCTTCTGGAGAGGCGCGCCGGCAGTCTCCGCGGCAGGGATGTGGTGGTGCTCGGCCTGGCTTTTAAGCCGGGTACGGATGACATGCGTGAGGCGCCTTCGATAAAGATAATCCACGCCCTCCTCACGAAGGGAGCGAGGGTGCACGCCCACGACCCTCAGGCCCTGGAGAATGCCCGGAAGATTTTCGGCAAGCATGAGAGGCTCTTCTTCTACAGCAGGGTGGAGGAGGCGCTGAAGGCCGGGA
>JAADFX010000065.1 GCA_013152685.1 Methanobacteriota archaeon | reverse complement strand
TCTTCAGAAGAACGCCCGCCGCAACCGCCGCCACCAGAATCATCGCTATGAAGATTATCAGCGTACCAATGCCCACCTGCGCCTTCCGGTTTCGAAGCAACTCCCCAACCTTCATGCAACCCCTCCTTTAAATTTTTGATTTCTATTCAACCCCGGAAAATTTATATATAATTTTTTTTTCGACCTTCGAAACCCGTCCCGGATGGGAGGGGCATAAAATGACGAATGATGAAATATTTCGAGGATGTAAAAATTTCAAACCTCTGAAATAAAGCATCAGTCTGTTATCTGCCACCAGGCATTGTGATACTGCGTTAGGTCGCACGTCTTATCAAAAGCAGATAGAAATCTGCTTGTATTTCTGTCAAGATATATTTCTATGCGCCATCTCTGATTTTTTGAGTCGTATCTGAATTTTCTATCCGCGAACATCTTCTCCAGCTCCAGGGAGTTTATAATAAAGAAGTCGTAACCGATGGCGCTCCTTCCCCGGAGGTCGAAGTGCACCCCCACAAACACGTAGAATACATTCTCGCTTAGGATCTCCCTGTGGAGGGCCCTGGACACCTCCCACCAGTAGCAGTACTCAGCCCCCCGGGGGGTGTACCTGTCAAAGTACTGCTTGCTGGCCTTTATCTGAAGTGCAACAAACCTCCTGCGACTGTAGCCGACGACATCAATGCCCCTGTCCTTAACCGGAGCAAAGCTACCCGTCTGAAGGTGCGAAAGCCGGTGGAAGACCTCCAGAACTCCCATCTGGGTGGTGTCCAAGTCTCACACCAAGTACTGGAGAGTCGGGGATAAAAGATATAATTTTTTTTTCGAGGTCCGAAACATTAAAGATTTATACTCTTCCGGGAAAGGTGAGCCATGGGTAAATCCGGGGACCTGGAGCAACGGGCCTATAAGCTGGGTTTTGAGGTCGGCTTCCACTCCCACGACGAGTGGACCAGCTGGGTCTGGAGGGAGAAGAGGAAGCTCATCTCCAGCGCGAGAAAGCGGGGAATCGCCCGGGCGGTGGAGGAGGCCTACGAGAGGGGGAAGGCCGACGGCGCGCTCAGGAGGAGAAGCATCGCGGAAAAGAAGGTGAAACTCAGGAAGAAGAGGGTGAAGGTCATCGAGAGGCCCAGGGTCATATCCAGACCCGACATGTCGGGAATAATAAGAACAGTAATCCTCCCGAAGTTCCTGCGCCTCTTTAAATAGACTTGAGCATACTGGTTACCCTGAGCCCATTCTTTGTTATTTCCAGCCTGCGGAGGTTGCAGTCGTGCCTGGTCCCCCTCATCTTTATTATCTGTATCGCCCTGACCATGCGCGAGTCAGAGAGGAAGTTGTGCAGGAAAATCACGCCGTGGGCCAGGAAGTGCTCCGGCAGGTACCGCTCGGGGTCGGTCATCTCCGAGAGGAGCAGTGTTGTGCACCCTATCTTCTGCAGCCCCCGGAAGAACTCCCCCATCTGCTTCTTCTCAAACTTCGGGTCGGAGCCGATAAACTTTATTGCTGAAATTGAGTCGATGACCAGCCTCTGAATCCTCCTGAACTTAACCTGATCTGTAACCTTTGTGAGGAGCTGCTTGTAGGTGGGAAACTCCGCAGATGCCTGCAGCATCTCACCCAGGTCCATGAACAGGAGCTTCCCGGAGGAGACGAGCTCCTCGATCTTGAAGGAGAAGGTGGTCATGTCGTAAACAATGTTCTCCACATCCTCCAGAAGCGAGACATACATCCCCCTCTCGCCCTGCCACGCCCCGGCTGCCAGAAACTGCACCCCGAAGGTGGTCTTGCCGCTTCCCGGAGGACCGCTGACCACATAGGTCCTCCCCGGAAGAAGACCTCCCTCGATGAGCCCATCAAGCCCCGGGACGCCGGTGCTCACCCTGGGCCTGGCTCCAGCCATCCTGAGCGTTGCCATCAATTTTCATTCCCCGTAACCAACAGTAGCCAAAGGAATAATTAAACATTTTTTTTCATCCGTCGAAACACAACCAGAAGGATTAATCTTAAAAAATTGGCAGCAAAGCATTAAGGGTGAAAAAACTCGGGGGGAGTGCATGAAGAAGCCCATTCGCGTACTTGTGGTGGACGACTCCGCACTTATGCGCAGGATGATTTCAGACATGATAAACTCCTCACCCGACTGCGTGGTGGTTGACACCGCCAGGGACGGCGGCGAGGCCATCGAGAAGGTGAACCGCCTCAAGCCGGATGTGGTCACCCTCGACGTTGAGATGCCGCGCATCGACGGCATCGAGGCACTCGCCCACATAATGATGCACATGCCCACGCCTGTGGTTATGCTCTCCGCCCTCACCAGGGAGGGCGCAGAGACCACAATGAAGGCGCTGGAGCTGGGCGCCGTTGACTTCCTGCCGAAGCCGGGTGGCAGGAGCATCTCCCTGGGCATAGAGGAGATCAGAGACGAGCTCCTGCGGAAGGTCAGGGCCGCCGCGCGGGCCAGGCCCAGGAGGCTTGTCCTCAGGAAGAAGAGGAGGCGCCTCAGGAGGGTAAAACTGCCGGAGAACTCGGCAGTTGTCTTCGGCGCCTCCACCGGCGGCCCCGGGACGCTGATGGACATCCTGCCGGCTCTTCCGGCAGAGCTTCCCCCCGTCTTCATAGTGCAGCACATGCCTCCGGGATTCACAGCATCTTTTGCCAGCAGGCTGGACACCCTGACCAAATTTGAGGTTAAGGAGGCCAGCGACGGTGACCCAATAGAGCCCGGAACCGGCTACGTGGCCCCGGGGGACTACCACATGGAGATACGCAGGAGCAGGATAAGGCTCAACAGGAAGCCGAGGCTGCACGGAGTTAGACCAGCGGTGGACGTGACCATGGAGAGCGCCGCAGATGTCTATGAGTGCAACACCGTTGGGGTTCTCCTCACCGGCATGGGCTGTGACGGCGCCGCAGGGCTCAGGAAGATAAAGGAAGCCGGCGGCAGGACGATCGTTGAGTCGGAGGAGACCTGTGTTGTCTTCGGCATGCCGAAGGCCGCGATCGAGGCGGGTGCAGCCGAGATTATAGCTCCGAGCTACAGGATAGCAGATGAGCTGCTGAGGGTGCTGGCAGAATGATAGCGAAGCAGGACTACTTCCCGCTGCTCAGGAGGAGGATTAAGGAGATCATCAACTTCAACAGCGACTACTACGAAGAGAAGCACCTCAGGCGCAGGGTTGCCATACGGATGCGCGCCCTGGACATGAGCTCCTACAGGGAGTACCTGAAGCTCCTGGAGAGGAGCCCCGAGGAGCGCGAGAGGCTCATGAGGGTCCTCACCGTCAATGTCACCGAGTTCTTCCGCAACCCGGAGACCTTCGTTGTAATCCACAGGGAGGTGCTCCCGGAGCTAATACGCATGAAGGAGGAGAACGGCAGCAGGGTGCTCCGCATATGGAGCGCGGGCTGCGCCTCCGGCGAAGAGCCCTACTCCCTGGCCATGCTTGTGAAGGAAAACCTAGGCTCCAGGAGGGACTTCAGGGTGAGGATCATGGCCACCGACATTGACAGGGACAGCCTGGAGAAGGCGAAGCGGGGCGAGTACCTGGAGAAGGAGCTCCTCGGCGTGGCGAGGGAGTACATAAGGAAGTACTTCGAGAGGAGGGGGGAGGTCTACAGAATAAAGAGGGAGCTCAGGGAGATGGTAACCTTTGAGCGCCGGGACTTAATCTCCGACAGAAAATACGGGGCGGTGGACCTGATCCTCTGCAGGAATGTGATTATCTACTTCTCCAGGGAGCTGAAGGAGAAGCTCTTCATGGACTTCTACGAGTCGCTGAATCCTAGGGGCTTCCTGGTGCTGGGAAAGACGGAGAACCTCTCGGGGGAGGCCAGGAAAAAGTTTAAGATTTACAACAACGTGGAGAGAATATATAGAAAAGAGGTAGGGCCCCCCTCCCCCCACACCTTTCCCCGGAGGTACTGAATACCTTGACGAAGTAATATAAGTAGATTATTTTTCGAATACCGAAACAAAGCCTCTGGTGTGTTTAATACAAAATTAAAGCTGGATGCATCTGTTAAAATAAGTTTTAACCCTCCAGCTCTGCAGGGTCTGTTATCCTGCCAGTAACAGCGCTCGCCGCAACCACCGCGGGGTTTGCCAGGTACACCTCGCTCTCCTTGTGGCCCATCCTGCCTATGAAGTTTCGGTTGGTGGAAGCTATGGCGCGCTCCCCCTTTGCGAGAACGCCCATGTAGCCACCAAGGCATGCGCCGCAGGTTGGGCCGGAGACGAAGGCACCCGCCTCGAGGAAGACCTCAACCAGGCCTTCGCGCACCGCCTGGCGGTACACCTCCTGCGTCGCGGGTACGACTAACCAGGGTGGACCTTCCTTCCACGGAGAATCTCAGCCGCCACGCGGAGGTCCTCTATCCTGCCGTTGGTGCATGAGCCCAGGTACGCCTGGTCTATGGTTATGTCGCCCAGCTCACTCGCGGGGGAGGTGTTGCTGGGCAGAAATGGCTTAGCAACTGTTGGCGGAATTTCCTCTGCATCGTAGGTGAAGGTCTCCTCATAGCCCGCGTCCTCATCAGCGTACACGGGCTTGTAGCTTCCGCGGACCCTGCCCTCGAGGTAGGAGAACACCTTCTCATCAGGAGGAATAATCCCCGCCTTCGCCCCCGCCTCAATGGCCATGTTGGCTATGCTTATCCTGTCCGCAAGGCTAAGGCTCGAGATCGCCGAGCCGTAGAACTCCATAGCCTTGTACAGGGCGCCGTCAACG
>JAADFX010000064.1 GCA_013152685.1 Methanobacteriota archaeon | reverse complement strand
GTTGTTGCTGAGATAAACAGCAGCTACGAGGCTCACATGCCCCTCTTCCGCAGCGCCGAGGACTACAGGATCCGGAGAGGTCCCAACGAGGCCTGCCTCCTCTGCCACACCAACTACTCCTCGCGGATAACCCTGCTCTACTATGAGCACATAAACTACACCATATACAACAACGTCACCACGCCGGATGGGGGCGAGACATACCTCTACAACCTGGAGAGCGTCCAGCCGGGACCGCAGCGCGGTTGAGGTCATTAGCTCCGGTGGCAGCACCCACTACTGGCGCAACACCACCGACATAAGCTGCGTCAGGTGTCATGTGCGCATAAAGCTGGGGAACATCGGCAACGCACAGGGCTCGCAGCATGCAGGTGATGTTACCGACACCGTGGCCATGTACAACATCGCCTCGGGCTCGCCCTACCACCCCGGTCATCAGAACTCCAGCTACGGTGGAGCCACCGACGCGTCTGAGCTGCCACAGGAACAGGAGCTTTGACGTTTACGCGGGCGCTCCCTACTACAACTACAACCTCAACTCCTCTGCGGTGCACGCGGCACTGAGGCTCACCTGCCTCACCTGCCACAATGCCACCGGCCCCTACCCGCCGAGCAAGGAGCCCCACACCAGGGGCGGCCACAACTCCACCCAGTTCTACCAGGAGGTGCACCAGAAGGTCTCCAGGAGGCTTATCGGCGACCTGTGCACAGGCTGCCACAGGGCAAACAACCACGCGGGTTTGCCGGCCACCCGGTGGAACATGGACAGGTGTGCGACCTGCCACGGCGACTGCTCCGTCTGTCATGGTGGTGGTATGGGTGGTGGTATGGGAGGAGGAGGTATGTGGAGCTTTTCCGGCGGCAGGGTTAAGAACGACGTTTACACCGAGCCGAGGGCGGCCGAGAGCGACACCTGGGTGTACAGGAGCTTCCCGTAGGCGGGGGCAGTCCCAGAGAATGTTTTAAATACCACCACACCTCAATAATAAGAGAAATTCCGAGGTCAGGAGGTTCGTGATGAAGGTACTTGTGAGCGACCATCTCCATGAGGCAGGGATAGAGCTCCTGAGGCAGCATGCAGAGGTGGAGGTTGCCACGGGGCTCAGCAGGGAGGAGCTGATTGAGAAGATAAGGGACAAGGACGCCCTTCTTGTGAGGAGCGCCACCAAGGTCACCAGGGAGGTTATAGAGGCTGCGGAGAACCTCAAGGTGATAGGCAGGGCCGGCGTTGGCGTGGACAACATAGACCTGAAGGCCGCCACCGAGCGCGGCATAATAGTGGTGAACGCCCCCGAGGCGTCCTCCATCACCGTGGCGGAGCACACCATAGGTCTGATGCTCGCGCTGGCGAGGCGCATACCCCAGGCAAATGCCAGCCTGAAGGCGGGCAGGTGGGAGAAGAAGAAGTTCCTGGGGGTGGAGCTGAGGGGCAAGACGCTGGGAGTAATAGGAATGGGCAGGATAGGCTCGCAGGTGGTGCGGAAGGCGAAGGCCTTTGAAATGAAGTGCATAGCCTACGACCCCTACATCTCCAGGAAGCTGGCAGAGGAGCTGGGTGTGGAGGTCGTGGAGCTGGATGAGCTTCTCGCCCGGAGCGACTTCATCACAATTCACGTGCCCCTCACGGAGCAGACCAGGCACCTGATAGATGAGGATGCTATTGCGAAGATGAAGGAGGGGGCATACATAATAAACGCCGCCCGGGGGGGTGTGGTGGATGAGGCGGCGCTCTACAGGGCGCTGCGCGACGGAAAGCTCGCGGGGGCGGCGCTGGACGTGTTTGAGAAGGAGCCACCCTTCGGCAACCCGCTGCTTGAGCTGGACAACTGCATTGTAACCCCTCACCTGGGCGCATCAACGGAGGAGGCGCAGCGCTACGCATCCCTCATAGCCTGTGAGGAAGTGCTCCGCGTGCTCCGCGGCGAGCCACCGCGCAATGTGGTGAACATGCCCAAGCTTCCGCCGGAGGTGCTGGAGAGGATGAAGGAGCACCTCGCGCTGGCGGAGACTCTGGGCAGGTTCGCAATTCAGCTGGTTTCTGGCAGGATACGCGACGTGGAGGTGACCTTCTGCGGGAGTCTTGCGGAGGAGGAGCACCAGGAGGTGCTCACCAGTGCGGCGCTCAAGGGGCTGCTCACCCCGATACTCACCGAGGGGGTGAACCTGCTCAACGCGCCGGTGGTGGCGAAGAACCGGGACATACGCATAACCCAGGCGAAGAGGGAGGATGCTGAGAAGTACGGGAGCCTGATAATACTGCGCGTCAGGACGGATGAGGAGGAGACGAGTGTGATGGGCACCAGCATCGGGGGTGAGGTCAGGATAACCGGCATAGAGGACTACGCAATAGAGCTTGCACCCGGTGGCAGGATGCTGATTGTGAAGCACGAGGACAAGCCCGGGATGATAGGCAGGGTGGCAACCCTGCTTGGGGAGAGGCAGATAAACATCGGCGCCATGCAGGTGGGCAGGCGTGAGAGGGGCGAGACCCAGCTGATGGTGCTGAGCGTGGACCAGCCCGCAGGAAGGGAGGTGGTGGAGGAAATAGCCTCCATACCGGGAGTCCACTGCGTTAGGGAGCTGGAGATGTGATACCATGGCGAGGGTGAGGGAATACATGACGCGGGGTGTGTACACCGTGGATGTGAATGCCACTCTGGGAGATGTGGTCAGGGTGATGGCTAGGTACAGGATCTCGGGGGTTGCCGTGGTTGGTGAGGACGGCGATACCCTGGGCGTGGTGTCGGATACGGACGTGCTGAACGCCATTGTGGAGGGGAGGGACCCGAAGACGACCCGGGTGAGCGAGGTGATGATGCCCTTTACCCTGATAGTGGATGAGGAGGCGAGCATTGAGGAGGCGGCGCAGATTATGGAGCGGGAGAGGGTGCACCGCCTCTTCGTGGTGAGGGAGGAGAAGCCGGAGAAGGCAAGCCTCTCGAAGCCCTACCTCCAGCGCCCGGTGGGGATAATAACCTCTTCTGATATCGTGAGGTACATGGCGGAGTGAGTGGAATGCTGGACAGGAAGGTTTCGGATTTCCTGAAGAAGCCCCTGATAACCGTGGAGGAGGACATGAGCCTGAGGGATACGGCGCGGGTGATGCGAAATGAGGGAATATCCGGCCTGCTGGTGGTCAGCGGCGAGGGCATGCCGGTGGGTGTGGTCTCGGATACTGACATGGTGCGCGCCCTCAGCAGGGGGGTAAGCAGGGACACCAGGGTGGGGGAGATAATGAGCAGGAGCTTCTTCGGAGTCTCCCCCGAGGCAACTCTGCGCGAGGCTGCCAGGCTGATGAGGGAGAACGGAGTGAGCAGGCTTTTTGTGGTTAAGGGCGCAGAGGGCAGGACTGAGCTGTCTCACATGCCGGAGGGCATAATCTCAATAAGCGATATAATTTCGGCGGTGGCGGGAAGAGGGCTAAGCTTTAAGTAGCGCTTCTTCAGAATTAAAGATGGAGGAAGGAGAATGGGCAGGATAGCAGGGAGAGACCTGATAGGGAGGAATGTGGTGAGTGACAGGGGCACTGTGATTGGCAGGCTCACAGATATCAGCATAGAGACGGTTGCCGGCAAGGTGATGATGCTCATCGTGAAGCCCGGGAAGGACGTTGACCCGAAGTATTTCAGGCTCAACGAGAGGGGAGAGATACTCATACCCTTTACCGCCGTTAAGGCGGTGAAGGATGTGCTGATTATCAACGAGGGGGGCATCCCGAGGGCGTGAGTTTTTAGTAGATGAGGAGTTCTGCCACCAGGACCAGCCCGAGGCTGAGGGCACATGCCAGGGCGACCCTGCGGTAGACCCTGGAGATGCTCGCCTTGAAGTAGCTGGCGCTTACTGTGAGGCAGAGGTGCATGGGGGAGAGCTGAACTCCCAGGTAGCCGGCGGTGAAGATGAGCAGCAGCTGATCACCGGCGACATCGCTGCCCCTGCCGATGAGGGAGATGAAGAGGGGCAGGGCTATGCTGGGCGGCGCCATCTCAATGCCCACCGCGAAGCCGACCAGGAAGCTCACCGCCATGGCGACCAGCACCACGGGGAGGCCCAGGCCGGAGAGGTGCTCCATTACGCCGGCAGCCGCGCCGCTCGCCTCTATGGCGTTGCGGAAGAGGATTACGCCGTAGATGAGCACACCCATGCGCGGGTCGAGCGCCTTGCGGGCGATCTGCCGGAGCTTTGCTGGAGGCGGGCGGGTGAGCAGCAGGGTGGTTAGGAGCACCAGCAGGATTGCCGCGGATAGCTCAACACCGGCGACGAGCGCCAGGAGGATTATCGCGGCGATGGGCCAGGCGCTTTTCAGGAGGCTGAGGAGGGTGCCCGGGTCCCTGGTGCTGGAGGATGGGGCGCGGAGCTCCCGTCGCAGGAGGAGGAGCCCGCTGACCACGGCGGCGAGGGTGAGGGGGAGGTTGATTCTTGCAAGCTTCAGGGCGTCGAGCTCCACCACCCCCATGGTTATTATGAAGGCGGGGTAGAGGGGCCAGGTGGGTATCCAGAGGTGGCGGAACCAGTAGTTGGCGAAGGTGGCGGTCTCGGGGGAGAGCCGCTGCTCCTTTATCATGCCGGAGAGCATCATGGCGGATACGAGGGCTCCCGCCGGCATCGGGAGGAGGCCTATCAGCAGGGGAATCGTCACGAGTATCAGCCTGCCCCCGAGGGCTGCGAGGGAGGAGGTGAGCCCCGAGAGCATGCCGGCGCTTTCCATGGTGTAGCTCAGCAGGAGCACCGAGTAGATTATGAGCATCAGCGTGAGGGTGGCCTCGCTGGAGGCAGTGAAAACAGCGAGCTCCACCCCCTCATCAGCCGGAAGGGTGACGGCTATGAGGAGCAGGGCGCCCGCCACTATGGAGAATCCCACATGCACCCGCAGCTTTATCAGCAGGAGATGGCACCGATGGCAATTAGCAGGGCGACTGCCGGGTCTGTGTGCATGCTCCCCATATCCTAGAGTAACCTCTTGAAAGGTTGGACAGCTCCGCGTAAAGACATAGGCGGGAGTGGCGCCAGAAGCGCCGGAGGAGCCTGAAGGTTGTGTGGTATTATCAATTTTTTTTGCTTGAAACAACATTCACCGACCACCAACCCCATCAGCAACTCATAAACCCGTTGCATAACGCAATCTCTCACTTGAAGCATAAAAGCGTAAAAAGCGGGATAAAAATAAATCCTCTCAAGTACGTGAAAATCAACCTCAGGCAGTAGCACAGCGGCAGTGGTAGAGCATACCACCGGTATCTCCTGGAAGTTTAAATGTGTTAAGCTTTAAGCTTGGAGGTTACATGGGTGTGAAAATAAGCGCAACCTTAAGTGAGATTTTGAATGAGCTCAGGCTGCTTCGGAAGGAGATCCGCGAG
>JAADFX010000063.1 GCA_013152685.1 Methanobacteriota archaeon | reverse complement strand
ACTGACAGAGAAAGATTGCCAGCCTGAGAGGGATGACAGGAAGAACAGCTGACATTGGCACCAGAAACAAAGCTGTGCTGACCGGTGAACTGGGACAGGGGGAAGTAGGCGCTGACAAGCAGGAGTACCGCAACTCCCACCCCCAGCAGAAGAAACCTCAGCGCCCCCATACAACGCCCGGATTTTTTTAACATTCTTGAAGTAATTTAAAATCTACTTCAACTTCGCCTGCGCCACAGAAAGCCTTATATACCCGGTGGAGCTACGTTAACCGCGTTGTGGTTGCAGGTTTACGAAGGTGGTGCTCATGTTTCTGAGTGAGGATGCAAGGGTGAACTTCTTCAGGTGGAAGTATGAGAGCGGACTTGTCTACAAGCTCGCCCTGTCCCTCATGTTCGCGGGGCTGACGGGCATGGGGGCGCAGCTCAGGCTCTACCTGCCCTTCACGCCGGTGCCCATCACCGGGCAGGTGTTCTTTGTGCTGCTCAGCGGCATGGTGCTGGGCAGGCGGTACGGGGCGCTCAGCATGGCCCTGTACGCGGGGCTCGGCGCCCTGGGGGTTCCGTGGTTCGCCGGGGGCGCCGCGGGGCTGGAGGTGCTCCTGGGAGCCACCGGCGGCTACATCCTGGGGTTCATCCTGGCGGCCTACCTGATAGGCCACTACACCCACAGCTACGTCGCCTCCAGAAGCCTGGCATCCCAGCTGACCCTCATGTTCTCCGGAGTGGCGGTGATCTACCTGGTGGGAGCTGTTCAGCTCGCCCTGGTGAGCGGGCTCTCACCCGCCAAGGCTCTGGCGCTGGGCGTGCTGCCCTTCGTGCCCGGTGACATCCTCAAGGCCATAGCCGCCGTTGCCGTTGGCGCCTCGGTGCTTCCAAGAAGCGCCTACGCCTCTGAGAGGGACGCCCGCGGCGGCTCGGGAAGAATCCGGGTGCACCTCAGCGGGCTGGCAGCCATCCTCACGGCGGTGTTCATCGCCATGTTCTGGCTGAAGCTGCTGACGCTGGAGAGCCCGGGCGCAGGGGAACTCCTCTGGTACTCCGCCACCTACTCGGGTGCGGTTCTCCTCAGCGCCGCAAGCGCAGTGCACCTGGCGAAGCAGGGGCTCAGCCAGGGGTGACTACCGCCTCAGTGCGGAGGTCTTGCTTGCAATATACCTCTCCAGCATCTCCTCCTTCTTTTTGAGCTCCCCCTCCAGCTTCTTCAGCCTGGCACGGAGCTCCGACACCTCCTCCTTCAGACCGTCCCTCTCCTCCTGGAGCGCCGCACACCTCTTCTCCAGCTGCGCGGCACTCCTGTAGGTCTCAGCATCCAGCCGGCTGAGCACCTTATCGGCGGCGCTCCTGGCGTTGCCCAGCAGCTTCCTCGCTGAGGACAGGTACTCCTGCCTTGCCGCCCGCCCCTCCCTGGAGCCCGGGGCGGCTCCCACGCCGAGCTTCGCCTCCTCCATGTACTCCCTGGCGACCCGGAGGAAGGAGACGCACCTCTCAGTATCCGCCTCGACGCCGTCAACACTCGAGGCGAAGGTGTACAGCTTCCTTATGGCAGCGCCCACCGCCTCGGAGGCTGCATCAAGCTGGCGGGTGCTGTACTTCCTGATGCAGCTGTCCAGGCTGCGGGCAGCCCTGCCCAAGGCATCCTCTATCTCCTCCCTCAGCTCCACCAGCTCCCTGTCGGGCTCCCTCCCAGCCTGCACCAGCTTCTGCTTCAGCCGCGCATTCTCCGCCTTAAGCGCCTCCACCTCCGCAGCCAGGGAGCCAGCCTTCCTGCGGAGCCTCTCCATCTCCGCCTCCATCTCCTTCTGCTCCCTGGCGGCACTGTCCACCTTCCCGTAGAGCAGGAGGTTCTCCTTCTCCAGGGCATCGCACCTCTCCCTGTACTTCTCCAGCTCCAGGAGCCTCTCCCTCAGGGACTCCAGCTCCCTGCCCCTGCTGTCCCTCTCCTCCCTAAGCGCCTCGCAGCTCCTCTCCAGCTTTCTGAGCTTCTCCTCGTACTGCTTCCTCAGCCCCTCCAGCTCGTAAATCCTGCCCGTCAGCCTGGCGACGTCCCCCTCCAGGGAGGAGTTCTCCTCCAGCAGTGACCTCACCCTCTCCTCCAGCTCACCGCGCTCCTTCTCCAGGCGCTGCCTCTCCCCGCGGAGCTCAGCCTCCCTCTCCTCCGCCGCCTGCAGCTTCGCCTCCAGCTTTTTAAGCCTCTCCTCCCCCTGAGCAAGCCTCTGCCTCAGCTCCCTGTTCTCCCTCTCATAGCCCTCCAGCTCCTTTATCCTGGAGCTCAGCTCCACTATCCTCTCACCCTGCCTCCTCACCTCCTCCTCCAGCTCCGACCTCTCCCTTTTAAGGGCTGCCACCTCGGCGGTGCGCTCCTCCAGCGTCTTCCGCTCCCTCTCAAGCTCTTCCTCCAGCTTCTTCCCCAGAGCGCCGGCATCCGCCAGCCTCCTCTCCAGCTCGTCCACTCTCGCCTCAAGCTCGCCTATCCTCTCCCGCGCCGCCTGAAGCTCGCCCTCCGCCCTGGAGGCCTCCTCCTCGTACCTCTCAAGCAGGGATACCCTCTCCGCCAGCTCCTCCCTCTCGGTGCGGAGCCTCTCCACCTCCGCCCTCAGGGAGTCCCTCTCTGAGCGGAGCTTCTCCACCCTGGCGGAGAGCTCCTCCCCCTGCCGCTGCAGCTCCTTTCTCAGCGAATCCCTCTCACCCGCGGCAGCCGCCAGCCTCTCCCGGAGCTCCTCAATCTGCGACTCCAGGTCGGAGACCGCATCCCGCGCGGCGGAGAGCTCGGCCTTGAGGTTCCGGTTCTCCTCCTCGTAGCCCTCCAGCTCCCTTATCCTCCCCTCCCGCTCCTCAGCCAGGCGCCGTAGCCTCTCCGCCTCTGCCTCCAGGTCCTCCCTCCTCTTTTTGAGAGCCTCCAGCTCTTCCTCCAGGCGCCGCTTCTCCTCCGCCTCCGCCGAAAGCCTCTCCACCCTCCTCAGCGCCTCACTGTGCTCCACCTCCAGCCTGCGGTGCTCCTCCAGGAGCCTCCCGTGCTCCGCCCTCAGCTCCTCCAGCTCGCGCTCCAGCTCCCGCAGCTGCCCCTCAAGCTCGCCCATCCTCTCCTGCTGCTTCTCCACAGTAAACCTCGAGGCCCTCAGCTCCTCCTCAAGCCCCGCGAAATCCCTCCTCAGCTCCCTCTCCCGCTCCAGCACCTCCTCCAGGCACCGCCTCAGCTCACGTATTGTGCCCCTCATCTCCCTCTTCTCCAGGTCGTCGCCGGCAAACTCCCAGCTCTCCAGCAGCTCAGCCGAGAACTCCAGGAGCTCCCGCAGCTCGCCGTGGGCCTCCTCGTAGGCGTCCAGCATCCTGTCCCTCAGGCGCAGGACGGCGCCCTCCTCCCAGAGCTCCTCCGCCTCCTCCAGCAGCGACTCCAGCTCGGACCTCCTGCTCTCCAGCTCCGCCACCCTCTCTGCCAGCTCCCTCTGCCTCTCCTCCAGAGACCTGAGGCGCTCCCGGAGCGGTGGCAGGTCGGAGAACTCCCCCAGCACCTCCTCCTCCCTCTCCTGCTGCTCCCTCCTCAGCGACTCGTACCTGGAGGAGTAGTACTGGAGCTTCAGCTCAAAGAGCTCAGTCCTCGCCTTGACCTCGCCAACGCCGCTCCTCCCGGTAATCTTGCCCACAAATCCTCCCCGGGGGACAACCTCCACCACGCCCCCGCCCGAGGCGTATTCCTCGAGAATCGTCTCCAGGCTAACCGGCCTTCCGGACAGCCGCAGCTCCACGTCCTCCGCATAGGGCGCCACATCCCTGATAAAGCCCTGCCTGAGTCTGGAGAGCTCTGTGCGGAAGGAGCGCTCCATCTCCTCCCTCAGGCGCCTGTACTTCTCCGCCCTCTCCTGGTAGGTATCGCGGCAGCTTCTGAGCTGCTCCTCCACCTCCCCAAGCTCCCTCCTAAGGGACGTCAGCTCCTCCTCGATGCGGGAGAGCTCCCTCCTTCCGGCTGCCGCCCTGGAGAGACGCCCGCGCACCTCTGCCACCCTGGCGCTGAACTCTCTGAGCCTCTCCTGAGCCCTCTCCCCGGCTTCCCTCAGGTGCTCGCGCTGCTCGGGAAAGGCCTCATGAAGCCTCCTCACGAGCTCGCCCAGAGGCTCCCGCAGCGATGAAGAGCGCGCCTCGATCTCCTCGAGCTTTGAGATGAATTCCTCATCCATCGGAGCCTTATGCCGGGAAAGGGACCTGAGATCATCATTAATAGAATACCAGTTTCTCCGAATAGAATCGAGAAGCTCATTTGCCTGCATTTCAACCACTCTCTCTTGAAGAATTTATTATTTCTTTTTAAAAGCCTTACGGAAGCTGCTCCAAGGCGAGGGTGCAAAAGCTTTAAATTGTATGAAATTTAAAAAAAATTTTAATAAGTGCCCTCTCCCGGCGCGCGAGTGTGAGTGAAGATGAAAGTTGCCTACAAAATTGTTGGAAGTTTTTTAATAATCGCCCTGCTGTCCCACGCCGTCGGGCTTATCGGCTACCTGAAGATGGGCGAGGTGAGCAGCGCCGCCGCCACCATCTCAGGAGAAGCCTGGCCCAAGGCAGAGCTCTCTGCCACCCTCTCGGAGGAGCTGCTGCTTCTGAGCGAGTCGGTGCTCAGATACGGGGCATCCGGAGATGAGCTCGGGGGGAAGATAAGGGAGGAGTACTACTCCAGGGGCGAGCGCCTCGGAGAGCTCATAGATTCACTGGAGTCCCTGGAGCTCGGTGGCAGGGAGAGAGCGGCGGTGCTTGAAATAAAGGAGAGCTACCCGGGGTTCTTCTACTCCGGGGTGGAGCTCCTGGACGCCTACGATCGGCTCCGCCTCCTCGACAAGAAGATATCCGGGAAAGCGGAGGAGCTCCACGAAATTGGAGACAAAATCGCCGGGTATGACGAAAAGGGGGAACTGGCCGATGGCGTGCTAGAGCAGATGCTGGCTGTTTACGAGTACATCACCATAGGCGAAGAGGAGGAGCGGGAGAGGTTCCTGGAGGCGGGGGAACTTATCAGAAACCTGCCGGAATACGAGAGGGTGAGGGAGGAGCACCAGAAGTTTGAAGAAATTGCCCTGGAGATATTCGACCTCCAGGACGAGCTGATCAGGGAGAGGGAGGCGGTCAGGGCGATGGAGGCGGAGTTCAGCGAGCGGAGGAACAGGATAGCCCTGAGCGCAGGGGCGCTGATGGAGGCGCAGGGGGAGTTCATGGAGGCCACGGCGGAGAAGGCTGCCAGGGAGAGCCGGAAAACCAGGGAGCTGCTGCAGGCTGTGGCGGGGGTGGCTGTATTCCTGGCGCTGCTCTTCGCCTTCGTCGGGGTGCGCGCAGTGACGCTGCCCCTTCGGGAGGTCTCCGAAAAGGCGAAGCTCGCAGCCACCGGCGACCTGCGGGTGGAGATAGCCCCGGGGGGAAACGACGAGCTGGGCGAGATGGCGGCCTCCTTCTCCGCCATGGTGCAGTCCCTGAGGAAGCTCATAGGGAGGCTGAGGAGCGCCGCCGCCGGCATAACCAGCTCCTCCCGCCAGCTCTCGGCAACCAGCCAGAATGTGGCAGCCTCCGCCGAGGAGATAAACACCATGACCCAGAAAATCGCTGAGGATGCCGAGAGAGCCTCGAGGCGCACTGAGGAGGCGCTGAGGGTGATGCAGAGGATGGTGGAGTCCCTGAGGGAGGTGGAGGAGCGGGTACAGAGGGCGGTTGAGGTGGCCTCGGGCACAAAGAGCGCCACCGAGAGGGGCAGGAATGCGGCAAAGGCGGCCATCGCGAGAATAGGGGAGATCAGGGAGAGCGCCTCCGAGGCCACCCAAATTGTGAGGGAGATGTCCGGCATAACCGGGGAGGTGGAGAGGGTCGCCGGGGTGATTTCAGACATTGCCGACAGGACGCACCTGCTGGCGCTGAACGCCGCCATTGAAGCCGCCAGGGCGGGTGAGGATGGGCGCGGCTTCGCCGTCGTCGCCGAGGAGATAAGGAGGCTCGCCCACAGCTCCGCCAGGTCTGCGGAGGAGATTGGACGCATGGTGAGGGAGGCGGGAAGGAGGATGGAGGAGGCGGCTGCCAGGATGGAGGAAAACATCTCCGGCATAGAGAGGGGCACCGCCGTGGTGGGGGACGCCCTAGCCTCCCTGGACGAGATAGCCGGAAATGCGGAGGTGATGAGCGAGCTTGTGGCTGAGATAGGAAGGGCAACCAGAACTCTGAGGGAGTGCGTGGAGGAGGTGATGGAGTCGGCGAGTGAGGTCACCGGCATGGTGGATGGCACCTCCTCGGCAACCCAGCAGGTGGCTGCTTCAATCCAGGAGCTGACGGCAGCCATGCAGGAGATGGCGGCGATGGCCGAGGACCTGCTGCAGACAGCGGAAATGCTGGAGAGCTCTGTGAGTATGTTCAGGGTCAACGGGTCGGAGACGCAGAGTGCGGCGGAATCTAAAAGAATTTTTGTGAAGAGCACTCGCAAATAGATTTAAATTCGTGGAGTTGTGGGAAAAATTTTATATTACCACGAATATAGAGTATAATAAGAGAAATTTGGTGGGTGTATCTGCATTGGAAGCCCTGCTGAGAGACGCACAGGACTTCAGGGAGCTGGAGAAGACGTACCTCAAGATAATCAAGGCGCTCAACATAGAGTGCACGAGGCTGGAGGAGGAGGTGGAGAGGCTTAAAAAGCTGGAGGAGGAGGTCGAGTACCTGAGGCGGATGGAGCTGTGGTACATACAGGCGCTGAAGGGGCTGAATGAGGAGTGCAACCGCCTCGAGAGGGAGGTGTACGAGCTCAGGAGGAGGAGCACCTTCAGGGAGGTGGACCTGGCGGAGCTCATATCCAGCGAGGAGCTGGCGGGGCTGCTCGCCTTCGCCGAGAGCGGAATAAGCCTCAGGTCGCTGATCGCGCTGGCTGGCTGGTTCGGAATTGAGGAGGTGGAGGAGGAGATCGAGAGGCTCTCCGAGGGAGGCGTGCTCAGCCTGAGCGGCGGGGTAATCAAGGTTGACAGGCGAGCCCAGCGCCAGATAAGGGAGCATGTGCTGAGGAGGATTCCCGCGAGGGATGAGATCCTATCCAGCATGAACGCCGACGCGATAGAGGTGGTGGAGCAGCTCAGGAGGAGGGGTGGCTGGCTCAGTCTCCAGAAGTTCGAGGAGCTGGAGGCGGGGCAGAAGGCGGCGATCCTGAAGCTTGCGGAGGAGGGGCTCATATTCAGGACGGTTAACAGGGAGGGCGAGCCCGCGCTCCACATGCCCCCGGAGGTTATGGAGCTCATGGAGGAGCTCAGGGTGGAGATGGCAAAGCGCGCCACGGCGAGCAGGGAGGAGCTGATGAAAACGCTGAACATACGTGACCCCTCCGACGAGGAGATAGAGGTAATCCTGAGCACCCTCAACGAGTCGGAGCTTGAGCCCGGGGACATCGCCGGAAATGTTGCCCTTATAGAGGCCTTCAGGAACGAGGACGTGGACGCGCTGGTCGAGGCCCTCGACAGCGAGGATGTGCAGACGCGCAGGTTTGCCGTCTCCGCTCTGTGGAAAATCGGCGGTGAGGAGGTGCTGTCCCACCTGGTGAGGAAGCTGGACGACCCGGATGTGTACGTTAGGAGGCTCGCCATCTCGGCACTTCTGAAGTACCCGGGCGAGGAGCTCGTGGAGCCCATGATGGAGAAGCTGGAAGACGAAGATGCGGCGGTCAGGTACTCCGCCGCCTCCTACTTCGACAACTACCCCAGCAGGAAGGCCTTCAAGCACCTGATAAGGGCGCTGAAGGACGAGGACAGGATGGTGCGCACCGTGGCGGCCTCCGCCCTGGGCAAGCTGGGCATGCAGGAGGCGGTGCCCCACCTCATAGAGGCGCTGCGAGACGACGACCCCTGGGTCAGGCACTGCGCCGCAGAGGCGCTTGACAGGATAAAGGCGGGCTGATGGGCATGTACGAGTGGCTGGGCAGGCTGCTGGACGACGAGGAGGAGGAAAAGGTCGAGATCCAGTTCCCAAAGGGCGAGAAGATTGACAGGGAGTTCAGAAGCCTGAAGGAGGTAAAGAAGTTCATAGAGAGGTCGAAGTTCACCGGGGTCGTCAGGGCAAAGACCAGAATAGAGAACATCCACCTGCTGTATCTCCGCGGGGCGCTCGCGGGCGTTGCCGCCTTCTCCAGGCTGGGGCTCTACAGCACCCTGGGCGAGAAGGCCCTCAAGAACCTCATGGACTCGAGTCTGATAATAGAGTCGATTGAGAGGTACACCTACGACGAGGCGTACTCCGTCCTGGTGTCCCACAGGGATGTTATAGCAGATAAGAAGCTGTACAGCAGGATAATCTCCCTCTGCGAGCTCATAGACTCCTCACCCCCCGCCACCGTGGGGCTTCTGGAGATGCTGGTGTTCAGCGAGGGGCCGGTGCAGAGGGACCTGATGAAGATAATAAGCCTTTCCGTCTTCCTGTCCGACTTCACCGAGGAGGACTTCAGCGCGGCGCTGGAGAGCCTGAGGAGGCTCGACTTCGTGAGGGAGAGGGGCGGAAGCTACCACATCGACCAGGAGCACAGGGCGCTTCTGAGGCAGGTCTTTATAAACCGCGCCAGAATCGACAGGGCGAAGGAGCTCCTGAGGATGGACGACACCGCCAGGCAGCTGTGCGAGATGCTGGCGGAGAGCGGAAGGGCGAGCTACAATGAGCTCAAGAAGCTCCTGGGCGGCGAGGCTGACTCCGCAATCGCCAGGCTCTCCAGCCTGGGCGCCGTCTTCAGGGGCATAGACAGCAGCGGCCTGCCCACGGTCTTCATCCCGCCCGGGCTGCTGGAGCAGCTGCTCGCCCCGGACGCCGGGGAGGAGGCCATGGAGCTGGACAGGGGCGAGCTGATGAGGAGGCTGAACATCCGCGAGCCCACGGAGGAGGACATAGAGAAGCTGGTGCGCTCAATGCTGGAGGACGTGGAGGAGGCGGGCGATGCCGAGGAGAACGAGATCCTGGCGAAGAGCGTTGCCGCCTCCGCCCTCTCCAGAATCGACGAGGAGCAGGCGATAAAGCCGATAATCAACGCCCTCTTCGATAGGGACAGCATAGTGCGCGCCAGCGCCGCCAAGGCGCTGGGGGTGATGAAGAGCCGCCGCGCCGTGGAGCACCTGATCAGGGCGCTAGGGGACAGGGAAGGCAAGGTGCGCGCCAGCGCCGCCAGGGCGCTGGGAAGGATCGGAGACCCGCGCGCCATCGAGCCGCTGATAGAGGCACTGGGGGACGAGGACAGCACAGTGCGCGCCAGCGCCGCCAGGGCGCTGGGCAACATAGGAAGCCAGGAGACAGTGGAGCCCCTCATAGACGCCTTCCACACGGAGGAGGACGAGGCGGTGCGCAGGGAGATCATCTCAGCCCTCGCGGGCTACAGGGATGACAGGGTGCTGGACATAATGATAGCAAGCCTCAGGGACAGGGACCCCAATGTGCGCAGGATAGCCGCCTCGGCCCTGTGGAAGAGCGGAGGTGAGCGCGCCATCGAGCCGCTGATAGAGGCGCTTAAGGACGAGGAGAGCACGGTGAGGTACTGTGCCGTCTCCGCCCTGGACGGCGTGAAGGATGAGCGCATCATCGAGCCCCTCATCCAGGCCCTCAGGGACGAGGACGAGATGGTGCGCACCGTGGCGGCCTCCGCCCTGGGCAAGATAGAGGATGAGAGGGCCATCGAGGCGCTGAAGGAGGCCCTCAACGACGAGAGCGAGTGGGTCAGAAACTGTGCCGCGGAGTCGCTCCAGAACCTGGGAGTGAGCACCCCTTCCCAGGCACCCGGGTAAGAAAGATTAATTAATGCCCCCGCCAAAACACTATGTGGTGTGCAGATGGGTACCTCCATAACTGTTGCCGCCGGGAAGGGAGGAACGGGCAAGACCACCATAAGCGCCAACCTGGGCATTGCGCTCGCGAGGATGGGAAGGAGGGTGACCATCCTGGACGCTGACATCTCCATGGCAAACCTGGAGCTGCTCATGGGCATGGAGGGGCGGGAGCACACCCTGCAGGATGTGCTCGCCGGCGACTGCAAGCTTGAGGACGCCCTCTACATCGGACCTGGAGGCGTGAGGGTGGTTCCCGCCGGGATAAGCCTCACCAAGCTCAGGCGCGCCGAGCCAGAGAGGCTGGTGGAGGTGATGGAGAAGCTGGTGGCAGACACAGAGCTCCTCATCATCGACGCACCCGCCGGGCTCGGCAGGGAAGCCTACATCGCCCTCTCCATGGCCCAGAAGCTCCTGCTGGTGGTCAACCCCGAGATCGCCTCCCTCTCCGACGCCCTGAAGACCAAAATGGTGGCGGAGCGCAGCGGCACTGAGGTGCTGGGTGCGGTGGTGAACAGGGCAACTGGCAACGGCTTTGACCTCACCGCTGGTCACATTGAAAAGGTGCTCGCAACCCGGGTGATTGCCGTAATACCCGAGGACCCGGAGGTAAAGAGGGCCTCCCTCATCGGCGTTCCGCTCATGGTCAGCTCACCCACCTCGAGGGCTGCCGCCGCGATAAACCGGCTGGCCGCCCGCCTCCTGGGCGAGGAGCCGGGGAGAGAGGAGCCGGAAGGCGGCTCCGGGCTGCTCAGGAGGATACTGGGCGGGCTCAGGATAGGAGTCAACAGGCAGGTAATGGGGTAGAGAAATGGACGTGTACACCTCCCTCAAGGTGCTCTACGTGCTCTTCGGGGCGAGCCTCATGCTGAACGTGGTGCTCGCATACAGACTGAAGGTGCTGCGCACCCAGCTCAGGGAGATGGAGGGCAGGGTGACCCTCTCGGAGGAGGAGATACAGCAGATAACCTCGCGGTTAAAGCGCATAAGTGAGCTTCACGGAGAGATAGAGCTTCCCCCGCCTATAAGACCGAGAAAGTAGCCCAGAGCCGACTCCAGCTCCCTCCGCCGGCGCTCAAGCGCCTCGCGCCCCTGCGATGTGAGCACATATACCTTCCCCCTGCCAGACCTGCCCGCCTCCCTCGCCACAAGCCCCTCCTCCTCAAGCCGGCGGAGCAGGGGGTAGAGCATCCCCTGGCTGACGAGCACGCCGCTACTGCGGAATATCGTCTTTATTATGCTGTAGCCGTGCATTGGGCCACGGGAGAGCACGGCGAGCACCACCAGGTCGAGGAACCTCTTTATCAGGGTGTCCACCGCCTCACCCGGGACCACACCCACCTCCCGGGGCGCTGCACCGGCTGGTGGAAGGGGCGTTACGGCAGTCTTCTCCCCCTGGGCGGAGACGAGCAGCAGGGTGTGAAGCCCCAGGAGCTCCTCCAGAAGCGCCTCATCCACCGCCTCCAGGTCCAGGGAGGTCAGAAAGGTTATTCCCTCCAGGCCACCGAAGAGGCGGGAGAGAAGCGCCCCGAGACCGGGAGGAGGCGCAGTGCCGAAGTCCAGCACCGCCGCCGTCACCCCCGCCTCTGCCAGGTTGCGGGAGAGCTCCTCAGGCGGATGCCCGCCGCCGGTGTCCAAAACCAGCCGCCTCACCCCCTCCAGCTCCTCAGCGATGGCGGTCTCCTGCACCGATGAGCTGCAGTAGGCCACGCTTCCGCCCTGAAGACAGCACCGCACAAACTCCCTCACCGCCTCCCCGCGCTCGTGCCGGGAGGCAAGCAGCAGCACCCGCTCACCCCGCCGCAGGCTCCTGAACACCACCACCCTGGCTCCGAGGGGGAGGGCAAGGGACACTCCCATGCTTCATCTTCTCTGCCATCGGTTAATAAGCTTTTCTCAGAAGCAGAAACTAACTCCGAGAGTTGTGCACCTCCTCCAGCACGCGGCGGAGCTCGCTCTCCTTCCTGGCGAGGGTAACCTCGCCGAGGGTGCGCTCCAGCACCAGCCGGGCAACGTCCTGCTTCCGCTTTATCGCCACTATGGCGCTGGGGTAAACCAGCGAGTTCAGCTCGTGGGATATCTCGTCCATCACGTCAAGGAGGCGGTCTATCTCCTCGAACTCCTCGGTGCGCAGCAGCTCCAGCACCCGCCTCCGGAGCTCACCCACCACGTCTCCAAGGCCTAAGAGGTACCACTCCGCGGGCACGCGAAGCTCGCGGTGGGAAGGTATCTCCTCGCCCCTGAGAATTTTGTGAACCAGCACCGCCTCCACGTACTCCTGCACCGCCTCCTGGAGAAGGGTGAACCTGAAGTCCTCCTCATCCAGAGTGGAAAGCAGCTCCTCGGCGTTCCTGAGCAGGGCTTCCGCCCCGGAGTACCTGCCCCTGTGTATCTCCCTCAGCGCCCGCGTTGACAGCCTCCGCATCTCCCGGGCAATGGCGAACACCTCCTCCCGGCGCGCATCTCTAGCGTCCAGCTCCTGCTTGATCTCAGCGACTATCTCCTTCAAGCCCATGCCACCTACTCACCTCCTCAGAAGAAAAACCTTGCTGTCCCGGGAGGAGTCCGCCACCTCATAGCCAGTGGCCTCCGCCAGAGCTTTTGCAAAGTCCCCCACCTCCTCGTAGGTGGGCATGTGCTCCCAGCTGAGCCTTCGCCTCGAATAGCCCACGTGCACATAGCCCTTTGCCTCGATGAAGTCTGGCTCCGCCCGCTCTATGAGGGGGGCGAAGGCCTCGGGATGCTCTAGGTTGTAGCCCCTCACCAGGGTGATGCGCACCACCCTGCGGCTTGTGCTGGCCCCGAACGCCTCGAGGCTCTGCATCAGCCGCCTCCAGCCGTCCCTTACGCGGGGCACGTTGATCCTGCGGTACACCTCCTCGTTCGGCGCAATGAGGGAGAGGTAGAGGCTGGTGGGTCTAACCTCATAGATGCGCTCCGGGTGCATGCCGTTGGTCACCAGGAAGGTGCTCATCCCGCGGCGGCTGAACTCCTCCACAAGCTCCGCTATCCTGGGGTAGTTGGTGGGCTCACCAGCAAGAGAGATTGCCACGTGCTTCGGCGAGAGCGCCTCCCTGAACTCCTGCTCCGTAACCCGCTCCTTCTCGCCCCCGTAGCCGCTGAGCAGAGAGCGCTGCGCCTCCAGGGCTCCCTCCACTATCACCTCGGGCTCGTCCACCTCGCCGCGGAGCTCCTCGCCCAGGGTGTGCTCCACAGGACGCCAGCAGAAGAGGCAGCTGTGCTGGCACCAGGCAACGCTGGGCGTCATCTGCAGGCAGCGGTGCGATGCTATGCCGTAGAACTTCGCCTTGTAGCAGGAGCGCTTCCTGAGCAGGCGCTCCCTCAGCCAGTGGCACAGCTTCACCGCTGAGTGCCTGCCCACTATGCGGTAGCCCTGCTTCTGGAGCAGCGCCTTAACCTCCGGGGTCAGCATGGTTTTTATACTCAAGGTTAACGTCTTGGCATAATGCGGTACCCATGAACCTGGACGAGATCGCCGGCAGAGCGGAGAGGGCGCTGGTGATAGGCATCGGCGGAGGAGGCGACGTGATAGGCTGCATCCCGACGGCGAGCTACCTCTCACTGCTCGGGGTGGAGGTGGTGCTTGGCGGCCTCACCTGGGAGCGCCGCGTCGTCGACCCGAAGCCGGGGCCCAGGAGAATAGAGGAGCTGGAGAACGCGGAGAAGCTCTGCGAGGGTGCGGCGCTCGCAGGACCGGAGACTAGGACCATCTACGGCACAGCGCTTACGGAGAGCGTCGCCTCCCGGGTGCTGGGCAGAGAAGTGCTCCTCCTGGACATAAGCGGCGGCGCCCTAGGCACGGCTAAGGCGCTGGAAGACGCAGGCCGGAAGCTGGGCATAGACCTGGTGGTGGGGATAGACGTGGGGGGCGACTCCCTCGCGAGAGGCGACGAGCCCGGGGTTCAGAGCCCCCTTGCTGATGGAATTATGCTGGCTGCTCTGGCAAAGCTGCCCGGGGATAGCGTCCTGGGGGTAATAGGCTACGGCAGCGACGGCGAGCTCACCCTGGAGGAGCTGAACCGCAACGTGGCGGAGCTCATAGCGAGGGGCGCGCTGCTGGGCGCGCGGGGGGCAACCCAGGAAGACCTAGAGATTATGGAGCGCATCGCTAGCGCCTCGGCTACAGAGGCGAGCAGGCTGGTGGTGGAGGCGGGAAGGGGGAGGTACGGGGAGTACAGTATAAGGGCGGGAAGGCGCAGCGTGTACCTCACCCCCTGCTCCCTGGTGACCTTCTACTTCTCCGCCAGGCAGGTCTTCGACTTCAGCCGCATCTCCCGCCTGGTGGCCCACACCTCCTCACTGAGGGAGGCGGACAGAATCCTCAGGAAGCACGGCTACCTCACGGAGCTCTACTTCGAGGAGGGCGCCGACGCTGCGGGGCAGGCGGGGGAGCAGCGCTAAATTTTTAATATCCCCCGGGAATCCTTATTAACATGAAGCGGGAGCTTGCAGGCACCCTGGTAAGAACCATGAATCAGCCCGCCATTGAGGATGAGGAGGGAAAGGTGCGCCTCATCTACAACCTCTTCGACGGCCTCAGCGGCAAGAAGGTCAGGGTGACTGTGGAGGTCATAGAGGAGGGCTAGCCGGCACCCACCCCGGGCGAGCCCCCGGCGCGGGAGCGGATGGCCTCCTGGATTTTCGCCTGAAGCTCCTTCAGGCGGGAGGTCACCTTCTCCTCCTGGCGCTTAAGCGTGTTTATCCTCAGCTCCAGGGTCTCCTTCCTGTCCTTCAGCTCCGACTCCACATCATCCTTGGCGCTCTTTATAAGCAGGTTGCCGACGCTCCTGTAGACCTCGGCGTCATCGCCCAGCTTCTGCACCTCCTCCAGAGCGCGGCTCACCTCCTTGAGCTGGAGCTCCATCTGCAGCCTCTGCGTGGCTATGGCCTCTGCCTGCTGCTGGAGCTGCTGAAACTGGGCTAGCTGGTGCTGGAGTTGTGGCGGTATCTGTTCCATCATCTCAACCTCCTAACTCAACTGCAAGCTTAAGCCAGCGCATGAAGGATGAAAGCGATGCCCTGAAGGAGGCCGCATCTCCCGCGCTGACCTCCAGTATTATCTTGCGCCCCTCTCTTTTAAAGGTTGCCCCCGCGCGGTCCATGGGCGAGGAGTGCACCTCGGGCAGCACCGCGCTGTACACCACCTTCGCCAGCTCCTCGCTGTCGAAGCTGAGCTCAATTCTCGCCCTTCCCGACCTCACCCTCAATCACCTTCTCCACTTTGAATTCCGGGCCGTCGCGGAGCATCAGCGAGTCCCCCCGCTGCAGCACCAGCGAGGGCTCCACCCCCAGGGCGCGGGCGAGCTGTGAGGCGAGCTCACCCTCGCCGTAGCCGTACCTCCTGGTAATCTCGCGGTTGAGCATCGCCCTGGCCAGCTTCAGCGCAAGAATGCGCCTGCCCCGGAGGTACACCTCGATGAGGGAGGGGTTTCCCCTCCTCTCCTTTATCATCACCAGCCTGTCACCCTCGTCCTGCAGCAGGGAGAAGACCCGCTCCAGGTTCGCCTTACCCCGGGTGAAGTACTCCGCGTTAAGCGCCTTGGCGAAGTCCCTGCTGAAGGTCCTGGTGCGCGGCGACGGCTTGCGCGATGTGGTGACAAGGATCATCTCAGCGAGCCTTGACCCGCTTAACCGTTGCAGAGCGAACCTTGAAGAGTATCTTGTAGCCGCAGAAGGGGCAGCGCACCGGCTCGTCCTTCGACAGCTCCACCTCCCGCTGACAGCTGCCGCAGCGGTACATGGCTACGCACCCGCCACCTTCTTGACGGCGCGCTCCACGGTGAGCGCTGCCGCAGTGCGCGGGAGGTATGCGCCGCCGGTGAACTTGGCGCCGCACTTCCTGCACGCCCATATTCCCGAGGCAACCCGCTTCACGCCGCGGCGCTGGCACACTGGGCAAACGTGGCGGAGGCGCTGCTTCCTGTCTATCTCCACCCACTTTCTGCGCAGCCGCATTCCGTAGCGGGGCCCGAACTTGCCCGCTGAACCCACCTTCTTAGTCCTTCCCATCAGAATCACCCGGCAGGTGCTTTCTCAGAAACTCCGCCTTCTCTCTTCCCCGCCTAACGATGTCAAGGATTTCCTCCTGCGTGAAGGTGCCGCTTCCGCCCTTCTGCATCGCCACTATCTCGCCCTTCTCGTTGTAGCCTATGGTGAGCCTCGCATCCAGCACCTCCTCCTCTTCCAGGCAGGGATCGACCAGGATGTGGTCGCCTATCTTGGCGAAGGTCACCTCCACGGGGGTGTCCACGATGGGCAGCTTCTCCTCGGTCTTGGTCTTGTAGTCCACCCTTCCGTCCTCGAGCTTCGGGAACACTGCATTCTTGAGGGCGGCTATCGCTCCAAGGGTGCAGGCGTCGAAGAGGTTTCCGTCGTAGTCCAGGGGGTGGAGGTCTATGAACACTATCCACACCAGCTCGCCCTCGGAGATGCACAGCTTCTCCAGGTCAATGCACTGGGACTCGCGTATCGCGCGGTCCACCACGCGGGCGAGCTCCACGGTGTCCTCGTCCGGAGGCCCGCGCTCAAAGCTGGGGCTGGCGAGGGGGATGAGCTCGGCGTTGGTGGTGAGCACCCCCGAGTCGGGCATGTCCGGGAAGGGCTCGCCCACCGCCAGCTTAACGCCCACCATCACCTGCGTCCTTCCCAGCTTCACCAGCGCAGAGCCCTCGGCGCGCTGGTTTATTCCAACCTCAACGCTCACCTCGCGGTACTCATCAAAACCCCTGCCGTCTATCCGCCTGCCGCTGTTGAGGAGGTTGAGGATGTGGTCCCGCTTAACGTCAGCTATAATCTCGTGCTTCATTCCCGGCTACCTCCATATCTCCTGCGCAGCGCCTCCTTCTGCTTCTCGTAGACCTGCATGCACCCCTTTATCGCCAGCTTGAAGGCCTGCTCAAACTCCTCCTGGGTGAGGTTGCCGTCCATCTGGAGCAGGCTCACCTCCCCGGTGCGGGGCACTATCGCCACGGGCAGGTCTGCCTCGCCGTAGTTGTCCTCAATGTCGAAGAGGTCAAGCACTATGTGGCCGCCCACCTTCCCGGCGGCGCACGCTGGCACAAGGTCCTTCATAGGTATGCCCGCGTCGGCGAGGGCAACGCTCGCCGCGGTTATGCCCGCGCACCTGGTGCCGGCCTGCGCCTGGAGGATTTCAATGTACACGTCGATGGCCGTCATGGGGTAAAGGTGGGTGAACACCACACTCTCCAGCGCCTGCCTGGTAACCTTCGAAATCTCCATGCTCCGCCTGTCAGGCCCAGGGCGCTTGCGCTCGTACACGGAGAAGGGCGCCATGCTGTAGTAGGTGCGCAGCACCGCGCGTTGGGGATTCGCCTCGTGGCGGGGGTGAATCTCCCTCGGGCCGTAGCAGGCGGCAAGCACGCGGTTGCCGCCCCACTCCAGGTAGGCGGAGCCGTCCGCACGCTTAAGCACACCCGCCTCAATCTTCAGCGGCCTGAGCTCGTCCACGCGCCTCCCGTCGAGGCGCTTTCCATCTATAATAAACTCCTCGGGTTCACCTACCTTCATACCTTTTCCCTCTCCTTCACAATCATCTCCTTTATCCTGTCGGTTAAGCCTGAGGTGTGAGCCTCAGCCTCAATCTTCCTCACGGCGCGCTCCACAATGTCAGCCACTGCCTGGTTCTTCGCGCCTATCCACACCAGGCCGTTCTGCCCCACCAGGAGCCTGCACCCCGTCTCCTTGACAATCATGGATATCATGGAGCGCTTCCTCCCTATTACCCGGGGCACCTTCGCCGGCGAGATCTGAATCAGGCGCCCGCCCCTTATCACCCTGCTCCCCCGCTGGCGCATTGTGATGTAAATCCTGCGGTTGGGCGCCACCTCGCGCACATAGGCGTAGATGGTCGTGCCCGGGCTCATTACGCGGCGCAGCGGCGTGCGGAAGGGGTCCACCTCGCGGTAGTAGTCGCTGGCGTTGAGTATCGCAAGGTAGGGGCAGTTGATGTCCACCTCCCAAGCGGTCTCGTAGATGGTGCCCTTCACCACGCCTATCACGAAGTCCCCCACCTTGGGGAAGTACCTTCCCGTCAGGGGTATGACCCTCACCTGTCCCCTAGCGGTGTCCAGCAGGCCGAGAACAGAGGCGTAGACCCTCTCTCCATCGCGGTACACGCCGTCGCCCAGCTTCACCTTACCGCGGGCGACCTCCTCTCCCGGAATCACAAGCTTCCTCTCCATGCTCCTACCTCAGCATCCTGGTCTCAAACTCACCCCTGGTCAGCGCATTCAGCTCGCGGAAGAGCTCATCAGCAGCTCCGGCCGGAAGCTTCATCACAAAGGCCCAGCTGCCGTCACCCAGCCACTCCTCCTTCTCGGGCTTGCCGAACTTTGCAACCACTGAGTAAGCCTTAGCCGCATACTCCGGAGGAACCTTCACCGCAAACCTGCGCTCCTCGAACTTCAGGGGCAGGAGGGGGCGGAGGGCCTTAACCACCGCCGGAATCTGCTCCTCTGCGCTCTTGTGGATGTCAATGTTCACCTTCGCCTCCTCCAGCGCCTTCTCTATCCTCCTCGCAGGATGGGGCACGCCCGTCTGCGGGTTTATCGCGTGCCTTGCGATGTAGTTCACAATCTGCCTGCGGCGCTGCTCCTGCATCTTCCTGCGCTGCTCCGTGGTGAGCTGAATCTCACCCTTTCTGATAATCTTGCGCACCGCCTCCTCCAGGGTGGAGACGCCCAGCAGCTTGAAGGCGTGCTCCTGCGACGCCTTGTCGCCGCGGCGCGCGTCCTTGAAGATGGTGTCCACTGCCAGCAGCTTCTCAAAATCCACATCCTTGCCGTGCTTCAGCTCCAGTGCAAGGTCGGGGTCAACCAGAATCTCAAAGCGCTCGCCCCTCGTCTCGAGGCGAGCTATTACCGCCTCTTCAAGGCGCACCATCGGCGTTACTCCTCTTCTTCTCCCTTCTCCTGCTTCTTGGGCACGCGCTCCAGGTAGCTCCGCACCTCCTTGGGCGAAAACTTCCTGAACTCCTGTGTTGCGAGCTCCACCACCGCCATGTCTATGGAGGTCTCGCTCATCTTGCCATCGGTGACCTCGTTCATAATCTTCAGCGCCAGGTCTATCGCCTCGTCCATGGTGAGGTCGTCCCGGTACTCATTCTCGAAGATCTCCATCGCGGTGCTCCTGCCGGCGCCTATTGCGGTGGCCTTGTACTCAATCAGCGCGCCGCTGGGGTCTGTCTCGAACAGGCGGGGCACCTCGTTTACGCCCGCGATGAGGAGCGCTATGCCGAAGGGCCTCACCCCGCCGTGCTGGGTGTAGAGCTGCTTGAAGTCGCATATCTTCTTTGCAAGGAGCTCCACGTCAATGGGCTCGCCGTAGGTGATGCGGTGCACCTGGCACTCCACCCGGGCGCGGTCCACAAGCACGCGCGCGTCTGCCACCAGACCCGAGGTGGCGGCGCCTATATTATCATCAATCTGGAAAATCTTCTCTATGCTCCTCGCCTCAACAAGCTTTGAGGTAATGCGCTTATCCACAGCAAGAAGCACGCCGTCGCTGTACCTTATGCCCAGCGAGGTTGTGCCCCGCTTAACCGCCTCTCTCGCATACTCCACCTGAAATAGCCTTCCGTCAGGGCTGAATACGGTAATTGCCCTGTCGTAGCCCATGCTAGGTATCGGCTGCATCTTCTTCACCTCTCAAATCCCTTTTTGTTAGCCCGATAAACCTCACTTTTCTAAGCTTGAGCCTTTCGGCAAGCTCATCATCTCTAGGCAGGGCGTCGCAGCACTCTCCGCGTTCCCTAACAACTACAAACTCCTTGCCCATAAACTTTGCTGTGCCTTCAGCATTTATAAAGTGCCTCCTCCTATTTAAAAACTTCCTCCTCAGCGCCCTCACCGTGCCGCTGGTGCCCAGGCTCCGGAGGTGAACCCTCTCGCCCGAGATTTCGCTCACCAGGCTGAGGGCGGCTATAGCCTGGGCAACGCTGCGGTGGGAGCACACCACAAACCCCTCCTGCTCCCCCTCGTCGAAGTCGAGCAGGGTGAGGCTCATCTCCGCCACCCCCGCCTCGCCGAACATGCTCAGGGCAGAGCTGAAGATTGCCCTCGCAACCTCCTCCCTGGAGAAGGCCCTGTCGCTCTCGACGCAGAAGGCGATGTAGCGCTTCCTCATCCTGAGCGCTGGGGGCAGGGCCTTAATCTTCAACCAGCCTCACCCCCCTGGAAATCTCCTGCTTCGCAAGCCTCCGCCTCTCCAGCAGCCTCAGGGGCACCTCCTCCAGGGCGCGCCTCGCCTCCTCGGGGGTGAAGCCGGCGCTCACCAGGATAGCCTCCGCCTCCCTCTCGCTGCGCAGCTCGTACCTGCTCTTCGCACCGGAGGTTGCGACTATGCGGAAGCCGTACTTCCTGCTCAGCGTGAGGATGCGGTGCACCTTCTGAAGCTGCCTCACCCTGGCAAAGCCCCTGGCCGAGATTATGCTCCCCAGGTCTACCTCAATCGCCACGCCGCTCTCCGCAGCCTGCCTGGCGATGACGGCATCCACTCCCGAGTCGCGCCTGCCCCTGTAGGGGTGCGCCAGAATGTCAACGCGCGAGTCCCTGCTCGCGGCGCGGTTTATCTTCGCGTCGCCGCCGTGCACCACCACGTAGTCGAACTTCCTGCTCACCCCCCGCAGCGCCCTCAGGAGCTCCCGCCTGCTCTCCGCCCTCACCTCGACGCCTGAAATCATGCCCTCGTGCACCACGCCGTCGCAGAGCCCCAGCGCAATGCCAAGCCGCGCTGCCTCCTCCCTCAGCCTGGCCGGCGAGTCAACGCCGTCTGAGAGCAGGGAGTGGACGCGCAGGTCGGTGAACATCTCTAACCTCCCAGGAGCCTCCTGAGCCCCGACTTTATCTCCTCCTCGCTGTAGGGGTAGCTGGTCACGGTGAGCACCACCTGAATCCCCTGCCCCAGGCGAAGCCTCCCGGAGCAGGCGTGCATCTTGTCCAGGCGGATGTAGAACCTGCCCCCCTCGAAGCGCCGCTCCACCTCGTCGCGCAGCCTGCGCACCTCCTCAGCGGGGAGCCCGCCCAGGAGCTTCTCCAGGAAGGCGCGGATCTCCCGCTGCCTGCTCAGCTCCGCCTCCAGGATAACTATGGGGTTGCCGAACTGGCCCCTCGCCTCGGTGCGCCTGAGCTCAACCTCGCCAGGGAAGATGCCCAGTAGCGCCTGCCTTACCCTCTCCTCTTCCTCGGTGGCGTGGACAAAGCAGGTCGCCTTCACACCCAGTATGCGCATCACTTTCCTCTGCGCTGGTGCGCCCTTATGCTGGGCCTGAGCTTCTCGGCGCCCTTGCCCTTATTCCTCAGACCGCGGGAGCGCTTGCCGGCGCTGGTGAGGCCGCGGAACACCCTGCCGCGGTGGGCGCTGCCTGAGATCCACCCCAGCTCCTTGTCGCTGCGCACCGCCGGGTGGTGGGGGTCAACCATTATCACCTCGAAGTACTCGTACTTTCCGTCCCTGCCAACCCAGTAGGAGTTGAGCACCTCCAGGTTTGGGTACCTGCGCTGGGCGCGCTCCTCGGCCAGCCACTGCAGCGACTTTTTTGGCGTGAACTTCACCACACCCATGCGCTTTGGCCTGCGCCCTCCCCGGGGGCGCTCCTTCCTGCGCCCGCCCTTGCGTATCCTGGCGCGGACCACAATTATGCCCGGCTTCGCCTTGTAGCCCAGGGCCCTCGCCCTGTCCAGGCGAAGCGGCTTTGGCACGCGCACAACACTCCCCTCACGGCGCCACTCCGGCAGGCGCTGGCGGAGCAGTGAGTAAACATAACTTCCCTTCGGAGACTTCCAGGCCATGGCAATGTACTTATATGCACCCATTTCTTCCACCTTCAGAATCAGAAGTGAGAATCAAGCTCTTCTAAGGTGATGGGGTACCGTATAAAAATATTATTGAGAGTGAAAACAAATAAATAGCCCGGGTGCAAGGGATTAGCATGCCCGCCTACGGTGCGAGAAATGTGCTGGGGGTGTTCCTCTTCTCAGAGGAGGGGGAGCTTCTGGCCTTTGAGCCCTTCGACGAGGGCGAGGCGGCGGAGAAGCTCACCTCC
>JAADFX010000062.1 GCA_013152685.1 Methanobacteriota archaeon | reverse complement strand
CATTCAGAGTGCCTAAAACGTTCATGTAGGCATTGTCCGCAAACTTGACAACAACACCAGGCTCCAGAGTGAGTACAGCATTGTCGTTGACGGTCATGGACTCCAGAACAGCATAGGTAATGCTCGAATCCAGGCTCAGGTTGGAACTCACAGTTACCCACCTCAGTCCAATGGCGTTGATACCATTTCCCCTGGCGGTATTGTTGAGGTAGCTGGTGGGAGCTACGGACTGGAGATAGGCTGCGTAACCTCCGTTGTCAAGGAAGGTGTTGTTCTGGAGCAGGGGAGCACCATAATAGGCTGCAATACCCGAGTGATTGTTGTTTCTGAATGCAGAACCCGAGACCACGGGACTTGAATACGAGCTGACAAAACCAGACGTTGAACTGTGCTCAACAGAGCAGCCCTCAACGGTGAAGGAGTCCGAGTAGTAGGAGTAGAGCATCGAGTACTTGGCGCCGGCGCCACCGTACCTGACCACGCAGTTCTTAAATATGCCCACGCCCTCATTGGCACCATAGCCGTCGAAGTTGATGTACTGCCAGTCACCGGGAGAAGGAGCACTGGAATTGCCATCGCCATTGGTGTCGCCACCATAAGTGTCGTCCCTGAGAGAGGTGAAGACAATCTTATCTGTAGAGTTGCCGGTGGCATTCAGAGTGCCAATAACGTTCATGTAGGCATTGGCCGCAAACTTGACAACAACACCAGGCTCAAGGGTGAGTACAGCATTGTCGTTCACAGTCACATACCCCTGCACCACGTGCACACCCGGAGCCCAGGTGGTGTTGCTGGCTATAATCTCATTGGTGTGGTAGACCGCAGCACTTGCCTGGGAAGCCAGCAAAGTAAACATTACCAGTGCAAAAATGAGCTGCCTTCCAGAAAACCTCAAATTCCTCCTGTCAGCCGTGATGCTGCACATTTTGCAGGCACCTACCCCGGATTTTTACAGTTGTGCAGTACTCAGCGGGCTATGCAGCAGAGTCACCCGCCCGGGCAAAAGCGGCATTTACATCTGCGGCATGTGGACGCCCCATGACAGCATCTTATCCATTTTCCCTATATATGTGGATTGTGAAAGGAAAAGGGAAAGAAAGGGAAAATATCGCCGCAAACTCATGAGCTTCCGGGACCGAAGCCCTCAATCTGCTCCGCCACCCGTGGAAGGGTTCTTCTGTGCCTCCTGATGAGGCCTATGCCCTTCTCTGTTATGTGCAGGAGCTTGCACCTCCCCCTCCTGACCTCCGTCACATAGTTCCGGGACAGGAGAAACTTTATCTTCTTCCTCACCGTCGGCTTGCTCAGCCCCGCCTCTCTGCATATGTCATTGTACTTGGGCATGCGACCGTATGCATTCCTGCTGTATATAATTTCCAGTATATCGTATATGCTTTCATCAACAAATTCACCGTCAAGGGGCTCCAGCTCAGGCAGGGTTTTTTCTATGATCCCCAGCTCCCTATCGCTGAGCAGCCTCGGGTCAGCAGAAATCAGAACCACCAGGCTGCGCTCCGCGGCTATCTCGGATAGGTTCCTGAGAAAGCAGAGCACCTCCCCTATGCCGTGCAGGTGCACCAGCTGCTCAAGACCGTCGAGCAGCACGGCACTCCTCTTGGGAAGGCCTCTGAGCCTCTCCTCTATCAACCCGGGCTCAGCGGGCAGGGTAACTGATATGTGGTCGGCGTCCACAACCCCCCTTAGCGCATCGCCATTCCTGCTCGAGATCACAAAACCGCTGTAGCCTATGTTGAGCAGGTCGGCAAAGGCCTCTGCCGAGGAGCACAGTGCATGCTCCCTGGCGAGATACACACACCCCTCCTCAAAGTAGAACCTGGCCATCCGCCTCTTTTCCGCCTCCTCAAGCCTCTTCCTGTCACCTATATCGGTGAAAACGCACAGCACCTCGTTAGAGACGGGGATTACCGTAAGCTCCGTGGGTATGAAGTCGCCATCACCGGTCATCAGGCGCGCCTCGACCACAGCCCGCTCCCCGCCCCGCGCTGCGGTAATTGCGCGCCTCACCCCCTCCGCATCCCCCGGGTGAATCAGCTTCCAGATGCGCCTCCCCACGCAGCCCCCGGAGCACTGGATGCGCATGTCAAAGGTGGGATTTGTGTCCGTCACCCTGCCGTCGGAGGATACCGAAACAACCGGGTGAGGTATGTAGTCGAACAGCGTCCTGTACCTCTCCGAGTGGTGCCTGAGGGTGAGGACAGCCGAAAGGTGGGTGGCAACCGCCTCCAGGGCTGTCCTTTCATCCCTGCCCATCTTTCTGTCAGACACCACATTTATTCTCCCAAGAGCGGACCCGCCGGATGCAAGGGGTATGACAAGGGAGCCATCCCCACCGTGGCTACCTGACTCCAGCACGCTATTCGCACCAACCTCTATGGAGCACGCCCTGCAGGAAAAGTTCTCCCTTATGCATTCTGCCACCCCCTCCAGGAAGTCCTCAAGGGGAGTGTGCAGTGCCAGAGAGTCTATCCTCCTTATAACCTCCAGCAGTTCCTTCATTCACCGGTTCCCCCGAGTGGACGAACCTTCCGGTGCAACCCGGAGGTGCCAAAACGCGGCAAATCCACAGAATTAAACACAAACTCACCGCGGTAGCAAATAACCTGTGGACATTGTGCAAGCTGGCAACTTACCATGGGCATTCTCAATCCCACGCTGGTATTTTATTCTTTTAGAGCCTTTCCGTTATTAAACTTTGCGGAAATAAAATTTCAATTTAGATATAAAGGTATGTAAAAAGTCTCACTGTTTTGCACCCTCGCATTATGAATTCTAGGTGGTTTATTAATTAAACATTCGATTCCCGGAAACATTCTCTTTGATTAATAAATGCCTATATAATTATGCAAAGGTGCCCCCGTGGCAGGACCTGGCGGATGTAACTCCCCCGTTTTTAGGATAGTGGCGATGGATGGGCCCGCGGAGATTCGAACTCCGGACCTCCGCCGTGTCAAGGCGACGTCATAACCAGCTAGACTACGGGCCCTAGCTATGTAGCCTACCTTCCCGAGGTAAAAATTTATCACAGCAGCGCCTTCTTTCTGTAAACCCTGAGCTTGGCCTTGTCGAGCACCACATCCCCCTCTGTGGTCTTTGCCTGCACATCTATCCTGTAGTCACCCGGCACGGCGTCTTCGTTGAGGCTCACCCTGAACTCGACGATTCTGCTCTCCCCGGGCTTTAGCCTGAAGGTCGTCTTCTTTGGTCTGGTTATGTTGAGCCCCTCCGTCTCCACCACATTTACCTCCACCGTCACCATCTTATCGGCGATGTTCGTGGTTTTTGCCTTCACCACTATGTCCTCTGGCTCATCCAGGCTCACCTTGCTGGGGGTAACCTCGCTTTCGAGCTTTATGGTGTGCTTCTCACCCAGGGCGGTGCACCCGCTCAGGCCCAGGAGCAGGAGAATGAGCAGCGTTAGGGACGTGGTACGCATAGAAGAAAGTTGTCTCCACCCCATATAATACTCTTACGGTATTGCTGCCACTATCCCAGAGTACCTGGCGCACTGCTCACTCTCCGGCACCAGCCTGCACATAAGAGTGCGGAGCACCTCCTCCTCCCCCTCCTCTCCGAAGCGCTCGCCGCTGCCGACGCGGTAGTACCTGCACCCGAAAACGATGGTGGGAACGGCTCCATCCGGGCTGAACTTCCTGAAGACCTTCATGTCCTCCTCAGGCGCCAGCTTTAGATCCAGCTCATAAAACCTGAAGTCGATGCTGTCGGCGAATTCCCCCGCCACCTTCTTTATTATCGGCTTCTCCCACCGGCAGTGGGGGCACCAGCTGGTGCCAAAGAAGTACACAACCGGCCTGCCATCGGAGGCGCACACCTCCTCACCCGTGAATATAAAGTCCCCAACCGTCTTCCCCCTGAGCTTCTCCACCTCAGCCCTTATCTGCCTAACCTCCTCCCTGAGCCTCAGGTTCTCCTGCTCCAGCGAGGCCACACTGCTCTTCAGCTCCTGATACTCCTCCTGGGGCACTGCAACATAGCCCCCGGGCAGGCGGCTGTAGCCCCAGGCCAGCGACGCAACCAGCAGAACACCCAGGAGTAGTGCTGCACTCCGCCACTTTGCCTCCTGTGAGCCCATCGCGGCACCAGAACAACCTTGGCCCGCCTCATATATAAGCCTGCCGCCTGCGGATTGTTTTAAATGTTAGCGGGTGTAATACATGGCTATGGATGTGTGGATTGCAATACTGCTCAGCGTATTCCTCACCAGCATCGTCTCCCTGGTTGGAGTATTCACCCTGGCGCTTAGGCAGGAGGTCCTCAGAAGGCTTCTCAGGAGCCTGGTTGCCTTCGCCTCGGGCACGCTGCTCGCCACCGCCTTTCTCGACCTCCTGCCCGAGGCGGCAGAGCTGGATGACGCCGCGATGGGCTACGCCCTCATGGGCATAGTCCTCTTCTTCGTCATCGAGGGTGTGATAAGGTGGCACCACTGCCACGAGGAGAGGTGCGAGGTACACCCCTTCACCTACCTGAACCTGCTGGGCGATGGGGTGCACAACTTCATAGACGGCGCCATAATCGCCGCCGCCTACCTCACAAGCTTCGAGCTGGGAGTTATAACCACCTTCGCCATTCTCCTGCATGAGGTGCCCCAGGAAATCAGCGACTTCGGCATTCTGATTTACGGCGGGTTCTCCAGGAAGAAGGCTCTGCTCTTCAACTTCCTTACGGCGCTGATAAGCTTCTTGGGCGCCGGCATGGCGCTCGTCTTTTCGTCGCTGGTGGAGGAGCTAACACCCGCGCTTCTGGGGCTGGCCGCCGGAGGGTTCATCTACATAGCCACCACCGACCTCATGCCCGAGCTGCAGAGGAGTGAGCGAATCCGTGATGTGTTCAGCTCGCTGATTGTGCTGATTGCGGGAATGGGCACTGTCCAGCTCCTGGCGATGCTCTTTGAGGCCTAGGCGGGCAGAACATAAACCTGCCCGTTGCGCACCTCCAGGGGAAGCTGTCTCAGGCCACGTGGTGCGGGGCCGGAGAGCCTCGCCCCGGTGGCGGGATCAAAGGTGGAGGCGTGGCAGGGGCACTCAAGGACCCCTTCCTCAAGCAGCCGCCTCCCGCTCACGGGACACCCCATGTGGGGGCAGGTGGCATCGTAGGCGCGGAGCTCCTCCCCCACCGGGAACACCAGCACCGGAGTGCCCCCTACAGACAAGGCCACATACCCCCTCTGCTTTATCTCCGCCAGGCTTGCAACCTTCACGGGCCGGAGCTCCAGGGGCACAACACGCTCCGGGGCGCCCTGCTTCAGCTTAAAGGCGGAGACGATGGACATGGCAAAAAAAGCACCGAAAAGGAGCTTTGCAAGTCGAGAAATGAAGGTGCGCCTTCTCTCACTGCTCCACATCATGGGTCATGTACCCTTTCTAAAGTACAGCTTGAAGACATTGCCCTCCTTGAGCTTCCCCAGCAGTGTGCACCCAGTCTTCTTGAGAATCCCCGGCACCGCCTCAACGGAGGCGGGGTTGGTTATCAGCACCTCCGCCACCTCACCCTCCTTCATCTGCGAGGCGGCGCGCTTGACCTCCAGCTGCGGCCTGGGGCAGACCATGCCCTTGCAGTCCACCACCCTGTCAACCTTCACTTTCCCAACTTCCGGCAGTTCCACTTCCATCTCAGGCGACCTCCTTCTTCACAGTTTTTTTAGGCGTTGCGGATTATTTAAAATTTTCCTAAAATTCGCCCACAGTCTCATAAAGATTTTTTAAAGGTAAGATTCTGGGAGGTGGCGATGGCTCTGGAGAAGCTGGGCGAGTCTCTTGGAAAGGTGATACGCAGGATAACCCTCGCAGGGCTGGTGGACGAAAAACTGGTGCGCGAGGTGGTGCGCGAGCTCCAGCGCGCCCTCCTGAGCGCCGACGTGAATGTTAAGCTTGTGATGGAGCTCTCCAGGAAGGTGCAGGAGCGCGCCCTGAAGGAGAAGCCGCCCGCAGGGCTGAGCAGGAAGGAGCACACCATCCGCGTGCTCTACGAGGAGCTGGTGAACCTCCTGGGGGGAGGCGACGGCTACACCCTGCCCCAGAGGGCCAGGATAATGCTCGTAGGTTTGCAGGGCTCCGGCAAGACCACCACCGTGGCAAAGCTCGCCAGGTACTTCCAGAAGCGCGGCCTCAGCGTCACTGTGATAGCCGCCGACACCCACCGTCCGGCTGCCTACGAGCAGCTCTCCCAGCTGGTGGAGCCGCTGCACATAAGGGTGCTGGGCTCACCCCACGCGAGGGACGCCGTGGAGGTGGTGAAGGAGGCGCTGCCGCAGGCTGAGAAGAGCGACATTGTAATCCTGGACACCGCCGGGAGGCACAGGAGCGAGGAAGAGCTCTTCTCAGAGATGGTGGCCCTGGCGGAGGTCTTCCAGCCGGATGAGAAGTTTCTGGTAATAGACTCAAACCTGGGCCAGCAGGCGGGCGCCCAGGCGAGGGCCTTTAATGAGCACATCGGCATAACCGGCGTGGTGCTCACAAAGCTTGACGGCTCCGCCCGCGGTGGTGGTGCGCTCTCAGCGGTGGCGGAGACGGGAGCGCCAATTCGATTCGTGGGCACAGGCGAGGGCACAGACGCCCTGGAGGTGTTCGACGCGGAGCGCTTCATCTCCCGCCTGCTGGGCATGGGAGACCTGCAGAGCCTGCTGGAGAAGGCGAAGGAGACAATTGATGAGCAAAAGGCAAGGGAGATCTTCAAGGGGGAGTTCACCCTGGAGGACCTCTATGCGCAGATAGAGTCGCTGAACAAGATGGGCCCCCTCGCTAGCGTGATGCGGATGATTCCAGGTCTTGGAATGGCGCTGCCACAGGAGGCGGCGGAGCTTACGGAGGCGAGGATGAGGCGCTTCCTGGTGATAATGGACTCCATGACCAGGGAGGAGAGGCAGAAGCCCAGGATAATAAACTCATCCCGAATGCGCAGAATCGCCCTGGGCTCGGGCGCCAAGGTGGAGGAGGTCAAGGAGCTGCTGAAGTACTACAACACCATGAAGAGGGCGCTCAAGAGCTTAAAGAAGGGCCGCGGTCGCGGAATGAGGCAGCTCGCCAGGCTGATGAGGGGCATGGGGATGCAGTAGGGCGTGATTGAGGTAAATTTCAATAACTATTGCATTTAAGCCCCGGCTTCTGGTGGTACCGCCACCACCCTGCGAAGGTGAACCTGAGCTAGGCGGTGAACTTTAATGCCACGGAGTTTATTGATATGATAATGGACCAGAGCTTTATAGGGGGTACATGGCTAACCTGACCAACCTCACGCTAAACGAGCTTCTGGGCTACCGCGAGATAATCCCGGAGGAGCTTGGAGCGCCTTCCGAATTCATTACCATACAGAGTAGTGGAGAAAAAGGCTGAGTTTTTAGAGGTGCAGGACGAGCTAAGACACAAGATTAAGTTTGAGGTGGATCAGGTGTCATCCTCACTACTGGGAAGCTTGCCTCACCATCCAATTTTATAGATGGAAATTCCTTCTCATGTGAACTTAAATTTTCACTATGGGGATGCCAGTATG
>JAADFX010000061.1:11114-47620 GCA_013152685.1 Methanobacteriota archaeon | reverse complement strand
GTGCAAGCGCGTGCTTAAGAAGGGCGTCGCCGAGGCCGGAGTTAAGCTCGAGGTGAAGGACATCGCGGAGCTGGTGCTGGAGGCGGTGGAGCAGGTTTAGTCCGCCCGTGTTGGAGGTTCTGGTTCCTACGGCAGTGGTTTGGTGCCTGAGGTAGGGGGTGCAGGCGGGGTAGAGCCGCCGCGCGGGAATAACAGTAATAAAGGTGGGGGACAATAAAGTTAAGTGATAGCATGGAGGAGCTGCTTGAGAAGGTCAACTTCAGGGTGAGGCTTGCGGGAGAGGAGCTCGCCATCGCGGTGGTGCAGGATTACCGCACGCAGGAGGTGCTGATGGTGGCCTTTATGAACCGCGAGGCTCTCGCGAAGACGCTGGAAACAGGGAGGATGACCTACTACAGCACCTCCCGCAGAAAGCTATGGGTCAAGGGCGAGACCTCGGGCAACTTCCAGACCGTAAAGGAGGTGCGCCTGGACTGCGACGGCGATGCTCTGCTGTTTAGAGTGGAGCAGCTTGGCGCGGCCTGCCACGAGGGCTACGCAAGCTGCTTCCACCGCGTGCTCCGCGATGGCGGGTGGAAGGCTGAGGGGGAGCGCCTCTTCGACCCCGAGAAAGTTTACGGAGGTAGAGGATGATTCTCGTACCTGATACGTCGGTTATAATAGATGGAAGGATAACCCAGCTCATAAAGAATAAGGAGTACGCCGGGGCGCGCGTGGTGGTGCCCGAGGCGGTGGTGGCTGAGCTGGAGCACCAGGCAAACCAGGGCAAGGAGAGCGGCTTCAACGGTCTGGAGGAGCTTGCCTCGCTGCGCGAGCGTGCGGAGGCGGGGGCAATAACCCTGGAGTTCTACGGGACAAGGCCGAAGGAGCACGAGCTGCGCTTCATCGACGACATAATACGCAACGTGGCAAAAGAGGTAGGCGGCGTGCTGGTGACCAGCGACAGGGTGCAGGCGATGGTGGCTCGAGTAAAGGGGATACAGGTGAAGTACCTGCGCGCGAAGCGGGTGAAGCGAAAGCTGGGGATACTGAAGTACTTCGACGACTCCACGATGTCGGTGCACCTGCGGGAGCGCGTTGTGCCCCTGGCAAAGAAGGGCAAGCCTGGGGACATAAAGCTCGTGCCCATAGGCGAGAAGCCCCTCACCGAGAGGGAGCTGGCAAAGCTTGCGCGGGAGATTCTGGAGTACGCGAAGGTTGACCCCGACTCCTTCATTGAGATAGAGCGCCGCGGCGCGAGCGTGGTGCAGCTCCGCGAGATTCGCATCGCAATAGCGAGGCCGCCCTTCAGCGACGGCTTTGAGATCACCGCCGTGCGCGCTATTGCGCAGGTTTCCCTGGAGGACTACAGGCTGAGCGACAGGCTCCTGCAGCGCCTCCGGGAGCGCGCCGAGGGGATACTCGTGGCCGGGCCACCTGGTGCGGGGAAGAGCACCTTCTCCCAGGCCCTGGCGGAGTTCTACCGCTCCTTGGGCAAGATAGTGAAGACCATGGAGTCGCCCCGCGACCTGCAGGTGAGCGACGAGATAACCCAGTACGCCCCCCTGGAGGGGGACATGGAGAAGACCGCCGACATCCTGCTCCTAGTGCGCCCGGACTACACGATTTACGACGAGGTGCGCAAGACCAGGGACTTCAGGATCTTCGCCGACATGCGCCTCGCGGGCGTTGGTATGGTGGGCGTTGTGCACGCAACCAAGGCCATAGACGCGCTGCAGCGCCTCATCGGCAGGGTGGAGCTGGGAATGATTCCCCAGATTGTGGACACTGTGATTTTCATAAAGGACGGGAGGGTGGAGAAGGTTTACAAGGTGGTGTTCTCCGTCAAGGTTCCCGCTGGCATGACCGAGGCAGACCTCGCCAGGCCGGTGATTGAGGTCAAGGACTTCGAGAGCGACCGCACCGAGTATGAGATATACACCTTCGGCGAGGAGACCATCGTCATGCCCGTGGGCGAGCTGCGTGAGGCCAAGCCGGTGGAGAGGCTCGCCTCGGAGCGCGTGCTCCAGGAGATTCGCCGCCGCCTGCCGAGCAGCGCCGCGGTTGAGGTGGAGGTGAGCGACGGCAGGGCGGTTGTGTATGTGGACGAGCGCCACCTCCCGGCGCTGATAGGCAAGCGTGGCAAGCGCATCGCCTCGCTGGAGAAGAAGCTGGGCCTTGCCATAGATGTGCGCACCTTCGCGGAGAGGGCACAGCCGGAGCAGGCTGCCCGCATCCCCGTGGACGTGGCGGAGACGAAACACTACATTCACCTGGTTGTGGGCAAGGGCTTCGCGGGCAGGATGATGAAGTTCTACGCTGGCGATGACTACCTTTTCACGGCTACCATTGGCAGGAAGGGGGAGGTCAAGCTGGCGAAGAACAGCGAAATAGGCGATGCCCTGCTCAGCTACGTGGAGGAGGGCAGGGAGATCTACGCCGTGGAGGTGTAGATACAGTTTTGCTTTGCTACGTTAGGCGACCGCAAGGCGGAGAGGCTCGGTTATGGACATACCGCGCATTCTCATCTCGGGCACCTCGAGCAGGGCGGGCAAGACGGTGATAAGCATAGGTTTGATGCGCGCCCTGCGCAACCGCGGCTACCGCGTGGCGCCCTTCAAGGTTGGACCCGACTTCATCGACCCCAGCTACCACCTGTTCGCAACCGGGAGGGTGAGCAGGAACCTGGACGGCTACATGATGAGCGACGGGGACATCTTAGAGACCTTCGTGAGGAACTCCAGGGGCGCTGACATAGCGGTAATCGAGGGCACCATGGGGCTGTACGACAGCCACAACGCCGTGGATGCTAAAGGCAGCACCGCCGAGGTGAGCAAGGTCATTAAGGCTCCCGTGGTGCTCGTCGCCAACGTGGAGCGAATCTCACGTACTGCAGCCGCCTTTGTGCTGGGCTACAGGCTCTTTGACCCCGAGGTGGACCTTGCCGGCGTCATACTGAACCGCGTGGGCAACCCCAGGCATGCGTACAAGGCGAGGACTGCCGTGGAGGTGCTCGCGAAGATGCGCGTCTTCGGCACCGTGCCCAGGAATCCCGGCATAGAGATACCCGAGCGCCACCTTGGTTTAATCCCCGCCTACGAGAAGGACAGACTCGAGCAGCTCTTCGACAACCTGGCGAGCATAGTGGAGGAGCACATAGACGTGGAGGCGCTGGTGGAGGTCGCCAGAGGGGCGCCAGAGCTGGAGGACGTGCCTCCCAATCCTCTCTTCTCCCAGCCGAGGGAGCCCAGGGTTACGCTGGGCTTTGCGAGGGATGTGGCCTTCACCTTCTACTACCAGGACAACCTGGACGCCTTCGCTGCGCAGGGGGCGAGGCTAGTGCCCATAGACACCCTCCGCGACTCCGCGCTGCCGGAGATTGACGCCCTCTACATAGGTGGTGGCTTCCCCGAGGTAATGGCAGAGCAGCTTGAGCGCAACCGCCCGCTGAGGCGCAGCATATACGACTTCTGCGAGAGCGGCGGGCCGTGTTATGCGGAGTGCGGCGGGCTCATGTACCTGGGGCAAAGTATAAATACCAGAGATAATCATGAATACGAGATGGTGGGCTTCCTGCCCATCGCCACGGAAATGAAGGCTAAGTTTCAGGCTCTTGGCTATGTTAGGAACCGCGCTCTCCGGGACAATCCCATAAGCAGGAGTGGTGATCTCTTGGTGGGACACGAGTTCCACTACTCCAGGGTTAAGGCCTTTGAGAGGCTGAGCTTTGCGTACCGCGTTGAGAGAGGAAAGGGTGTGGACGGCACCCACGACGGCATAGTGAAGGATAACACCCTGGCGAACTACATGCACGTGCACGTGCTCTCGTACCCTGAGATGGTTAACAACTTTTTAAATCTGGCAGAAAAATTTAAAAGCAGCTAAACACATTTACCCACCTGTACCCGGCGAACCAGAGGTAGACGCATGCTGAAGCCCCTGCCGATGAGGAAGCTGGAAGCAGTGCTCCTGGAGGAGCACAAGAACCACGTGCTGAAGGAGCTGAAGGACAGAGGGGTAATCCACTTTATAGACTCCTCGGAGAACGGCGACCTCCTGGAGAAGCTGAAGCTGCGCAGCGCCACTGGCAGCTGGGTGAGAATAGAGGCCTCGGAGAGCATATCCAAGATTGAGAACCTGCTGGAGATTCTGAGGCAGGCGATGCCCGAGGAGGTGGAGGCGCCCGACCTGGGGGAGCTGGAGGAGATAGCCAGGAGGCTGCCCGCCAGCGAGGAGGAGGTAAAGCGCACCTTTGAGGAGATTGCGGAGCGCCTCTTCTTCCTGGAGGATCGCGTGCTTTCGCTGAACAACCGCCTCGCCGAGGTGAGGAAGGAGAGGGAGGAGCTCCAGAGCTTCAGGGCGACGCTGGAGAAGCTGAAGGTCTTCGGTCTGGGTCCTAGGGACCTCAGGGGTCTGAAGTACACCACCGTGTTCTTCGGCGTCATCCCCATCGAGGAGGTCCCGGCGGTTGAGGAGGGCATCGCCGGTGTGACAGACCTCTACATAGCCGAGAGCAGGCAGCTCTCTAAGAAGCAGGCCCTCCTGGTGCTGATAGTGCTGAAGAAGTACGAGGCTGATGTGAGCAGGCAGCTCCGAATCCACCGCTTCGAGGAGGTCAGCATCCCCCTGAGGCTGATACCCTACACCCTGGAGGAGGCGGAGCGCAAGGTTGAGGAGGACAGGAGGTCCCTGGAGAGGGACGAGGCCGAGATCCTCAAGCAGCTGCGCGAGATAGCCGAGAGGGAGATGGCAAATCTGCTGAGGTACAGGCGCTTCCTGGACATCGCCAAGACGGTGGACGAGGCCAACCAGAACTTCCTCATGACCAGGAACACCTACTACCTCGCCGGCTGGGTTCCCGCCCACCGCGTGGACGAGGTGGTGGACATCATCGAGGGTGCCACCGGAGGCGCATGTGTAGTTCAGGTTACGGAGCCCGAGGAGGAGGAAACACCGCCGACGCTCATCGTAAACCCCGAGGTTACAAAGCCCCTTGAGGCGCTGACCACAACCTACGGCACGCCCCACTACCGCGAGATAGACCCCACGAGCATTATAGCGGTTACCTTCCCCTTCATCTTCGGCTTCATGTTCGGCGATGTGGGACAGGGACTGCTGCTCGTGCTTATAGGTGCGTTCATGGGCTTTAAGATGAAAAGGCTGAGCGACAAGGGCAGGAAGCTCGGAAGGACGCTCATCCTCTGCGGGATAATGGCCACCCTGGTGGGCTTCATGTACGGCAGCATGTTTGGCCTGGAGGCGGAGGAGGTCCACGGCAGGGCGCCGCTCAAGGACTACCTGGGGATAAGCTTCGAGCCGGTGAAGGTGCCCGTGCTGGATAAATTCTTCAGCGGTGCCCTTCTGGGAGGCTCGCCGGAGGAGAACAGGATAATGCGGGCGGTGTACTTCTCCATCTACCTGGGCATAGGGCTCCTCATCCTCAGCCTCATAATAAACATAATCAACCACGCGATGCGGGGCGAGCTGAAGCATGGTCTGCTGAGCCCCTTCGGGGTGCCCGGAATCTGGGCGCTCCTGGGCGGTAGCTACGTGGTCTTCACCAAGGCTTTCGAGCCCCTGCCCATCGCCCTGGGCATAGGCCTCCCGATACTGCTGATATTCGTGGAGGGCTGGCTGATAAAGAAGGAGGGCATCCTCATAGCCATCATCGAGACCTTTGAGAATTCCATGAAGTACCTGACCAACACCCTCTCCTTCCTTCGAATTACCATTATAGGTGTGGTGCACGCGGCGCTGAGCATGATGATGGTCAACGCCATGTACGCGGTGGGCGGCCCCGCCTCGAAGCTCTGGATACCCATCTTCATCCTGGGCAACCTCATAATACTGGTGATGGAGGGCTTCATCTCCTTCGTGCACACCCTCAGGCTGCACTTCTACGAGATATTCTCCAAGTTCTACAATGGCAACGGCATACCCTTTTCACCCCTAAAGGTAATCTATAAGGAGTAAGAGTAAAATAGGAGAAGAAGGCAAAAAATTAAGGAGAGGTGAAAGTATGAGGAAGGTAACGGCTTTAGGTATTGTGCTGGGAATAGCTATGGTGGTCTCCATGGGCCTGGCCTTCGCGGCCGAAGAGGCTGCTGCGGGAGACGCCCAGGCGGCGGCAGCAAGCCAGAAGGGCATGTACGCCATTGCAGCGGCGCTTGCGGTGGGTCTGGCGGCGGCCGGTGCGGGCTTTGCTATAGGACACACCGGTGCGGCTGCGCTCGGAGCGATCTCCGAGAAGCCGGAGATGATGACCTGGGGTCTCATCATCGTGGCTCTCGCCGAGGGAATTGCGCTCTACGGCCTGATTATATCCTTCATGCTCCTGACGAGAATCTGAACCACACCCCCACCCTTTAATTTTTAGGGAGCTGGAGCATGTCGGCAGGAGACTACGCGTATATCAATGCGAAGATAGGTGCACTGCGGTCCAGGATGCTCACCCAGAGCGAGATGCGCTCTCTTATAGAGGTTGCCAGCGTCGAGGACATGCTGGCGCTGCTGAAGTCGACCCACGTGGGCAGGGACATCGCCAAGCTCCAGGATGCCAGCATCCTCCGCGTGGAGGGCATGCTCCTCTCGGCTCTCGCGCGGGAGTACGAGAGGATAGTCAAGGGTCTGCGCCGCGAGCCTAGGGCGGTGATGGACCGCCTCTACAAGAAGTTCGGCGGTGAGGTGGTGAAGGCCATACTGCGCCTCAAGCATGCGGGCGCAGACGCCGAGGTGATTCGCAGGGCTCTGCCCCTCTTCACCACCAGGGACCTGCCGGAGGACAGGGTTCAGAAGATGATAGAGGCCCAGGATGTGCGCGAGCTCGTGGAGACTCTGAAGGGCACCGACTACTACAAGCCCCTCTCAAAGGCCCTCCCGGGCTATGCGGAGGGAGCACCCGTGGCGGTGCTCACAAGCGCCCTGGACAACTTCCTGTATCAGAACCTGTGGGGTGCTGTGAGCGCCCTCTCCACCCGGGACAGGGCGGTTGCCAGGGACCTGATAGGCAAGGAGATAGACCTCAGGAATGTGCTCACCGCCTTCAGGCTCCGCGGAAGCGACGTCTCAGCTGCGGAGGCCTACTTCATACCCGTCAGCTACAGGGTAAGGCGTGAGGTGCTGACCGCAATCCTCGGTCTGAGGCACCTGGGGCAGATGGCCACGGAGCTGCCCAACTTCGGCTACGCGCCGCTGCTCTCCTCCCTGCTCAAGGAGTACGACGCCCTGGGCAGGGAGCTGCCCTTTGACATGCACTATGCTCCCGCCAGCGCAGAGGCGGCGAGGGAGTATGAGGGCATTGCCTCAGTGCTCCCCCTGGAGATTGCGCTGCGCAGGCACATGGTGGGGCTCTACCAGGGCGCCTTCCGCGGCGACAGGTTCCACATAGGTGTGCCGATGGCCCACCTCTTCCTGAGGGAAAATGAGATAAGGAACATAATTACGGCTCTGAAGCTGAAGGAGGCGGGCGTCGAAGCGGAGAAAATAGAGAGGATGATGGTGTTCTAGCTACCTCCTGTAGCCCCTCCCCCTGTCGTACTCCTTCTTTGCCCTGAGGGACTTGAACATGCAGTACTTTGCAACGTCTCTCGAGGTGACCATCCCTATTATCTCGCCCCTCTCCATCACCGGCAGGCGGCGGATGTGGTAGATGTTGAAGAGCTCGCTGGCCTTGCTTATGGGCGCGCTGGCGTCTATCGTAACTGTCAGCTCGCTCATTATGTCGCTCGCCTTTACCTCCTTGAAGTTCAGCCCCCTCGCCACGACCTTGTTTATAATGTCCCTCTCGGTGACTATGCCCCAGTCAACCTCGCTGAGCTTTACCAGCACCGAGCCTATGTTCTTCTCCCTCATAATGCGCGCGACCTCGAGCACACTTGTGGACGGCTCGACAATTGTAACGCCATGCATTATGTCCCTGACCTTCATCCACATCACCTGCAGTAAAAACTCGCAAATCAGCTTTAATTAACTTTCCGCACTCAGCAGGACTCGTGGGTAATTGAGCCTGTGGGGCACACCTCCACGCAGGAGCAGCAGTTTATGCAGTCCTCCCTGCGCACCGGTGTGGACTTCCCGTCCTGAAGCTCATAAACATCCGCAGGGCAGATGTCCACGCACTCTCCGCAGCCCACGCAGGTCTCACTATTAACCTCTATCTCCGCCATTCCAGACCTCCTTTCAAGCGCTCTGGATTATCTCTCCCGAAGGCTATAAAAAGTTTTTGTTTCTGTAATGATTTTTCATGATATATATTTCACCTACAGCGCACTGAATTGTAAACACACATATGGGGGGAGAGCTGGTTTAGGTTTCACTGCTCTACAAAGAATACCCACCTTTCTTTATCAACAAAAGACTGCTCAGCAACTCTATTGACAGCCTTTATTGTGAGTTCGTATTGGCCGGGTGTGAGGGTGTGCTCTGGAGTATAGGAGATGCGTAGGGGATTTTCGCCTGAGATACGTGGATAGACACACACATTACCAAAGGTCATAGATATCACATCAACATTGCCGCTGCCTCTTATCTCAACTTCAAGGGAATCGTCTGGTACCACAACATTGCCTTCCACAGGCCTCAATATGCGAAACTGGGGGAAAGGAGTGTAGGGGGTGTACCTGTCATCCCACTCTATGTCATGGTGCATCACCCTGCCATATGACCCTGAAGCCTCATATATGCGAACTCTCGTCCCTCTCCACCCCTCAAAAATACGCACATGACTGCCCCTCCTATTTAGTATGTCCCCTCTTTTAAGTTCTGAGCGCCCAATTTCCAGGCATATTTGCGGCAGTGTTGTCGTGGTTCTTCTGCGAATACCCCAGCACCTGCTTACGAAGGCTGAGCAGTCTATCCCAGCTAAGTTCCGAGGCACTCTATACCCATAACCCAGGCCTCTGGGTGGAGGGTCATACCAATGCTTTGTTCCCCTCCTGCTAAAAGTGTGCGCACCCTGCGGGCACCTGTCTCTTCCTCCGGGACAGGTGGAGTTCTGAATTCTGTTCAGAAACCCTGTTACAGAGTCATTTCCTCCATAGCAGTAAGGAAAGCTGTCGTACTGCACATTTCGTCTGTATATACTGTGAAAGGTGTGGTCAGGATTTGTGGCACTGAAGACGTGCTCATCTACCAGTGGAGACCAGTTTTGAATTGTCACATAACGTCTAGCGTTTCTTATCACATCATCACGCGTTATCATTTTTTCTACTCCCTAAATTCCTCAAACACCCTCATCTCCACGGGTGAGAATTTAACTCTCATGGTGCTGATTTGGTGTGGCTCCAGGCCCTTCAGCGCCTCCGGTGTAATCTTCACCTTGATGTCTGCAATCTCCTCAACCTGACGCTTTCTGCGCACCTCTGGCGGGCTCGCAACGGCGAACCGCAGCTCCACCTCCACTTCAGAGATGGCAAAGGCTGGAACTGTGAATGCCGACAATGCGCTGTCACTCTTATAAGTCTGCATGAGCCTGGCGCTCTCCCTATCGCCGAGAAACTTTGCCTCCCTGAGGGCGTGGAGTATTCCTCCCACCACCATTTTCAGGCTGACCTCTGCCTTCTCAGCCATGGCCATCAGCCTCAAAGAGGTTAAAAGGGGAGCGTTGCTCCCCCAAACTGCGCCGAGGTCATCCGCCTCCTGACCCGCCTCCGCCGGACCCACCTCCGGAACCACTACCGGAGCCGCCGGCGGGCACAGGTATCACTGTCCCCTCGGAGAGCGGCACCACCTTCATGGCCTCGCTTAACATGTCCAGAACCCTTGCGAGGCCCTCTGGTATCTCATCCTGCACGGCGTTCACGGTTATTTTCAGGGTGCTGCGCCTGTCGGTCTCCCTTTTGTTCGCCGTCCGGTAGGTAAAGGAGCCCTTAACCTGGACCTTGTAGAACCATCCGCCGACCTTCGCATTTGTGCTTATGTTGGTCTCGCTTGTAGATTCTGAGGTCTCCACATCCCTTATGTGGTACTCGAAGTCTATTGTCATGTCGCTGATTCGGATGTAGGGTATTGGGACGATGCTCAGGAGCGGCACCGTAAGCTTGGAGGGCACAACCCTGTGCACAGTCTTCGGCGGATCTGTGGAGGTGTCCCTCTCCTCTATCACCCTGTCGAACTTAAACTCCACATACCTTGCCTCGTAGCCGGAGTTGTCGTCCACTGCTGTCCAGCTGGTGTCCTCCTTGAGGCCCACCTCCTTTATGAAGTCCACCGTGGTCTTTGCTGCCAGCGCCTGCGCCTTAATCGCCGCCACCAGCGGCGAGCCTACCACATGCTCCAGCGGGAGCGCTCTAAGCTCAGCCGGTATGTTTGCCATATCTTCACCCCCTTATTTTTCTCCCTCAGTGAGGAGCCTGGCTTTCCGTCTCCAGCCCAGGATGCGCCTTTCGGAGACACCTATAGCCTTTGCGAGGTTCCTTACCCCCTCCTTTGTCTCGGTTGCAGTGATTAGGTCAGCGGTGGTGGAGACCCCTTTTTTCCTGAGCAGCTCTGCAGTCTCTGCACCAATTCCGCGGATTTTCTCAACAGGATGGGAGCCCCCAGTTCGGCCTTTCTGCGCCTCCGCCGGCGGTTCAGCCCTGCCGCTCAGCATGTCGGCGAGCACATCGCCAAGCCTGGCCATCCCTTCGGGCACATCTCGGGTGATCTTCATCTTCACCTTAATTGTTGTGGGATTCGCCGCTCCAGGAGGGGCAAACAGGGCGAGAGTTGGTGCAAGGGAAACTCCTCTCACTGCCGCGGGCACCGCAGGCGACTTTATGGGCTCAGACCTCGGCTCCACAATCTCGACTCCGAACTCCACGTCCATCTCCCTGAGCTGCATCACCGGAGGAGGCAGGAGCGCCAGAAGCGGTATGCTCAGCTCTATAGGCTTCGCCTTGAATTCTGTTTTTGGCTCCCCCGTCTCAGGGTCGATTTTTCTCTCCTCAACCATCCTCTCAGTTCGCAGGATGAAAGTTCTGGCGGAGCCCTTTTCCGTGCCAAACTCCTCTAGAAAGGACAGTGTCTCCTGAAATGCCAGGTTCTGAGCCCTAACAGCAGATTGCAGCGGCAGCGCGAAAAGGTGCCCCAACTGGAGGAGCTTCATGCATCACCCCCCTGCATGCAACGTGCATTAAGAGCTCATTACTATATAAATTTTTTTGGAACATTTCTTCAAATAAAAAGTCTGAATTGGTTTTAGTCACTTTTTGTTATTGAAATGTGCTTCAAAAATTCTATTTTTGACAGGGGTAAAGCACACACTGGGGGAAGCTTTTTCTACCGCCACGCCAACCTATAAGGGGGGTAGCATGGACTTCACGTTCAGGATCTCTGGAATGGCAGGTGATGGTGTTAAGGGCGCCGGCATGGTCGCGGCGAGGCTTTTTTCGAGGCTCGGCTACCACGTATTTGTGCACCTGGAGTACCAGTCGCTAATACGCGGCGGGCACAACGCGGCTCTGGTGAGGGTGAGCAGCAGGAAGGTGCGCTGCCACAGTGACAGGGGCGACCTGCTTATAGCCCTCCAGGACTACGTCGTCCCCAGGCACAGGAATTACGTGGAGCGGGTGCTCTACGACTCCTCCGGGTTCAGCCTCGACGAAGGTTATGCGCTGCCCATGGGGGAGTTCGCCAGGCAGGTGAAGGCGCCGCCGGTGTTCAGGAATGCCGCTGCGCTGGGAGCGCTGTGCCACCTCTACGGCGTGGAGCTTGAGCTCCTCAGCGGGATATACCGCGACGCCTACGGCGAGAAGGCGGAGAAGGACATCCTGCTGGCGGAGCTGGGCTACCGCTACGCGGAGGAGCACTTTGAGAGAATCCGGGAGGTTAAAAGAGCCGGAGAGGCACGGGCTTTGCTGGACGGCAACCAGAGCGCCGCCCTGGGCGCTGTGAAGGCGGGGCTGAGGTGCTACTACGCCTACCCCATGACCCCCTCCACCTCCGTGCTCCACTTCCTCGCGGCCAGGAGGAGGGAGCTCGGCGTAACGGTGGTGCAGCCCGAGAATGAGATCGCCGCCGCGGTGATGGCGATAGGCTCCGCCTTCGCGGGGGCGAGGGTTATGGTGGGCACCTCAGGCGGGGGCTTTGCGCTCATGCAGGAGGCCTTCTCCCTTGCGGGCATGGCTGAAGTGCCCGTGCTCTTCCTGGAGTCGCAGCGCTCAGGTCCCAGCACCGGGATGCCCACCTGGCACGCGCAGCAGGACCTGCGCTTTGTGCTCCACTCGGGCCACGGGGAGTTCCCGCGCATTGTCGCCTCGCCGGGTGACGTAGAAGATGCTTTCTACCTCGCCGGAGAGCTGCTCAACCTCGCCTGGCGCTACCAGACGCCCGCGGTGCTGCTCATGGACAGGTACCTCTCAGAGAGCGCCACCACGGCTGAGATAGACGCGGAGAGGGTGAGGGAGGAGCCGCCGCTGCTCTACCGCGGCGAGCCTGGGGAGTACAGGCGCTACCTAATAACAGACTCCGGCGTTAGCCCGCTCGCCTTCCCTCCGGAGGTGGTGCTCAAGGCAACCGGCAACGAGCACGACGAGCTGGGCTTCACCACCGACGACGCGGAGGTTAGCTCCCGGATGTACGAGAAGAGGATGAGGAAGATGCAGGGGATTGTCGAGGAGCTCAGGCAGAGGCAGGCGGTTAGAACCTTCGGCGAGGGCAGGGACGTGGTGTTCACCTGGGGCTCCAGCACAGGTGCAGCGGTGGAGGCTGCGGAGGAGCTGGGCTTAAAGGTGGTGCAGGTGCGCTACCTCTCGCCCTTCCCGACCTGGGAGGTTGAGAAGCTCAGCATAGAGAGAGCCGCCTGCGTGGAGTGCAACTACACAGGTCAGCTTGCCTCCCTGCTCAGGGAGCACGCGTGCATAGAGGCAGAGCTTATCACAAGGCACGACGGCAGGCCCTTCACCGCGGGGGAGCTCGTGCCCAGGCTGGAGGAGGTGTTCGGATGAAGCTTGCCACGCAGGCGAAGATAGTGTGGTGCCCAGGCTGCGGGAACTTCGGCATCCTGAAGGCCTTCAAAGACGCGGTGGGGGAGCTGGAGGTGGACCTCAGGCGGCTGGTGCTGGTATCCGGGGTGGGCTGCCACGGCAAGATAGCCGACTATCTCGCGCTGAGCAGCTTCCACACCATCCACGGCAGGGTACCAGCGATGCTCGCGGGCATAAAGCTGGCCAACCCGGAGCTTATTGCAGTGGGCTTCGCCGGCGACGGCGACGCCTACAACGAGGGGCTGGTGCACCTTATCCATGCGGCAAAGAAGAACATCGACGCCACGCTCATAGTGCACGACAACGCGGTGTACGGGCTCACCACGGGGCAGGCGACTGCTACGAGTGCGAGGGGCTTCAGGGGGAGGAGCACCCCGGAGGGCAACCCCGAGGAGCCCCTGAATCCCGTAGCACTCATGCTCGCCTCGGGGGCGAGCTTTGTGGCGAGGGGCTACGCCGGCGACGCCTCTCACCTGAAGGAGATAATCAAGGAGGCGATTCTGCACAGGGGCTTCGCCTTCGTCGACGTGCTCCAGCCCTGCGTGACCTTCAACAACACCTGGAAGCTCTACAGGGAGAAGGTCCACAAAATTAAGGACACCCCGGAAAGCATCGACGAGGCCATGAGGCTGGCACGGGCGGAGGATGAAATACCGGTGGGCATCCTCTACCGCGAGGAGAGGAGCACCTACGAAGAGGAGATGCGCATTGAGCCGCGGGATGCAGACGTCAGCGCTCTGCTGGAAAGGATGAGGTAGCTATATGGGCGGGGCGATGGCAACCAGCACCCGCATGCGCGTCTTTGCCTTAACCCCGTGGGGCTCGCTCACCTTGCTAATCAGCAGGCTCCCGGGCTTTGCCTCGACCTCGCGCTCGCCGTCGGTGAAGTAGCCCTCCCCTTCGAGCACCAGAATCATCACCTCGCTATCCGCCTCGTGGCTGTGCACAGGCAGCTCTGTGCCAGCGTCGAAGTTGAAGTTTATTATTCTCCAGCTGGGCGAGTCGTGGAGCAGCTTGAGCACGCGCTCCCCTTCCTTGAACTGGGCATACTCGCTTAGGTCTATCACCTGCATTTTCACCACATTAATATTCTGCCCTACTAGAAGTTAACTCTATCTGCGAACATGTTCGCTACCCGCGCAGGTAGTTCAGCGCCAGGTAGGCGAGGTATAGCAGGAGAAGCAGCGCTCCCCCTGCGCGGGAAATCCTGCCCCTGAGCATAAGCGCGGAGTTCACCGCAAGCAGCAGCATCATCGCCGGGAAGTGNNNNCTTCGCTCCACCTCAAGCGGGGCAACTGCCGCTATCACCCCCAGGTTGAAGAGCACAAAGAACAGGACGGTGCCCAGGATGTTGCCCAGGCTTATCTCGGGTCTGCCCCTCCACGCGGGCACCACCATCCTGGCAACCTCCTCAAAGCTCACAGCAGCCGCCACGAAGACCATCCCGAGGAGGGTCTCGCCTATCCCGAAGCTCTGGATTACCCCCCTTGCGCCCCTCACCAGGAGCTCCGCCCCGGCGATGATTACCACCAGGCTGAAGAGCAGCAGGGCAGGGAAGTACCAGGCGGGCTTCTCTTCCCTCTCCTCCAGCACCTCCTCGAACTCCTCGTCCTGCTCCAGAAAGCTGCTGTGCCTGGAGTCCCTGACGATGTAGCCTATCACCGGCAGGGAAACTGCGAGGAGCGCAATGCCGTCGTAGCGCGAGAGAGTGCCGTCCAGCATCAGGGCGAGCATCGGCAGCGGGGAGAGCAGCGTCAGGAGGATGTAGCGCGCGGGTATTCTTACCTCAAGCGGAATGAGCAGGGCGGTTATCCCCACCGCCGCACCGAGAAGGAATATGCTGGAGCCTATTACGGTGCCCAGGCTTATGCCGGGCAGCCCCTCAGCCGCCGCGGCTATGCCAGCGCCCAGGTTCTCGGCGTCGAAGCCCCCGAGGATTACGCCCAGCGCAAAGCTCGAGACCCCGAGCACGAGCGCGGAGCCGGCGATTCCCTGCACAAGGCGCTCCGCGCCGTAGACCACGAGCGCTATCCCCAGGAGGAGCATCGCCACCTCTATCACTCCAGCACCTCCTCCACCAGCTCGCGTATCTTGGCACGCGCCTCCTCAAGCGCCCTGCGCCCCTTCCCGGTGGCGCGGTAGTAGCGCCTTCTCCTGCCGGCGACAACTTGAGTCTCACCCTCCAGGTAGCCCTCCCTCTCCAGCAGGTGCAGCGTGGGGTAAAGCGTCCCCGGGCTTATCTCATATCCGTGCCTCCTCAGCTCCTCCATCATCTCAACGCCGCACACTCTGCCTTTGCTGGCGTGGTACAGGATGTGCACCTTTATGAATCCCAGGAAGAACTCTCTGAGCATGATATCGTATAACGATATCGTCTTTCGATATATAATACTTCCGGCGGTGCAATTTGGGAAAAATGAAATAAAAGCAGCCACCCTATATTCAGCAATGGCAGACTTGAGCGGCGGAAGGCTGGCAGCCCTGGTTGTGGCTGTTTTTGTGCTCGGCGGCGCAGGTGGCATAGCCGCGGCGAAGCTGGCGACGCCCTCCGGCGGGGGCGTGAAGGTGTCCTACGAGGAGATATACGACACCTTCCAGTGCCCCTGCTGCGGTCAGCCGATCAGCGCCGATTGCTGTCAGCTCGCAATAGAGCGCAAGGGCTACGCCACGGGGTTAATTGACGCCGGCCTGGACAGGATGCAGGTGATGGAGAAGTACGTGGCGCGCTACGGTGTGGAGTCCTTCAGGGACGAGGCAGCCAGGGTAGAGTTCAGGGAGTACCTGATAAAGAAGGCGCCCAGGGAGAGGCCCCAGATAGAGGTCTCGCCGGCGAGCGCAGACCTGGGCAACGTGAGCGTCCGCGGTCCTGAGGTGGTGACCACCTTCCAGGTGAAGAACACGGGCAGCAAAAAGCTCGTCATAACCAACCTGGCCACCTCCTGCGGTTGCACCACCGCCTCGCTGGTGGTGAAGGGCGTGGAGGGTCCCAGGTTCGGCATGGACATGGGGCAGGGCTCAGGGCCAGAGGAGTGGGAGGCGGAGCTGGCACCCGGAGAGAGCGCCACCCTGAAGGTGTACTACGACCCCGGGGTTCACCCCGACCTCAAGGGCTACGTCATCCGTGAGGTGTACATCTACAGCAACGACCCCGTTGACCCAGTGGTGAAGGTGAGGATATTCCTCAATCAGGTGGAGTAGCCCAGGTGGAGTAGCCGAGAAGCGCGAGCGCGGCACGGGCGAAGCTCAGGGAGAGGTGCACCTCCAGGTATGCCGCCGGTATGAGGAGCAGGAAGGCTAGAAGCGCCCCGGGCACAGCCGGGGAGCGCTCCCTCACCACCGCGTAGGCTATTGCAAGGGCGCTGAACTCCAGGGCGCCGTGGGGCAGGAGGTAGAGCAGGAAGAGCAGGTAGCTCCCCGAGCTCAGGAGGGGAGGGGACATGAGGCCTATGCTCTCAAAGCCTATGAGCGCCATCATGAGCCTGGGGACGGTGGAGTAGGCGAACCTGCCGCTTCCCTCCAGGCGGTACGCAAGCTCGGGGAAGAGGAGCACCGCCAGCAGGGCGATGGTGTTGGAGAGCAGAATCCCCGCCTCCAGCTTTAAACCCAGGCTCTGCGCCGCCTCCACCTTCGCCGAGACCACGCTGGCAGCGGCGCTGCCCGCAGCCTCCGCAGCCCCGGGGGAGAAGAGGTGAAGGAGGGTCACCGCCAGGCTGCCGGCTGCGCTCCCCAGGGCGAGGAGCAGCAGCCCCTCCAGGAAATGCTTCCTGCCCGGAAGGGCGCCCCCCATGTCTAGCTCTCTCTCGCTTTGTCCAGGAGCAGCCTGAGCTCTGTTCTCGCCACCATCTCCCTTATCGCCTGCACCGCATCCGGGTTGGCGGAGATGCTGGAGATGCCGAACTCCACCAGCTTTGCCGCAACCTCCGGGTCGCTGCCCGCCTGCCCGCAGATGCTTGTCTCCACGCCGTGGGCGCGGCATGCCTTAATCACCATCTCTATGAGCTTCATCACCGCCGGGTGCTTCTCCGTGTAGAGCTTCGCCACGCGCTCGTTGTTCCTGTCAACCGCCAGAGTGTACTGGGTAAGGTCGTTGGTGCCGAAGCTTATGAAGTCCACGCCCTCGCGGATGAACTCCTCTATAATCAGCGCCGCCGCGGGAATCTCCACCATTATGCCGAACTTCACATCCCGGTGGGGCTCCAGTCCAACCTCGCGCGCAATCTCCTTCGCCCTGCGCAGCTCCTCGGGGTGCTGCACCAGGGGTATCATCACCCCGATGTTGGTGTAGCCCTCCTCCACCAGCCTCTTAATCGCCCTGAACTCCGCCTTGAGGAGCTCCGGCTGGTCTATGGCGCGGCGAACACCGCGCCAGCCCAGCATGGGGTTGTGCTCCACGGGCTCGTCCTCGCCCCCCTCAAGACCGCGGAACTCATCGGTGGGGGCGTCGAGGGTGCGGTACCACACCGGCTTGGGGAAGAAGGGCTGCGCCACCTTGCGCACACCCTCTGCGATCTTCTCCACCAGCTCCTCCTCCCTGCCCTCGCGGATGAACTTAATGGGGTGCTTCCCTATCCCCAGGATGAGGTGCTCCACGCGCAGCAGGCCGACGCCGTCCGCTATTGGCGCTACCCTTGGCGCCACCTCGGGTATGCTGATGTTCACCTTTATCTCCGTGGCCGTCACCAGCTTCGGCGCCGCTGCAGCGGCAACCTCCTCGCGCTTCTCCTCCTTCACCTTCGTCAGCCCCCGGTACACCACGCCGCGGGTGCCGTCCACGGTGACCTCCATTCCGTCGCTGAGCACCTTTGTCGCCTCCCCTGTGCCAACGACGCAGGGTATCCCCAGCTCCCTGGAGACTATTGCGGCGTGGCAGGTCATCCCGCCCTCGTCGGTGACTATGGCGGAGGCGCGCTTCATCGCAGGCACCATGTCGGGGTTGGTCATGCTGGTGACAAGAACGTCGCCCTCCTTTATCTTGTCCAGCTCATCCACGCTGAATATCACCTTCACCTTCCCGGAGCCTATCCCGGGGCTTGCGGCAAGCCCCTTGACGAGCACCTCCCTGGCCTCGCTCTCCGCCTCCTCCTCTTCCTCCTTCTCGTAGAGCACAGTTATCGGCCTGGACTGGAGCAGGTAGAGCTCGCCCGTCTCGTAGGCCCACTCTATGTCCTGGGGGGAGCCGAAGTGCTCCTCCACGCGCTTGCCCAGCTCCGCCAGCTGGGCAATCTCCTCCTCGGTGAGCACCTGCGCCCTCGCGCGCTCTGGCGGGAGCTTCACCTTCACCGTCCTGCCCGTCTTCTCGTCCTTGGTGAACATTATCTCCTTCACCGCCACCTCCTTGTGCAGCAGCCTGTTGCTCGCCTTGTCCACCACGTAGTGGTCGGGGGTAACAGTTCCGGAGACGACGCCCTCGCCCAGGCCGAAGGCCGCCTCTATCACAATCTTGTCCTTCTCCCCGGTGGCGGGGTGCACCGAGAACATCACCCCCGCCTTGTCCGCGTTCACCATCTTCTGCACCACCACGGCGATGGCAACGCGCTCGTGGGCGAAGCCCTTCTTCTCGCGGTAGAAGATGGCGCGCGGGGTGAACAGCGAGCTCCAGCAGCGGCGCACATAGTCCACCACCTCCTCGCCTTTAACATTCAGGAAGGTTTCCTGCTGCCCGGCGAAGCTCGCGCCCGGCAGGTCCTCGGCGGTGGCTGAGCTGCGCACGGCGACGAACTCCTCATCCTTGCCCGCCCTCCTGGAGAGCTCCCTGTAGTTCTTCAGGATCTCCTCCCTGAGCTCCTCGGGCATTGGCGAGGAGGCTATCATCTCCCTTATCTCCTTCGACGCCCTGGTGAGCTCGTCGTTGTTGTCCACATCGGTGTTGCTCAGCACGGCGCTTATCTTCTCCGCCAGCCCGCTCTCCTCAAGGAACTTGGCGTACGCCTGTGCGGTCACCACAAATCCCGGCGGAACGGGTAAGCCAGCTCTAACAAGCTCTCCCAGGTTTGCCCCCTTGCCTCCGGCTATTGCCACGTCGTCCTTGCTCAAATCCTCAAACCACGCTATGTTCATCACCTTACCCTCCTTAGCACCTTTTTCTTTGTGCGCTGGTAACTCTTAAACCCGAGTTCTGAAATCTGCCCCAGCTCCTCCACAGGGAAGTTGGGGCACAGCCTGAGCAGGCGCGGTGAGAAATCGGAGCGCTGCCCGGCGAGCAGCGACGCCTCCTCCCTGGCGAGGAGTTCGCGCACTATCTTGAGCGCCGCCATCACGCGGGCAAACCTGCGCAAGTAGTCCAGAGTGGGGTTTACTGAGCCGTTCTCTATGCGGGAGATGCTCTCCCTGCGCAGCTTCATGAGCCTGGCGAGCTCCTCCTGGGTTATGCCGGCGTCCTCCCGGAGCCTCCTCATGCACCTCCCCGGCTCCCGGGTGGCCACCACCTCACCCCCTATCTCCCTCACCAGCCGCTCGAAGGTCTCCTCAACCCCGGACAACGTTACTGCCATGTCACATCACTCAGCAGAAAGAGAGTCTCCCCGCTGCCATATAAACCTTTTGTTACGTGCCGTGTAACAAAGCAGCAAAAATAAAAGAGGGGAGGGTTCAGCCGTGCCTGCCGGTGACCTCCACCTGGGTCACCGCCAGGGCGCCGCACTTCAGGCACTTGGCCCAGGCACCCTCCAGGTGCTCAAAGACGGTGTTGCACCTTGCACAGTGGTAATACTGTCCCATAACACTACCTCCAATTTTAAGACTGGTGCTGGAGGTATATATACTTTTACCCGCCGAGGGAGCGGAGCGCCTTCCTCAGGTAGTAGGCCTCTGAGGTAAAGCGCCTCCTTGAGAGCTCGCGCCTGAGCGCCGAGACCACCTTCCGGACCTCCTCCCTATCCGCGCTGCCCGCGGGGGAGCGCCTTATCCTGCGCGGAAACAGCTCGTCCCAGTAGAAGGTCCTCCCCCTCTCCTCGAAGTATATCTTCACCCTGCAGGTGGAGCCGCCGCAGCTGCCGTAGAGGCGGGCGATGTTCTTCAGCCTCATTATTAAATATGCGGGGAGCATAACAACAACAGGTGTTACTCATGGACTCTGAGGCTCGGGGCATGCCGGAGCTAAAAAAGCTGCTCACCCTCCAGAGGAATGAGATCACCGAGTACCACATCTACAGGAGGCTTGCCGGGGAGGCGAGGGACCCCCGCAACAGGGAGGTGCTGATGCACATAGCGGGGGATGAGCTCCGGCACTACAACTTCTGGAAGAGGTACACCCGCAGGTCTGCCCCGCCCGACAGGCTCAGGATATGGGTGTACACCCTGATCCTGAAAATTTTCGGAATAACCTTTGGCGTGAAGCTTCTTGAGAGGGGCGAGAAAAGCGCCCAGCGGATATACGAGGAGGTCTCCCGGAGCATTCCGGAGGCGCGCAGGATAATTGAGGACGAAAATGAGCACGAGAGGCAGCTCATAGCTCTAATAGACGAGGAGCGCCTCAGGTATGTGGGCTCAATGGTTCTCGGCCTCAACGACGCCCTGGTGGAGCTCACCGGCGCCCTGGCGGGATTCACCTTCGCCCTGCAGAGCAGCCGCCTGGTGGCGGCGATGGGGCTCATTACCGGGATAGCCGCCAGCCTCTCAATGGCCGCCTCGGAGTACCTTTCGGTCAGGGCGGAGGGCGGTCCCCAGAACCCCCTCAAGGCCGCCTTTTACACCGGTGCGGCGTACGTGGCGGCGGTGGTTGCGCTGGTCCTGCCCTTCCTGCTCCTTGAGAACCTCTACCTCAGCCTTGCCCTGACCTTCCTCGGGGCCGTTCTAATAATCCTCCTCTTCACCTTCTACATCTCAGTGGCGAAGGACCTGCCCTTCAGGAGGAGGTTCCTGGAGATGGCGGGCATCAGCCTGGGAGTGGCCCTCCTCAGCTTCGGGGTGGGCATCCTGGTCAGGGCGCTGCTCGGCGTGGAGGTGGGGTGAACAGGCAGCGGTTAGAAAGCTTTTTTTGCTCCCCCGAGAAATCTTCTATCGTTTTGTATGACTACGCCTGAGAGGTTGCTGGCGCAGGTGTCCCTGGAGTACATCCTGATCCTCGGGGGAGTGCTTGTGGTTGTGGTAATTGTGGTCTGGACGTACCACGAGCTGGTGAAGAGCGCCGCCCGGGCACTGGCGAACACCACCGAGGCGGTTCTCAACCAGACGCTGCAGGAGGTGGCTGAGTGGCTGAAAAAACTTTAAGCCAGGCACGGGTGGCGGAGCTGCTGCTGGCGGGCATTGTGCTCCTGGGCCTGCTCCTCCTGCTCTACCTGCTCGCCCCCATATATCCCGCGCTGCTCCTCGCCCTCGTGGTCTTCTACCTCCTCTACCCCGTGGAGTCCCGCCTGGAGGCAAGGCTGGGGCGCAGGTGGCTGTCGCTTCCACTCACCGTCGTCTTCGTCCTCCTGCCCGGCATCGTCTTCTTCTCCTTTGTCGTGTACAGGGTTGCCGTGGAGGCGGTGAATCTGCTCTCGACGCCGGAGGCCAAGCAGCTGCTCGCCATGGCGGGGATAAACGTCCAGGGGTACCTTCTGCTGCTGCAGCAGGAGCTCTCAAGGCTGGGGGAGCTCAGCCTGGAGGAGCTTCAGGCGCTGCTGACCAGCTTCAGCGGGTATGGCGCCCTCTTCCAGACGCTGCTGGACGCCCTCATCGCCTTCTTCAAGGCGCTGGGCGGCGCCTTCTTCCAGCTCTTCCTGGGCATACTCCTGGCGCTATACCTGCTGGTGAAGGCGGATGACATAGCGGGCGTCGCGGATAGCTTCGCCGACAGGCGGGTGGTTGCCTACTTCAGCTACCTGGATGCGCTGCTCAGGCAGATAGTCTACAGCATCTTCCTCACGGCGCTCTTCACCGGGCTACTCGCCTATGCGGTGTACAGCACCTTCGCCCTGCCCTTCTCGGGGCTTCTCGCGGCGCTCACAGGCGTGCTGACGCTGATACCCATCATAGGGGGATGGCTGGTCTACGCGCCGATGAGCGGCTACCTGTACCTCGCCCACGGCGCACCCAAGGCGGTCTTCTTCTTCATCACCTGCGTGGCTGTGCTCAGCGTGCTCCCCGACATAATAATCCGCCCGGTGGTGGCCAGCGTCTCCGGAAGGGTGCCTGTGGTGCCCCTCCTCATAGGGTTCATCGCTGGCACCGCAAGCCTCGGGGCGAAGGGCATCCTGCTCGGCCCCATAATACTCTTCGCCGCTCTTGGCTTTGTGCGCGTCTTCATAAGGGGGGAGCACTAGCGCCTCCTGAGGGTGCGCCAGTACATCTCCGCCTGAAGCGCATGGTAGCGGAGCATCCCCTCCACGCTGCGCTGGTCCAGGCTCTTGTCGTCGAAGGACACCGCCTCCAGGGAGTAGAGGGCGTTCTCCGACTCCCTCGCAACAACCCTGCAGCTGCCCTGGTGAAGCCTGAGCTTCACCCTCCCCGAGACGCGCTCCTGGGTTCTGTCTATAAAGGCGTCCAGCGCGAGGCGCAGGGGCTCGTTCCACAACCCAAAGTACACCAGCTCGCTCCACCTCGCCTCCACCTGCGCCTTGAAGGCAAGCTCCCTCCGGGTGAGCACCAGCGCCTCAAGCGCCCTGTGGGCGGTGATGAGCAGCTCCGCCGCGGGGCACTCGTAGTTCTCCCTCGCCTTTAGTCCGAGGATGCGGTCCTCTATCATGTCTATCCTGCCCACGCCGTGCTCACCCGCCAGGCGGTTCGCCTCCACTATGAGCTCCACCGGCTCGAGCGCCCTTCCGTTGAGCTTCACGGGCTCGCCCCGGGAAAACTCCACCTCAATCAGCTCCGGCTCATGCCTGCGCAGCCGGGTCCACTCGTATATCTCCTCCGGCGGCACAAAGGCGGGGTCTTCTAGCGAGCCGCCCTCAATGCTCCTGCCCCACAGGTTCTCGTCTATGCTGTAGGGCTTCTCCACATCCACGGGCACGGCGATGCCGTGCTTCTTGGCATAGGCGATGCTCTCCTTACGCGTGAGGTTGAGCTCACGTATGGGGGCGATTATCCTCTTGTCCGGCGCGAGCGCTCTGAACACAGCCTCAAAGCGGAACTGGTCGTTGCCCTTGCCCGTGGCGCCATGCGCAAGAGCCTCCGCGTTCTCGCGCTCCGCCACCTCCACCACCTTCTCCGCAATCAGCGGCCTAGCTAGGGCGGTGCTCAGCGGGTAGCCCTGGTAGCTCGCGTTGGCCTTTATCGCCCTGAAGATGTACTTCCGGGCGAACTCCTCCCTCGCGTCAATGGTGTAGTGCTCCACTACGCCAAGAGAGCGTGCCTTCTCCTCAACCTCGCGGAGCTCCCCTCTGGCCAAGCCCACGTCCACGGTAACTGTTACAACCTCGCAGCCGTACTTCTCCTGAAGCAGCTTAACGCAGACGCTGGTGTCGAGCCCGCCTGAGTATGCGAGAACAGCCTTCATGAGCATGCCTCCTTTGCGCTACGTGAAAAGCTCGCAGCGAGCATTAATAAGCTTTTTCCAGGAATTTTAATATGTTAAGCTTACCGCTTTGAGCAGGTGTTAGCATGAAATTCAAAGTCATTATACGGGAAGATAAGGAGGATGGGGGTTACAATGTAAGCTGTCCTGCTTTGCCCGGATGCCACTCCCATGGGGATACCATAGAGGAAGCTCTGGAGAATATTAAAGAGGCTATAGAGGGCTACCTTGAGGTTTTAAATGAGAGGATAAAAGCAAAGAAGAATGAGAAGGTCCTAGAGATAGTGGTCTGATGCCAAAATTGCCTGCTGTTACGGGGGATAAGGTTGTAAAGGCTTTTTCTAAGGCAGGTTGGGTGGTTGCGAGGCAGAAGGGCAGTCATGTTATCATGGTCAGGGAGGGTTCGCCTGTGGTACTCACCATACCCGTGCATAAAAACAGACCTGTGAAAAGGGGAACTCTTAGGGACCTGATAAAAGATGCGGGAATGAGTGTAGAGGAGTTCTGTAACCTGCTTTAGCTTTTATTCAGACTTTTTGATTGCCGACGTTCCTCTGCGTTTTAAGGGCAATGAGCTTCTCCGTCAGCTGCGACGACGGCGCAACTAAAGCCAGGGCGGGAAAGCTGCGCACAGCTCATGGTGCTGTTGAGACGCCCTGCTTCATGCCTGTGGCAACGAAGGCGAGCGTCAAGACCCTCGCCAGCGGTGAGCTCCTGGAGCTTGGCTTCGAGGCGATAATATGCAACGCCCTAGTGCTGTACCTCAAGCCGGGTGTGGAGGTGATTGCCCGGCAGGGCGGACTCCACCGCTTTATGAACTTCCACCGCACGATTTTCACCGACTCCGGCGGCTTCCAAGCCCTGAGGCGGGAGTTCAGGCCGGAGTTTACGAGGCGGGGCATTGCCTTCCGCTCGCCCTTCGACAACTCGAGGCACTTGTTTTCTCCTGAGCTGTGCATCGCCGTGCAGGAGGCGCTGGGAAGCGATGTCGCCATGACGCTGGACGACTGCCCCCCCTACGGCGAGGCGAGGGAGCGCTATGTGGAGAGCGTGGCAAGAACCACACGGTGGGCGAGGCAGTGCAGGGCTACGCACTCCTGCGATGAGCAGCAGCTCTTTGCCATAGCCCAGGGGGGAACCTTCCCAGACCTGCGCAGGGAGAGCGCCGAGCAGCTCGCAAGGCTGGAGTTCGACGGCTACGGCATAGGCGGGCTGAGCATAGGCGAGCCCCACGATTTAATGCTCGAAATGCTGGAGGTGAGCATCTCCGCCCTGCCGGAGGAGAAGCCCCGCTACCTCATGGGCCTGGGCTCTCCGGTAGAGGTGCTCGAGGCGATAGCGCGGGGCGTCGACGTGTTCGACTCCGCCTTTCCCACGCGCAATGCGCGGCACAGCGCCGTTTACACTCGAGAGGGCAAGTACAGCATCACAAAGGCGAAGCACTTGCGCAGCGATGCTCCTCTTGAGGAGGGCTGCACCTGCTACACCTGCAGGAACTACACCAGAGCCTACGTGAGCCACCTCATGCGCTCCGGGGAGGCGCTGGGGATGCGCCTGGTTACCCTGCACAACCTGCACTTCATGCAGCGCTTAATGCGCGACGCGAGGCGGGCGATTCGCAGGGGCGAGTTCGCCGAGTTTGTGGAGGACTTCACGAGGAGGTTCAGGAGAGCTGGAAATGGCTGAGAGGTGCACCTACGCCTTTGCAGCCCTTGCGGGCGTGGCGGCTGTGCTTGCCTACCTCGCCCCCGAGGAGGAGTTTCTGGGCGCGAGCTACAAGCTGCTCTACCTGCACCTGCCCCTGCTCTACATCTCCCTGGGCTCCCTCTATCTCGCGGCGCTTCTCGGAGTTTTCTCCGCGAGGGGGGAGAAGTACCGGGGGACCTCCTTTAAGCTTGCAGTAACCGCGCTGCCCTTCGCCCTGGCAAACCTGGTGGTGATATACTTCTTTGAGCGCATCACCTGGGGCGCCTTCGTGGCCACGGAGCCGAGGTTCTACTACCTCCTCCTGAGCTACGGCTCCCTGCTGCTCCTCCTGCTTCTGCACCGCCTCGGAGAGCGCCGCCTCCTCGCCTGGGGCTCGGGGCTCCTCCTGACAGCGAACCTCCTGCTCTACCTGCGCCTCCGCAGCCTCGAGGCGTGGCAGCTTCATCCCGGCGGAGTGGGCATACCCCTGGAGATGCGCCTCCCCCTGGTGTTTTCCCTGGGCGCTTTCCTCTGCCTCCACTACTTAATATTTAAAAAGCTTGAAGGCTAATTTTTGAGTAGATGGGCTGTGGCGCAGACGATGCGGAGCTAAGGGAGCTTGTAAAGAAGCTTAAAGAGTCTGAGGAGAGGTACAGGGAGTTATTTGAGAATGCCAACGACTTAATTGTAGTGTTCAACATGGACGGCGTAATAGAGGAGGTGAACCGCGCCGTCGAGGAGCGGGTGGGGCTTAGCAGGGAGGAGATTGTGGGCAGGCGCGTGGAGGAGTTCATCCACCCCGAGTTTCATCAGATTCTCAGGGAGAGGGTTGAGACGGTGGTGAGGACGAAGAGGTCCCCGCCCAGCTTCCAGGAGTACCGCGTGGTGGACGCGAGGGGGGGAAGCTTCTGGGTCGAGGCCAGGGGGAGGCCGATTCTCAAGAACGGCGAGGTGGTGGGGATACAGGTTATAATGCGGGACATCACCCAGCGCAAGCGCGCCGAGGAGGCGCTCCGGGAGAGCGAGCAGAAGTACCGCTCCCTGGTGGAGAACTCCCACACGGGGATATACATCATCCAGGACTGCGTCTTCAAGTTTGTCAACCAGAAGCTGTGCGAGATAACCGGCTACTCCCGGGAGGAGCTCATAGGAATGGACTTCCGCAGGCTCATAGCGCCGGAGAGCAGGCACATCATAGAGGGCTCCCTGAAGAGGATGCGCGGCGAGGCAGGACCGGCACGCTTTGAGTTCATCGGGGTGCGCAAGGACGGCGAGAAGAGGCATGCGCTGGTTTACTCAGTTCCCATAACCTACAGGGGCAAACCCGCCGTGCAGGGCAACCTCATAGACATCACCGACATCAAAAGGGCGCAGGAAGAGCTGAAGATGCTGGCGAGCATAGTGGAGAACGTCTCCGAGGCGATATGCAGTCTCGACCTGGAGGGCAGGATAACCTACTGGAATGCCCACGCGGAGGCGCTCTTCGGCTATTCGAAGGAGGAGATAATAGGCAGGCACCTCTCTGAAATTGTGCCCCCGGATAGGAGGGATGAGGTGGAGTACTGCATGAAGCTCGCCTCCGAGCGGGGCTACATCTCCGGCTTTGAGACCGAGAGGGTAAAGAAGGACGGGGAGTGCTTCCCGGTGGAGCTCACCACCACGGCGCTGAGGGACGAGAGGGGGGAGGTGAGGGGATTTATATCCATAATGCGGGACATCACCCAGCGCAAGCGTGCCGAGGAGGCGCTGCGCAGGCGGGTGGAGCAGCTCAGGGCGGTGTACCAGATGGCGGATGCGGTCAGCAAGGCGGGCGCCATCGATGAGATCTACAGGGAGGCGCTCAACGCCCTGCAGCGCACCCTCTGCGCTGACAGAGCGGCGATACTGCTCTTCGACTCCGAGGGCAGGCTGCGCTTCAAGGCGTGGCGAGGACTTTCGGAGAGGTACAGGCGTGCGGTGGAGGGCCACTGCCCCTGGCAGCGGGACGAGGAAAAGCCGGAGCCGGTGCTTATCGGCGACGTTGCCTCGGATGAGACTCTTGCGGAGGAGCTGCGCGGGGTAATCCTGGAGGAGGGCATCCGCGCCCTGGGCTTCTTCCCCCTGGTGTACCGGCGCAGGCTGCTGGGCAAGTTCATGGCCTACTACAACACCCCCCACAGTTTCACCGAGGAGGAGGTGCGCCTTGCAAAGACCATCGCGAGCCACATAGCCTTCGCCATAGAGCGCAAGCGTGCCGTGGATGCGCTGAGGGAGAGTGAGGAGAAGTACCGCACGCTCATAGACAGCGCCCTCGACGCCATATTTCTGCACGACCTGGAGGGGAGGATACTGGAGGTGAACAGCGCCGCCGCTGAGAGGCTGGGCTACTCCAGGGAGGAGCTCCTGCGCATGAGGATTCAGGACATCCTGCCAGAGGAGAGGCGGGATGTGTTCCCAAGGAACATGCAGGAGCTCCTGGATAAGAAGAGCATCTTCTTCGAGTCGGAGCACCTGCGCAGGGATGGCAGCACCTACCCCGTTGAGGTCAGCGCGCGGCTGATGGAGTTCCGCGGAAGGAGGGTGGTGCTCGCAATTTCCCGCGACGTTACCCAGCGGAAGCAGATGGAGCGGCAGATCATAATCTCGGAGAAGCTCGCCTCGCTGGGCGTCCTCGCCGCGGGAATAGCCCACGAGCTCAACAACCCCCTCAACAACATCTACCTGCTGGCCCAGCTCATAAAGGAGGACCTGCAGTCGGGCAGGGCAAAGGAGGAGGACGTGGAGATGATACTCCAGCAGGTGCAGCGCGCCTCGCAGATAATCCGCGGGCTGCTGGAGTTCTCCCGGGAGGGCTTTGTGAACTTTGAGGAGGTGGACATAAACGCAGCCATAGAGGAGATTCTGGGCTTCATGGAGAAGATGATAGAGAGCCACCGCGTTCGCGTGGTTAAGCGCCTGGGGGACGTGCCGAAGATAGCGGGGGACAAGACCATGCTCCAGCAGGTGCTGGTGAACCTCATAACCAACGCCTGCCAGGCGATGCCCCGGGGCGGCGAGATACGCATTACCACGCGCAGCAGGAACGGCTTCGTGGAGATTGAGATAAGCGACACGGGGGAGGGGATAAGGAAGGAGCACCTGGACAAGATCTTCGACCCCTTCTTCACCACCAAGGAGAGGGACGGCTCCGGTCTGGGGCTTGCGGTCAGCCACAACATAATCAAGCGCCACGGCGGCGAGATAAGCGTCGAGAGCGAGCTGGGCAGGGGTAGCACCTTCACCATAGTGCTTCCCGCCCACAGGGGATGAGGGCATGTACGCAACGCTGGCGCTGCTCTTCCTGCTCTTCGCCCTCGTCCACTCCCTCACGGCTGCCGGCTTTTTCAAGCGCAGGGTGGGGGCTGCTCTGGGCTTAAAGGGCGCCGCCTACCGCCTCGCCTACAACCTCCTGAGCGTGCTTTCGGCGCTGCCCTTCGCCGCCTACTGGCTGGCGACGCGGGAGGAGACGCCGGTGCTCTTCTCCCTCCCGGGCCTCGCGGCGCTCCCCCTGGTGCTGCTCAAGCTTGCGGGGGCGGTGATAATCCTGGCAAGCGTTGTCCAGACGGGCGCGAGGGGGTTTCTGGGGCTTGAGGAGGAGCGGGACAGGCTGGTAACCTCGGGGTTGTACGCGAGGGTGCGCCACCCCATGTACCTGGGTGCGCTGCTCTTCATCTGGGCGACGCCGGAGCTTCGGGCGCTGGATGCACTCCTCTACACCCTGGCCACGCTGTACCTCGCCTTCGGCATCTGGATAGAGGAGCGCCGCCTTCTCGCGAGGCACGGCTCCGCCTACGAGGACTACCGCTCCCGCGTGCCCGCGATTTTCCCCCGCCTGCGGCGGCGCTAGAAGCTGAGGACGCTGCTCCCTGCGGCAGCCTTTACCAGGTCGTACATCCCCGCCAGGCTTGCACCTTCGACCAGCTCCTCCTCGGAGATCCCCCTGGCCTCCGCACAGGGCTTGCAGACCTTTATCTCCACACCGAGGCTCTGCACCGCCTCCAGCACCTCGGAGAAGGGCGCCAGCCCCACGCCCTGGATGTGCTCCGCCGTTCCCCTCTTCGCCAGCAGGACGGCGTCGTTCATCAGGAAGAGCATGGTCTCCATGCCCTCCTCCCTGGCCGCCTTTGCCGCCAGAAAGGCCAGGGTGGCACGGTTTGGGTCGTCCGCACCGTGGGTAGCCGTTACAACAATTCTTGCCAATCTTCCACCTCCTTGATATGGGTTGAAGGCGGAGGTTAATAAAGATTGGTATGCGCGTTGACAAGAAGAGGCTCGAGATGATGCTCCAGCGGTGCTCCGGCTTTGCCGAGCCGGAGATTGAGCTGGAGCAGTACACCACGCCCGCGCCGCTGGCAGCGGAGCTCCTGGTGCTGGCGCACCTCAAGGGGGACATAGCGGAGAGGGTGGTCTTCGACCTGGGGTGCGGCACCGGCAGGCTGGGCATAGGTGCAGCGCTGCTCGGAGCCAGGCGCGTGGTGTGCGTTGACCGCTCCGCAAATGCGCTGGAGATTGCCAGGCGGAATGCCGAAAAATTTGCTCTCGATAACATAGAGTTTATTCTGGCTGACGTCAGAGATTTGAGCGGGAGAGCAGAGACGGTGGTTCAGAATCCGCCTTTTGGGGTTCACGTTAGAGGTGCCGACAGGGTGTTTCTCAGGAAGGCGCTGGAGATTGCGCCGGTGGTTTACTCAATTCACAAGCGCGAGACGCGGGAGTTTGTGCACAGCTACGTGCGCGCTCTCGGCGGAAGGGTGGAGGAAGTGGTTGAGAGGCGCTTTGAGCTGCCCAGGAGCTACCCCTTCCACCGGAAGGACAGGAAGTTTATACAGGTTGACATATACCGGATAAGGAGGCTTTGAGATGGTAGAGGCAGGTGAGTTTGTTGTGCCCGGCGAGGAGCTGGGCTTCAGCGAGGAGTTCATCCCGGGCAGGGGCACCTACGAGGAGAACGGCAGGATCTTCGCCTCCCTGACGGGTGTCCTGAAGATAGACATGAAGGAGCGCAGAATTGAGGTGGAGCCGAAGACCAACACCATACCCGAGCCCCGGGTGGGAGACATAGCAATATGCAAGGTTGTGGATGTGAAGCAGCAGTTTGCGCTGGTGAAACTCCTTCGCCTGGTGCGCAGCAACCGCGAGCTCCCGGGGAATGTGTACGGCACAATCCACATCTCCCAGCTCCGCTCAAGCTACGTGCAGGACATAGACCGCGAGATAAAGGTGGGGGATGTGGTCTTAGCTAAGGTCACAAATACCCGAAGGGTGCCCATTGCGCTGAGCACCGTTGAGCGCCCCCTGGGTGCGATAAAGGCGTACTGCACCAGCTGCAACATCGCGCTAAAGCTGCAGGGCAGGCGCCTGGTGTGCCCCAACTGCGGCAGGTATGAGTCGCGGAAGTACTCCTCGGAGTACGGCAAGGGAGTGATATAGGGGGTGGCGAAGCTGGAGATAAAGCTGATAAGGGAGAGCGACGTGGAGATGGAGTTTGAGCTTCGCGGCGAGGACCACACCTTCTGCAACCTGCTCAGAGAAGCCCTCACCCGCCACAAGGATGTGGAGGCCGCCTCCTACCGCATTGCCCACCCTCTGCTCGCCGAGCCGGTGGTCTACCTCAGGGTGAGGCAGGGAATAGAGGTGCCCCGCGAGGGGGAGAAGCAGGTGGAGATAACCGAGGTGCCGGGGATAGGCCCCAAGCGCAAGGAGCAGCTCGCCAGTGCGGGGATAACCACCGCAAACCAGCTGCTCGACGCCGACCTGGAGGCGCTTGCCGAGAAGACGGGCATAGCCAGGAGCATACTGGAGCGCTACGTGGAGGAGGCGAGGAAGCTGGACTACGGCATACCCTCGCCCCCCCGCTTTGTGCTGAAGCAGGTGCTGGAAGAGGTTGCGAAGGAGTTTGATGAGCTGCAGAAGAAGCTTGAGAACTGAGGAGGGGTACCCCCTCCTGGGATTCAGAGCCGGCTTTGCGGAGCTCTCGCCGCTGGGGGATAGCATAGCAAACCTGCTCTATTCGCTGGCGCTCTCCCGTGCCCTGGGAAGGGTGGTGGGCAGGAAGGTGTCGAATTCCATCCTCGCCAGGGCGGTGGTGGAGGCGGGGCTGCGCGGGCGCGCGGGCAGGAGGGTGAGCAGGCACGAGCTGGGTGACTTCGCCGAGAGCCTAATCGCCCACGTTATCTTGGGGCGGAGGCTGAGCCTGGAGGAGGGTGTGGAGCTGCTCACCAGGGAGCTCCGCGGCGCCGGGGAGGAGAACCTGGAGGAGGCCTCGGTGGCCGCCTTTGCGGCGCTCCTGGCGAGGGCGGGGGAAGTGGCATGGGAGGAAGGATAACCCTGGGGCTGTACAACAGCTACGACCCGAGGAGGCTGCACGAAATCCACAGGCGGAGCATAGCCAGGGCGGCGCCGGTGTGCTACGCCTTCGACACCAACCTGGCGCTCTTCGGCTTCCCCCTGGAGGGCAGCTTCTCGGACATTGTGGAGTCCCTCGCGGAGGACACCACCATCGGCGAGGGCGGGCGCTACATAAGACTCCTCGCCCGGGAGGGCAGGCTGGGCATCTTCGACTTCCCGCGGCGCGGCTTCCCGCCGCAGCTCGGCGAGGCGGTGGCTTCCACCTCAAGGCCGGAGGCGGAGAAGCTGCTCACACCAAAGGAGCTCGCAGGCAGGGTGAGGCGGGGGACCTCCTTTCTGGTGCTTATGGGCCTGGGGAGGCGCGGCCTGCCTAGGGAGGTGCTGCGCTCGGCGAGGTACCACCTGGAGCTCTCGGGGAAAGGAATCCCCTTCGAAACCTGCACCGTCATAGGCATGCTCCCGGCGCTGCTCCACGCCTACAGGGGGGAGTAGGGTGGTGCGCTGTCCCTGCGTTTGTGGCATGCGCAAGGCACCCGCGCTGGCGGTGGACATAGTGATAGAGGTGGGCTCGCGGATAGTGCTCATCCGGAGGAGGTACGAGCCCTTCGCCGGCTCCTGGGCGCTGCCGGGCGGGTTTGTGGAGTGCGGCGAGCGGGTGGAGGAGGCCGCCGTGAGGGAGGCGAGGGAGGAGACAAATTTGAATGTCGAGGTTAAGGAATTGCTTGGCGTTTACTCAGCCCCAGAGCGGGACCCGCGCGGGCACGTGGTGAGCATCTGCTTCATCGCCCGCGGTGAGGGCGAGCTCCGCGGCAGAGACGACGCTGCGGAGGCGGGGCTCTTCTCGCCCCGGGAGGCGCTGGGGCTGAGCCTGGCCTTCGACCACGCCGAGATAATAAAGGACTACCTGAGGAGGAAGCATGTTCTGCGATAGGTGCGGCGGTCTGATGCTGCCTAAGAACAAGAAGCTGGTGTGCCAGCGCTGCGGTGCAGAGGCTGGCATAGACAACGAGGAGGACTACAGGATAGTGAGCCGGGGGGAGAAGAAGGAGGGCGTCGTGGTGGTTGAGGAGGAGGTCAGGACCCTACCCACGACGCGCGCCGAGTGCCCCAAGTGCGGCAACCTCGAAGCGGAGTGGTGGCTCCTGCAGACGCGCAAGGCGGACGAGGCGGAGACGCGCTTCTACCGCTGCACCAGGTGCAGGTTCACCTGGCGGGAGTACCAGTAGGCGCAGGGGCAGGGTGGTATCTCCCCTTTTTCGCCAGTACCCCCTGTAGTGCTTGAGCAGCTGCTGTACACGGCACTGATTAACGCCAAACTGCCCCGCAACATAAGCGGTGCTCAACCCATAGTCCAACACTCGCACAACTATCTTCTCTACATCACCCTGAGATAGCTTCATCAAAGGCTCGTGCACAATACCGCACAAGCGAAATGTCTGGCAGATAACACAGCACCCTCCGAATCACCGTAAAATTTATATATGCGTAGTGCATCATGAATGAATGCCCTTGGAGTGTTAGGAACTGCTTTTTCTTCTAATCTCCAAGGGCCCCCCTCCCCAACACCTCCCTCCCCCCTTTTTATTACGCTGAAGGCTGCTGGCATCATTTTTTATACCAGCAGGGGTAACTTTCTACTGGTGGTGCAATGCTCAGAGAAGGCAGGCTCGGCGGCGAGGTTGACCCGGAGTTTGCGCGCTACACCTCCTCCATAGCCTTTGACGCTCACCTGCTGGAGTACGACCTTCTCGGTAGTATGGCTCATGCGATAATGCTCGGGAGGAGGGGGATCGCTGACGAGGAGGACGTGCGCAGCATACTGCGCGGGCTGCTGGAGATATACAGGAAGAGGGACCTGAAGCTGGAGCACGAGCTGGAGGATGTGCACCTGGCGGTTGAAAAGAGGCTTTTCCAGGAGATAGGCGGGGCAGCGGGTAAGCTGCACACCGCGCGCTCCCGGAACGACCAGGTTGCCCTGGACCTGCGCATGCTCGCACGGGACAGGATAATCCGCGTCTCGAAGGCGCTCCTCCACCTGCTTGAGGTGCTCCTCAGCCTGGCGGAGAAGAACGTCCGCACCCTTATGCCGGGGTACACCCACCTGCAGCGCGCTCAACCCACTACCCTCGCGCACCACCTGCTGGCGCACTTCTGGGCTCTGCTGAGGGACCTGGAAAGGCTGCAGAACGCTTATGCCAGGGTGAACCTCTCCCCCCTCGGAGCCTGCGCCCTCGCTGGCACCGGCTTTGAGATAGACCGGCGCCTTGTAGCTGAGTTGCTCGGCTTCGATGGTGTGGTGGAGAACTCCCAGGATGCCGTGGCCAGCCGCGACTTTCTGCTCGAGCCCATGGCGGCGCTCGCTCTGCTTGCGGTGAACCTGAGCAGAATTGCCGAGGAGCTCATCCTCTGGAGCACCACCGAGTTCGGCTTCCTGGAGCTGAGCGACGAGCTCTCCTCCACCTCCAGCATAATGCCCCAGAAGAAGAACCCTGACGCGCTGGAGATAATGCGCGCCCGCTGCGCCCGCGCCATGGGAAACCTCACCTCGGGTTTAGCCATAATGAAGGCGCTTCCCCTGGCTTATAACCGCGACCTCCAGGAGCTCTCGCCTATAGCTCTTGACTCCTTTGAGGTGGTGGAAAGCTCCGCCTCCATTCTTGCCAGAATTCTAAGCACCTCAGGCTTCAACCGCGAGAGGATGCGCTCCGCCTGCGAGGACTTCCTCACGGCGACGGAGCTTGCGGACTATCTAGTTAGAGAGAAGGGGCTCACCTTCAGGGAGGCACACCGCATCGTTGGAAGGCTGGTCGCGAGCGCCCTTAAGGCTCGCGTAAGCGTGGCTGAGGTTACCCCGGAGATGCTCTCAAGAGCCGCTCAGGAGGTGACGGGTTCTCCCCTTGAGCTGGGCGAACAGGAGCTGAGGCGCTGCCTCTCGCCAGAGGAGAGCCTCCTGAGCAGGAGGAGCGAGGGCTCGCCCTCGCCGGAGGCGGTTGAGCGCTCGCTGCAGAGGGCCAGGCAGGCGCTTGAGGAGCTCAGCGCTCTTGTAGAGAAGAGGGAGCGCAGGGTGAGGGAAGCCTTTAAATCCCTCCTCGAAGAGGTTGAAAGGCTGGTGGGGTGAAGATGTACAGAGGCGAGGCTGCGAAGGTGCTCGCTGGAGCGAAGGTTGGCGAGAGGGTGCGCATAGTTAAAGGGGAGAGGAGCTACGAGGGTGTGCTCATGCCCAGGAGCGAGCTGGGCGATGACAGGCACGTGGTTATAAAGCTGGACAATGGCTACAACATAGGCGTCGAGATTTCCGGAGCGAGGGTGGAGAGGCTTTCCCCGGCGGAGCCGAGAAGGCAGGCCGCCTTTCCCGAGCCCGAGTTTCTGCCAGAGAAGCCCGAGGTGACGATTCTGGGCACAGGCGGCACAATAGCCTCGAAGATAGACTACGCCACGGGTGCGGTACACCCCTCCTTCTCCACCGCCGAGATTATAAACGCCGTGCCCGAGCTTGCGGACATTGCCAGGATTAAGGCGAGGGTGCTCTTCAACATCCTGAGCGAGAACATGACCCCGAAGCACTGGCGCAGAATAGCTGAGGAGGTGGTGAAGGAGCTCAACGGCTCCGCCTGCGGCGTGGTGGTGGCGCACGGCACAGACACAATGAGCTACACCGGCGCCGCGCTTGCGTTTATGCTCAAGAACCTGACAAAGCCCGTAGTGCTCGTTGGCTCGCAGCGCTCCAGCGACAGGCCGAGCAGCGATGCAGCGCTCAACTTAATCGCCGCCACGAGGGTTGCGACGAGCGACCTCGCCGAGGTGGTTGTGGTTATGCACGCCACGAGCAGCGACGAGGCATGCGCTGTGCACAGGGCGACGAAGGTGAGAAAGATGCACTCCTCCCGCAGGGATGCCTTCAAGAGCATCAATGCTCCCCCGATAGGTGAGGTGCGCGAGGAGGTTAAACTCTTCGGGAGCTACAGGAGGCGGAGCGAGGGAGAGGTTTATGCCGACACCCGCCTGGAAGAGAGGGTGGCGCTCTTCAAGGCCTACCCGGGTGTTGACCCGGAGCTTCTGGAGTACTGCGTGGACAGGTACCGCGGGATTGTGCTGGAAGGCACAGGCTTGGGGCACGTGCCGGAGCAGCTCTTCCCGGCGATAGAGCGCGCCCGCGATGAGGGCAGAGCTGTGGTGATGACCACGAGCACGCTCTACGGGAGGGTGGACATGAAGGTTTACTCCACGGGAAGGAGGCTCCTCAACCTGGGCGTCATCCCTGGGGAGGACATGCTCCCGGAGGTGGCCTACGTCAAGCTGATGCACGTGCTTGCGGTTGCGCAGGACGAAGAGGAGGTGCGCTCGCTGATGCTGCGCAACCTTGCGGGGGAGATAACCCCGCGCACCCTTCCAGACACCTTCTACTGAGGTGAGGTTATGCTCAGAGTTGGCTTCGAGGTGCACCAGCAGCTTGCAACCAGGAAGCTCTTCTGCAACTGCGAGAGCGAGCTCGTCGAGGCTGAGCCCGAGCTGAAGATAGTGCGCCGCCTGCGACCGACGCAGAGTGAGCTCGGCGAGATCGACCGCGCAGCACTGCAGGAGTACATGAAGGGCAGGCACTTTGTGTACCAGGTGCCGGAGGAGGTCTCGTGCTTAGTGGAGATGGACGAGGAGCCGCCCCATGAGGTGAACCGCGAGGCGGTGGAGATAGCGCTCCAGGTGGCGCTGCTCCTCAACGCTCAGCCCGTGGATGAAATCCACTTCATGCGCAAGATTGTGATAGACGGCAGCAACACCTCGGGCTTTCAGCGCACCGCGGTCATAGCCATGGATGGCTACATAGAGACCTCCCGGGGGAGGGTGCGCATCCCCACGATTTGCCTTGAAGAGGAGGCGGCGCGAAAGGTCGGCGAAGGGGAGAACAGGACCATCTACCGCCTCGACCGCCTGGGAATTCCGCTGATAGAGATAAGCACCTCTCCGGACATAACCTCCCCCGAGGAGGCGAGGGAGGTCGCCCTGAAAATAGGCGAGGTGCTGCGCGCCACCGGCAGGGTGAGGCGCGGCATAGGCACAATACGCCAGGACATAAACGTCTC
>JAADFX010000061.1:2634-11107 GCA_013152685.1 Methanobacteriota archaeon | reverse complement strand
GGAGCCAGGGTGGAGATAAAGGGTGTGCAGGAGCTGAACATGATTCCGAAGATTATAGAGGGGGAGGTTGCGAGGCAGAAGAGGCTCATAGCACTTGCTGAGGAGCTCAAAAGGCGTGGCGTGGGTGAGGCCCGGCTTGTGCCTTCACCGGTGGAGGTTTCCGATGTCTTCTCCTCCACCCAGTCAAAGGTTGTGCGCAGGGCTCTTAGCAGAGGGGGCATTGCCCTCGCGGTGAAGCTGCCCGGCTTCCGCGGGCTGATAGGGGGTGCAAAGCAGGAGCCGCGCCTGGGCAGCGAGCTGGCGCAGTACGCCAGAGTTAAGGCCGGCGTGGGGGGAATCTTCCACTCCGACGAGCTCCCCGCCTACGGCATCTCCGCAGAGGAGGTTGGAGCGGTTGCTGAAAGGCTCGGCCTGGGCGAGAGCGATGCCTTCGTGCTCGTGGCGGAGGCTAGAGAAAGGGCGGAGAAGGCAATCGAGGCGGTGGTGGAGCGCGCGAGGCTGGCGCTCAGGGGCGTGCCAGAGGAAACGCGAATGGCCCAGGACGACGGAAGCACGCGCTACATGCGCCCACTGCCAGGGGCTGCGAGGATGTACCCGGAGACGGACCTCCCGCCCTTCGTGGTTACGCAGGAGCTGGTGGAGCGCCTGAGAGCAAATCTGCCGGAGCTGTACGAGGAGAAGATCTCCAGGTTTGTGGAGCAGTATAAGCTCAGCGAGGAGCTGGCAGCCCAGGTGGTGAGGAGTTCGCGGGGAGAGCTCTTCGAGGAGCTTGTCGCAACCGGTGCAAAGCCCCGCCTGGTTGCCACCACCCTAACGGCGACGCTCCGCGAGCTCAGGCGCGAAGGCTGTGAAGTGGAGCGCCTCAGGGAGCAGAGCTTCAGGGAGCTGTTCTCTGCGCTTGCGAAGGGGGAGCTCGCCAGGGAGGCTGTGCCCGAGGTGCTGCGCATGCTGTGCTCCTCGCCGGAGCTGAGCGTGGCTCAGGCCATGGAGAGGCTTGGCCTGAAGGGCTTCTCCGAGGAAGAGGTGCGCAGCCTGGCGAGGAGGGTTATAGAGGAGCGCAGCGAGTTTGTCCGCGAGCGGGGCGAGGGTGCGGCGAAGCCTCTCATGGGGGTGCTTATGAAGGAGCTGCGCGGACGCGTTGAGGGCAAGGTTGTGATGAAAATCCTGCAGGAGGAGCTGAGGAGATTCCTGGGGTCATGATTTCAAAGCCGAGGGTTAAGCGCAGGCTTCGCGAGCTTCTTGCTTTGAGGAGCGAGAGCGGCAGCGAGGGCGAGGTCAGGGAGCTCTTAAAAGCCTGGCTGGAGGAGGCGGGGATGGAGACAGAGGTGGATGAGCAGGGCAACCTCATCGCAACAGTGAAGCGCACGCACAAGCGGGTGGTGCTCAACGGACATCTCGATACAGTGCCCGGCTACTACGGCGTGACCGAGGAGGGCGACGTGCTCTGCGCAAGGGGTGCGGTGGATATGAAGGCGGGGCTGGCTGGAATAGTGGAGGCGATGCACGCCCTCGCCGGGGAGGAGCTGAGGTACTCGCCCGAGGTGCACTTCGTGGTGGGCGAAGAAACCGCGAAGGCTTCGGGCTCCGCGGCGCTTGCAGGGCGCTGCAGGGCGAGCTTTGCGATTGTGGCCGAGCCCACGTCGCTGGCGCTCCACCTGGGGCAGAGGGGCAGGGTTACCATAAGCGTCGCCGTTAGAGGCAGGGCGGCGCATGCGAGCAGGGCAGAGCTGGGGGTAAACGCCATCTACAGAGCCATCGACGCCATTGAGAGGCTGCGCCTTCTCCCGATGGCAGAGCACCCGCAGCTGGGCAGCGCAGGCCTGGAGGTTACCGAGATAAGCGCCGGCGTTGCGCCCAACGTTGTACCCGAGGTGTGCACCTTTACCATAGACAGGCGCCTCACGCTGGGAGAGACTCCAGAGCAGGCGCTGCGCCAGGTGCACCGCGCTCTGGCTGGTCTGGAATACGAGGCGAAGCTGGTGAACGGCGAATATTCAAAGCCCTTCCTCCTGGAGAGGGAGCACCCCTTTGTGAAGGCGCTGGCGGAGGCGATTTCCAGGCACAGGGAGCTCAGATACGGGGTGAGCAGGGCCACGACGGACGCCTCCTACTACCACTCTGCAGGGATACCCGCGGTTATCTTTGGCCCGGGTAAGCCCGAGCTTGCGCACACCCGCGAAGAGCGAATAGATATAAATGAGGTTGTTGAATTTAGCAGTATACTTGTCGACTTCCTGAGGCAGCGCTGATGTGCGGGATAGTGGGATACATCGGAGATAAAAGCGCCGGCGGGGTTATACTGCAGGGGCTGAAGCGCCTGGAGTACAGGGGCTACGACTCCTGCGGCATCGCGTGCATAAACCGCGGGCTGGTGGTCAAGAAGGACGTGGGCGAAATAGACGAGATAGAGGCGAGGCTCGGGCTGAGCCGCCTGGAGGGGAGCCCCGGCATAGGGCACACCCGCTGGGCCACCCACGGAGGTGTGACGAAGGAAAATGCGCACCCCCACCTGGACTGCTCCGGAGAGATTGCGGTGGTGCACAACGGCATAATCTCCAACCACGAGGAGCTCAGGGCAAAGCTGGAGGCGAGGGGGCACAGCTTCGCCTCGGGTACAGATACCGAGGTCATCCCGCACCTGATAGAGGAGTACTACGACTCAAGCCTTGAGGAGGCGGTGCGCCGCGCTCTCGCGGAGGTGGAGGGCACCTACGCGGTGCTGGTAATCTCCGCCCGGGAGCCGGATAAGATAATCGCAGCGCGGAGAGAATCGCCCCTGGTGGTCGGCGTGGGCGATGGCGAGATGTTTGTGGCTTCTGACATCTTCTCCTTCCTCAGGCACACCCGCAGGGCTCTGCCCCTGGATGACGGGGAGTACGCAGTGGTTACCCGCGATGGGGTTGTGGTTAAGGACCTAGCTTCAGGCGAGGTTAGGCAGAAGAAGGAGATGGTGGTGGAGTGGAGCGATGAGGAGGCGAGGAAGGAGGGCTACCCCCACTTCATGCTCAAGGAAATCCACGAGCAGCCCCGCACAGTTGCCAGCGCCTTAAAGATCTACCGCGAGGATGTGAGGAAGCTGGCTGAGATGATCGCCAGCGCCGAGAGGGTGTACCTCGCCGGAGCGGGCACCAGCCTGCACGCGGCGATGGTGGCCGAGTACTGGTTCTCAAAGCTAGCAGGCAAGGTGGTCATCGCCATAGACTCCTCAGAGCTCAGGAACAAGGGCGTCCTCGACGAGGGCACGCTGGTGGTTGGCATCACCCAGAGCGGCGAAACCTACGACACCCTGGCGGCGCTGCGCTATGCGAAGCAGCAGGGCGCTAGCACGGCGGCAATAGTCAATGTGATAGGCTCCACCGCCACGCGCATAGTTGAGCATGTGCTGATGCAGGGCTCGGGCATTGAGATCGCTGTCTGCGCCACAAAAACCTACACCTCACAGCTCACGCTGCTGCTGCGCACTGCAATTGAGCTGGCAAGGCTTCAGGAGAAGGAGGTGGAGCCCCTGGAGGAGGAGCTGCGCTCCCTGCCGGCGAAGCTGGAGAAGGTGCTCGCCCTGGAGCAGGAGATAAGGCGGGTGGCGGAGGAGCAGTTCGACGTCAGCAACTACCTCTTCATAGGCAAGGGCATAAACTACCCAACTGCCCTTGAGGCGGCGCTCAAGCTCAAGGAGATATCCTACCTGCACGCCGAGGGAATGAGCTCCGGCCTGCTCAAGCACGGCACCATATCGCTTATCGACGAGAACATGCACACCGTCGCCTTCGTGCCCGCGCGCGGGGAGAACAGGAAGCGGATAGTCAGCAACATCCAGGAGGTCAAGGCCAGGGAGGGCAGGATTATAGCGGTGGCCTCAGGCTCGCCGGTGGCGAGCGACGCCTGCCTGCTCGTGCCGGAGTGCAGCGAGGAGTTCTCGCCCATAGTCTTCGCGCCCGTTTTCCAGCTGCTCGCCTACTACGTGGCGCTGAAGCTGGGGCGCAACGTGGACAAGCCCCGCGCCCTCGCCAAGTCGGTGACGGTGGAGTGACAAACCTTAAATATAGGGTGGCAACATTTACATTATTCAGCACGCCCCCAGAAGCCTTTTAAAATAAAGAGGAGGAGTCCCCATAAGGGAGTGGCTTGAGCTGGACGAGAAGGACAAGAAGATAATCTCCCTCCTCGAGGAGAACCCCGACCTCTCCCAGAGTGAGATTGCCAAGCAGGTGGGGATAAGCCAGCCCAGCGTCGGCGTGAGGCTGAGAAAGCTCAAGGAGAAGGGCGCCCTCTCCTTTCTGATAGGGATGAACTTCAAGAAGATAGACCTCCACCTGGTGAATGTGGAGCTGTTTGCCAAGAACTCCACGGAGATCCTCCACAGGTTCAGGGGCTGCCCCTACTTCCTCAACGGGTTTGTGGTCTCGGGCAAGAGGAACCTCTCCCTGTTCTTCGTTGGGGAGGACCTCACAACTATCGACTCCCTCGTGGATGCGCACATCCGGAGCAGGAGCGATGTGGAGGACGTGGAGGTAAATGTGGTGCTCACCTCCTACAAGAACCTGATTTTTCCCGTGAGGATGAAGATAGAGAGGAGCGACACCCCTCCCTGCGGCGACGGGAGGTGCGGAACCTGCCCCTACTACCTCAAGGGCCGCTGCCTGGGCTGCCCTGTCACGGGGCATTACCGCGGAAATTTCTGGTAGGCCGGGGATGTGCCCCCGCTAACCGACCCGGGATCATGCTTTATCACCCGGGCGCGAGAACGGGGATTCCTCCCACGGCCCTGTAGCTCGGCCAAGTCAAGGGCGATCATGCTTCTCACGCCCTCCGGTTTTGCCGAGCCGTTAATACTGAGGGAATCTTAACGTGTTCGACTCGAAAAAATTTATATCCATGAGCTGCAACTTTGCATCCATGGAGGTCCTGAAGGAGGCCATGTTCTCAATAACCAAGCACGTGGAGCAGGTGGCGGAGGAGCTTGGGGAGGAGGAGGTGGAGGCGCTCATCCAGAGCATAATTTCTGCCAAGAAGGTATTTGTGTACGGCGCCGGCAGGAGTGGCCTAGTGGCCAAGGCCTTTGCGATGCGCCTCATGCACCTGGGCATAAACGTCTTTGTGGTGGGGGAGATTATAACCCCGGCGATAGAGAAGGAGGACCTGCTCATAACCATCTCGGGCTCGGGGGAAACCACGAGCGTTGTGAACGCCGCCAAGATAGCCAAGAACGTGGGCGCAAAGGTGGCGCTCATAACCACCTACCCCAACTCCTCCCTGGGCAGGCTGGCGGACATCGTGGTGGTGGTCAAGGGCAGGACGAAGCTGAAGGGGGAGAAGGACTTCGTGATGCGCCAGATAAAGGGGGAGCACTACCCTCTCGCGCCCCTGGGCACGCTCTTCGAGATAGCGGTGCTCATCTTCCTGGACGCGATAATTGTGGAGCTCATGGTGAGGCTTGGAAAAACGGAGGAGGAGATGCGCACCAGGCACGCGACGATTGAGTAGCTACCAGCGGAGCTCCGGTATCCTGGGCATCCTGCGCTTGTGCTCATTCGCCTTGACCCTCGCCTCCACGGCGCGCACCTTCTCCACGCCCACCCCCAGCCTCTCCGCAGCCTGCTCGGGTGAAAGCCTCTCCTCGTACAGCGCGTGGAGTATGCGGTCGAGTTCTGAGTAGCTCATCCCCAGCTCCGCCTCGTCCTCCTGACCGCGCCACAGCCCCGCGCTGGGTGTCTTGCGGATTATCCTCTCGGGTATGCCCACGTGCCCCGCGAGGGCGCGCACCTGCGTCTTGTAGAGGCCGCCTATTGGCAGGAGGTCAACTCCACCATCGCCGTACTTGGTGAAGTAGCCCAGCAGCAGCTCCGTCCTGTTGCCGGTGCCGATCACCAGGCGGTTGCTCAGGTTTGCTGCCAGGTAGAGGTTGAGCATCCTCAGCCTGGGCTTAATGTTGGCGACGGCTAGCTTCCTGCGCTCCTCGGGAAAGGCGTCCAGGGGGAAGCTGTTCAGCACCTGGGCCACGCTTTCTGAAATCTCCACCACGTGATACTCTATCCCCAGCTCCGAGGCGAGCTCCTCCGCGTCCCTCACGTCCTCCTCCCTGGTAACCCCGCGCTCCGGCATTATCAGCGCGAGAAGCTTATCCCCCAGCGCCTCCCTGGCGAGAGCGGCGGTGAGCGCCGAGTCCACGCCCCCGCTTATTCCAATCACTCCCCCCTCGGCGCCCGCCTCCTCGACCTCCCTGCGGATAAAGCTGACTATCTCCCTTCTGGCGCGCTCCAGCTCCTCCTCGCGTGGGTTGAGCCTCATGCTAACACCTCTACCACAACGTATATAAATCCACAATAAAAATCTATTGAAAAGAGGTATCACCATGCTGGGCGAGCTCAAAAAGAGCCTTCAGAAACTTCTCAGGATATTCAAGCGGAAGAAGCAGATACAGCTCGGCTTTTACGGTCCCGTCAACGCCGGCAAGACCACCCTTGCGAACCGCATATCCCTGGACTGGCTGGGCAAGGAGGTGGGCACCGTCTCCGAGGTGCCCCACGAGACCAGGGCGGTGCAGAAGATTGAGAACATCGTCGTAACCACGAACAACGGCGAGCTCAGGATGAACATTGTGGACATGCCGGGCATTGCCACGCAGGTGGACTACAAGAGCTTCAAGGCCTTCGGCATGAGCGAGGAGGAGGCCAAGGCGAGAGCGAGGGAGGCCACCAAGGGCGTAATCGAGGCGATAAAGTGGCTCGACAACGTGGACGCCGTGCTTGTGGTGCTGGACTCCACCCAGGACCCCTACACCCAGGTCAACGTCACGATTATCGGCAACCTGGAAGCGAGGGGGATACCCATGATAATTGTGGCGAACAAGATAGACCTGCCCGAGGCACAGCCCGAGAGCATAGCCAGCGCCTTTCCGCAGCATGTGGTTGTGCCCATCAGTGCCGCCACGGGGGAGAACATAGAGAAGCTGTACGAGGCTATTCAGAAGCACCTTACCTGAGGTGGAGCTATGGAGGTCCAGCTAGACTTCGTGAGTGCGGAAACCCTTGCGAGGAAGGGAAGCGCCGAGAAGATCAGCTTCATCCTGGACAAGATCAAGAGGAACATCATCGTCGTGCTCGAGGAGGCGCTTGAACCTAGAGAGGAGGCGGAGCTCATAGAGGCGACAATGCGCGAGATAGACGCCGAGGAGTTCCACGGCATAGAGTTCTACCGCATAGACTCCCGCGCAAGGGGGCTGCGCGAGAAGATAGCCGAGTACATCTCCGGGAGGAGGCACGGCCTGACCATAGTGGGACCCACCCGTTTAATTGAGGCGATAAAGCGGGAGCCCGACTACATCTCGATGCTGATGAAGGTGGACATCCCCCTGGAGGAGAAGAAGAGGGGTAGGAAGAAGAGGAAAGGAGGTAAGTAAACGCCCCACAGGTGCACGCGCTGCGGAAGGGTGTATCAGGACAACGAGGAGAGAATCCTCAGGGGGTGTGAGTGCGGAAACCGCCTCTTCCTCTACTTCAGGAAGCTTTCCTCGGAGGAGGCTGCCCAGCTCAAGGAGAAGAAGACCCGCTCCGTCAGGAGCAGGAGGTTCGCTGAGATAATCCGCGAGGCGGAGGCGAAGCGCCGGCGGGGGCTTGAGAGGCTCAGGGAGAAGGTCTCCCGGAAGCCCGCGCAGAAGGGGGAGGACATCTGGAACATTAAAGTGAGGGACGGGGTGTACGAGATTGACATCGCCAGCCTGATGAAGAAGGAGCCGATAATCGTGGCCGGCGAGGAGGGGGAGTACCTGGTGAGCCTGTCCTCTGCCTTTGAGAGCCAGAAGAATCTCAGAAAGTACACCGAACTCCTCAGGAAGTAGTGCCCGCCGCCGCTATGTGCTCCCTTATCCTCTCCAGCAGGGCGTCCTTTTCGAAGGGCTTTGCTATGAAGCCGTCGGCGCCGGTTTCCCTGACTATGTGCCTTATCCCGGGAACCAGACCAAGCACTGTGAAGAGCAGCAGGGGTATGCGCGTCGTGGAGGGGTCAGACTTTATCCTCTTGCTCGCCTCAATGCCGCTCATCTCCGGCATGAAGACGTCCATGAGTATCAGGTCGGGGCGGTAGCCAGAGGCTAAGAGCTCCAGTGCCTCGTCGCCCGAGTTGACGACTCTGACTCTGTAGCCATGCCTCTCCAGCAGTTTCTTTACCAGCCTGCCGGTAACCTTCTCGTCATCCACCAGTAGAATCTCCACCTCTTCCCGTCCCTCCTCCTGATACTTAATTTACCCTCCCAGGATAAAAAGTTTGCTGTCGGGGGGCGGCGCCTGTCCGGTGGCTCTGCCCGCGGAGAGGGCGCTGGCAGCTGGTAGGGTGCTCCCGGAAGAATATGCGGTTTTTATGTCCACATCTGCGCAAAGAGGTGTGATTTCTTAAAAGTCAGCATTCTGGCATAAAATTTGCAATTATGCTGCGTGATGGACGGTTGTGGACGGTTGCAGCCGAATCTGGATTATTGAGA
>JAADFX010000061.1:0-2606 GCA_013152685.1 Methanobacteriota archaeon | reverse complement strand
ACCACTGTTGTGAGGACAAATTATAGCCCGATTCCCGCGAAGATACTGGGCGAGGTGATTTGAAATGGAAAAGAAGAAGGTTGCAGCTGCTCTGGCTGTGGGATTTGCCCTGGTCATGGGCTACGCCTATGGAATGGGAATGATGGGCTATGGAATGCCCGGAGGCTACGGTGCCGCCCCAGGCTACGGCTTCGATGGGGCACAGAAGGGCGGCCTGCTGGACAGGCTGTTCGGTGGCTACCGGTGGGGCGGCCACGGTGGCATGATGGGCTACGGCATGGGCGGAATGATGGGCGGCTACGGCGCGGGCATGATGGGCGGCGTTATGGGTGGCTGCGGCGGCATGTGGGGCGGCTACCCGCCGGCCGCCGGCGAGGAGATAACCCCCGAGGAGGCGGAGGAGGCCATCGCCGGCTACCTGAGCTATATAAATAACCCGGAGCTTGAGGTCAGGGAGATAATGGAGTTCGAGTACAACTACTACGCCATCGTCGGTGAGAAGGACACAGGAAAGGGAGCCTTTGAGCTCCTGGTGGACAAGCGCACCGGTGCCGTTGTGCCCGAGCCGGGCCCCAACATGATGTGGAACCTCAAGTACGGCCACCACGCCACCGGCTACCTGGCGGAGAACAGGATAACCTCCGAGGAGGCGGTGGAGATAGCACAGCGCTACCTGGACGCCTTCTTCCCCGGCTGGAAGGCGGACGACGAGCCGGTGGAGTTCTACGGCTACTACACCCTTCACACCCTGGATGAGGAGGGCGGCATAACCGGCATGCTGAGCGTCAACGGCTTCACGGGCAGGGTGTGGTTCCACACCTGGCACGGCAGGTACCTGGGAGAGGAGCACGAGTAGGTGAGATGAATGGGCGACAGGAACCTGGCACTGGTGGCAGTGGCGGGGCTTCTGCTCCTCTTCCTCTTTCCCGCCTTCGGGATGGGCGGCATGATGGGATTCGGCATGGGCTTGGGGCTGCTCTTCTGGGTAGCTGTGGCTCTGCTGCTGTACCACCTGCTCACCGGACGGGAGGAGGGCAGCGATGCCGCCCTGAAGCTCCTCAAGGAGAGGTACGCCCGCGGTGAGATTACTAGGGAGGAGTACCTCAGGATGAAGGAGGAACTGGGAGGCTGAAATGAGGCGGCTCACACTGCTCACCTTCGGGCTTCTCCTTCTCCTGCTGCTCCTCACCTGGCACTATGAGAGGGGGTCCGCCTTCCTCCTCTGCCGCGCCTGGGGCGACTTCCTCACCGGAGCCTGGGGCGGCGGCATGGCGGAGATGCACATGCGCCACATGGGCGGCTACGGCTTCAGGGGGTTCGGTCTCGCCTTCTGGGCGCTCGTGCTCGCCTTCCTGTACCTCCTGCTCTCGGACAGGAGGCGGAGCACAGCCGCAATAGATGAGCTCAACGCTCGTCTTGCCAGGGGTGAGATTACCCGGGAGGAGTACCTGGAGGTCAGGAGGCTGCTGGAGGAAAGGTAGCGGAGGCGATTTTTTCCACAGTGGAAACTAAAAAGTATAAATTCTCCCGGCGTCCCAACCACCTCCATGGGAGTCAGGGAGTTCCTGTATGAGCACTTCGTCCTGCCTCTGGAGGAGGGGTCGGGCTACAACATCTACAACACCCTCACCTACGGCATACTCCTGATTCTCGGCTCCTACGGGGTTCTCAGGCTCCTGAGGCGGCTTGGGGTGAGGATGGATGAGGGTCTCCTGCGCGCCCTTGTGCCCTACGTGGTCCTGGGAGGCATCCTCCGCGCCCTGGAGGAGTTCGCCAGGATAAGCGGCGCTGGCCTGGTGCCCCACACCTTCCTGCTCCTCACCCCGGGCATCTACCTGCTGGTCACCCTCCTGGTGCTGGCGGTGCTGGTGCCTGCTGCCATGCTAAGGGACGGGGACTACCACGGACCCCTCCGGCTGGCGGGCACGGGGATGTGCGCCCTGGCTGGTCTGCTCTACCTCCACGACCTCTACCTGGTGGCCTCGGGGCAGGCGGTTTCCGGATTCTCGGGGGAGCCCCTGCGCCTGCAGCTAGAGGTCTTCGGCGGCATCCTGCTCCTGAGCGGAGCCTTCGCCCTCGCCCTGCTGCACCCCCTGAGGAGGCTGGGAATGCACTCTGAGGTGAACCTCCTCATTGTGTGGGGTGCTGCCTTTGACGCCGCCTCCGTCAGCCTCGCCCACCTCGCCGGGTACACGGCGGAGCAGCCCCTGACGCAGCTCATGCTCACCGCCCACCCCCTGCTATACCCCCTGTTCAAGCTGGGGCTCTACCTCCTCATCCTGTACTTCGTGGAGAGGGACGTTCCCGCAGCGGAGGAGGCCCACTGGCTAACAAAGCTGATTCTCCTGGTGCTCAGCCTGCCCATGGGCATCCACAACTCCCTCCAGGTGCTCCTGGGACTGTAGCTTTAGTAACCTTTCGTTATAAAAACTTTAATCTCGTTATGCAAGGCTTTCGGAGATAGCCCGAGTTGTTTTTTGCAACGGTGGTGGCATGAGCGAGGGTTCTGAGCTCCAGGCGAGGGTTAAGGAGCTGGAGGAGGAGCTTGCCAGGCTGAGAGGAGAGCTTGAGGAGGCTCAGCAGAAGGCGGAGGACTACCTGAACCG
>JAADFX010000060.1 GCA_013152685.1 Methanobacteriota archaeon | reverse complement strand
TTTCATATAATAAAATGAATCTGCCATCCATGTTCTTTCATATAAAATTGGTGGTAGATTTGTATCAATATTTAATCTCATATTAATCTTGTAATCTGCAAGTCTATTAGACAACTTACTCAAAAAGCGTCCAGCGGTTTCTTCGCCACGTATATCGAATAGTAGTCTTCGAACTAATCCTTCTCCTTCATCTTTATTCTCTACATTTTCTATAATAGAACGACCAAGATAGAACGCCCATGTATTTATTTTATCGTACATTTATAACACCTCTCTATATTTATTGTTATTACGCATTTCTATCCTCACCACCAACCACCTCAGCCACGCACTCACCACGGGGCTCCATAGACCCCCTCCTCTTCTTCGCTACAACTCTCGAAACTGGCAATACTTAAAGCTTTCGATTTGCATGCCGGGGCTTCCTATGAACCTTGGGAGCTGCTCTCTGGGAGCCGATGCGGCTCCGGGGGAGGGCGGAAGCCTGCTCTGCCGCTGCCTGAGCCTGAGACCCAGGATACCTTTATATAAAATCGCGGGAGACTAATAAGCATGAGGTTCAAAGTGGGAAAGGCCACCATAGAGTACATAAAGAAGCCCAGAGCCAGGCACGGAAAGCTGGTGCAGGGGCTTCTTGGTGTTGGGCAGGTGGGGCTAATGGCGGGAAAGCAGATAATCGACGCCCTGGGGGCGGAGAAGATAGCCAACCTCTACTCGGTGGACTTCCTGTACCCCAACGTTGCCCTGCCGGGCGTGGTGTACGAGGAGGACAACCTGGTGGACCTGCACAGGGACGAGATATACTACGACGCGCAGAATGAGATCTTCATCCTCACGGGAATATACCAGGGCAGCTCGCCCGAGAGCTACTACAATCTAGCGCATGCGATTCTGGGCTTCTGTGAGGAAGTCGGGGTAAGGGAGGTCTACACCCTGGGCGGGTACGGCACCGGCGCAAAAATCGAGGAGCCCCGCACCTTCGGTGTGGTCGCCGACACGGGAGCAAGAGAGATGCTGGAGAAGGCAGGAATCCCCCTCCTGGAGGCGCCCAGGGGAACGCTCGGTGCCACCGGCTTGGCAGGGATACTCATCCCCCTGGCGACAAAGAACGGGTTCCGCAGCGCCTGCCTTCTCGCCGAGACCCAGGGGATGTACCCCGACCCCAAGGCGAGCAAGGCGGCGGTTAAGGCGCTGGGAAAGCTTCTTGGCATTGAGATTCCGACGAAGGAGCTGGACGAGCAGATAGAGGCCATGGAGAAGGAGTTCGCCAAGATGGAGGAGTACGCCAGGCAGCTGGCGGAGATGTACAAGGCGCCGGCGGCAAAGGACGAGAGGCTGAGCTACATAGGCTGAGCCTCAAGCCAGGAGGTGACCTCCCTGTGCAGCTCCTCCATGCGCTTTAAAGACGGGTGCCCCTCGCCGAGCACCCGCCTGAACCTCTCAAGGCTCTCCTCAAAACTCAGCCTCCTGGTGCCCAGCACCAGGTTGTCCGCATAGGCCACCAGCTTCTCCTCCCTGGTCCTGGGTGTGTAGTCCCCCGGTGGCAGGCCAAGCTTGGCGGCCTCCTCCCTGGGTATGCCCGCCCCGATGTGCCGCTCAATTATCCTCACAAGCCTCCCGTCCAGCCCCAGAGCCCTCGCGAGTTTTGCCCCCTCCACCGCGTGCCTTATGCCGTGCGTCCTCGCGCGCCCCAGGTCGTGGAGCAGCGCGCCCGCTCTCACAAGCTCAAGGTCCAGGGGCACCTTTGCCCTGGAGGCCAGCTCCGTGGCGAGCTCCGCCACCGCAAGAGAGTGCTCCACAACCCTCTCCGGCACGCGGCATCTGCGCAGAATCTCAAGCGCCTCCTCAACGGTGGGCACCACCGCCAGACCCGCCTCTCAGGCAGAAAAAGCTCAGTAGTGGCCGTTGCTGAGCTCCTTCTGGAGCCTCTCAATCTCCTCCTGGAGCTGCCGCATTCTCTCCTCCGAGTCCACGTACTCCAGCACGCCCTCGCACACAGGACACCTGAACTGGAGCTCCGATGCCTCCTCGAAGGGCACGTACTTCTCGTCCTTCCTGCACGCGAAGAACACCCTGTCCTTCATCGACTCCAGCTCCCGGGTGAGCTCCTCCAGCAGCCGCTGCTTCCTGAGCTTTATCAGGTCGTAGATCCTCTTCAGGTCCAGCTTCCAGGTGTAGATGTACCACCCTATCTCCGTGTCCTTGGTGCGCACATAGCTCGCCAGCCGGTAGTCGTACAGCTTGTACAGCACCCTGCGCACCGTATTTATCTTTATCCCCGTCTCCTCGGCAATCTCCTCATCCGTGGCCTCCCTGTCGAGAAGGGAGTACACCACGTCCAGTCCTTCCTCGTCCAGAATTTCTGCGAGGAACCTTCTCGCCTCTGGGTCGCTCAGCACAGATTTTCCGTTATCCACTCTCCTGCGCCTCCGGGGTAAAAACCATAATTATTATGTGTTCAGGAGATTATAAATTTTTTGCAAGAAAATTTATAACATTTCAGGATGTAAGGGTGTTTTAAACTCCGGAAGTTAACCTGAGCAAAAATGAAAGGAAAAAGTACAAGTATGGTTGCGCACGCTAGGCTGGAGGACGCTGCTATGCTTGCCAGGGACGTGCTCAAAATACTCGACGCAGGCGCTGCGAGCTTCTCCAGGCTGAGCCCCGCGAGAATCTCGAGAGTTGTGAGCTACTCCAGGAACATCTTCATCCCCCTCACCAACGCCTGCCGCAACGCCTGCGCCTACTGCGGCTTCCGCTCAGAGAAGCCCTACCTCATGCAGGAGGAAGAGGTGCTCAGGCTCCTCAGGGCGGGGGCGGAGCTGCGCTGCCGCGAGGCGCTCTTCACCTTCGGAGAGAGGCCGGAGGTTTACCCTGAGATTGAGCGCGCCCTGGCGAAGATGGGCTACGCAAGTGTCGTGGAGTACCTGTACCACCTCTGCGAAAGGGCACTAAAGCTCGGGCTGCTCCCCCACTCCAACCCCGGCGTCGTGGGCTACGAGGAGCTCCGCTCGCTGAGAGAGGTAAACGCCAGCATGGGGCTCATGCTGGAAAATGCCAGCGAGAGGCTCTGCGGGCGGGGGATGCCCCACGAGCACAGCCCCGGGAAGCGGCCGCGCGAGAGGCTGCGCATGATCGCCAGCGCAGGTAAGCTGCGCATACCCTTCACCACGGGTTTGCTCATCGGCATAGGCGAAACCAGCAAAGAGATTGCGGAGTCGCTGCTCGCACTTAAGAGGCTGAGCGACAGGTACGGGCACATCCAGGAGGTAATAATCCAGAACTTCAAGCCCAAGAAGGGCACGCCCATGGAGCACTCCCCCGAGCCGAGCCTGTTCAGAATACTTAAGGTGGTCCGCGCGGCGGCGGAGCTCTTCCGCGAGCAGGGGGTGCAGGTTCCCCCCAACCTGAACCAGCGCACCTACGCAATATTCCTCCTCCACGGCGCCAACGACCTGGGCGGCGTTTCTCCCCTGACAAAGGACTACATAAACCCCGAGGACGCCTGGCCCCGGGAGAGGGAGATGCGCCTGCTGGTGGAGGAGATGGGGCTCACCCTGAGGCAGCGGCTGCCCATCTACCCCGAATACGTAAAAAAGGGGTGGTATTCAGAAAGGGTTGGCGAGGTTATCTCGCAGACCGCCACGAGAGATGGGTATGCTAGGGAGTAGCATGCTTGAAGTCTTCAACGCCAGAGAGGAGACGATGAGAATACTGGAGAGGGCGCTCTCCGGGAGGAGGCTCACCGAGAAGGAGGCGCTGCACCTCTTTTCCTGCAGCAGGGAGGAGCTGATGCTGGCAGGGATTGTGGCTCATCGGCTCAGGGAGCAGCGCGCCGGGAGCTTCGTCACCTACGTGGTGAACCGCAACATAAACTTCACCAACATCTGCGTCGGGAGCTGCACCTTCTGCGCCTTCCGCAGGAGGAGCCATGAGAGGGACGCCTACCTTCTCAGCCCCGAGCAGGTGGCCGCGCGTGCGAGGGAGGCCGCAGCGAGGGGCGCCAGCGAGGTGTGCATCCAGGGCGGCCTCCATCCAGAGGCGAGCCTGGAGCACTACCTGGAGATGCTCCGCGCAGTAAAGCGGGCTGCGGATGTGCACATCCACGCCTTCTCGCCCATGGAGGTGTACCACGCCGCCAGGAAGAGCGGAATTGGAATAAGGGAGACCCTCAGGGCTCTAAAGGAAGCGGGCCTTGATTCAATGCCGGGCACCGCCGCCGAGATCCTGGTGGATGAGGTCAGGGCGAGAATATGCCCCGAGAAGCTAACCACTCAGGAATGGGTGGAGGTCATAACCCAGGCGCACAGGCTGGGCATCCCCACTACTGCGACTATGCTCTACGGGCACGTGGAGAGCACTAAGGATAAGGTGGAGCACCTCAGGATAATACGCGAGATTCAGGACTCCACCGGAGGCTTCACGGAGTTCGTCCCCCTGTCCTTCATCCACCACCGCACCTCGCTCTACGCCTCGGGCGAGAGCAGGGCGGGGGCGACCGGCATGGAGGACCTCCGCGTGTACATCGTTTCAAGGCTCTACCTGGACAACTTCAGAAACCTCCAGGTAAGCTGGGTTAAGCTGGGCAGGAAGCTGGCGCAGCTCATTCTGTGCTACGGCGCCAACGACTTCGGGGGCACGCTGATGGAGGAGAACATCTCCAGAAGCGCCGGGGCGAACAACGAGATGATGAGCGAGGCGGAGATTCGAAGGCTGAT
>JAADFX010000059.1 GCA_013152685.1 Methanobacteriota archaeon | reverse complement strand
CACCACCCTCACCCTGGCGCCCGCTCTGAGAAGCTTTGCCACCCTCCTCTCGGCAACCCTGCCGCCGCCGAAGACCACCACCCGCCTGTTTTCAAGGTTGAGCATCACAGGGAGCATATCCTGCCCCTCTCCATGAACTTCTCGCCATCGAGCCACACGTCTGGGTTCAGAATCACGCCGTCCAGGTGCACCTCCGCCCTGGTGCGCCCGCCGAAGGTGTGGTTGTCGCCGAAGGCAACGTGGATGGTGCGGAAGACCTTCTCATCCTCCAGGACGTTGCCTATCACCTTAGCCGAGGGGTTGACGCCCACTCCTATCTCCGCCACGTTTTCAGCGTTGGCGTAGCGCGCGAAGATGGCCTCTACCCTGCCGCCGTCGCCACTAACCTCAACCGCCTTTCCCTCAGCGACGCGTATCTTCAGGGGCTCCGCGAGCTTCCCCAGCATGCCGAAGGAGCCGTCGAAGACGAGCACCCCCTCGCTCTCTCCCTCCACCGGCGCTATGAACCCCTCGCCGGCGGGCAGGTTTCCGAAGTCTCCGGGTTTAGCTATTATTCCTGTGTCGGCCAGGGCACGCCTGCCCTTCAGGCTGGCCTCGAAGTCGGTGCCCAGCTCCGTTTTTATCCTTATGGTCTTCGCCTCGGTAAGTCGCTCGGCCACCGCCCTGGCGAGGCGCTCCACTTCGCGATAGTCAGCCAGCATTCCGCCAGAGGTCAGCATATCCAGGGTAATCCCCGGCATCGTGGCCACCCTCGCTCCGGCCTCGCAGGCGCGCTTCCTAGCAGAGGTGTGGCTCAGGGACTTGCTCGTGGGGGCGACAACCACGCTGGCATGCTTCATGGCCTCCGCCACCACGCGGGGAGGCTCCTCACCGTGCATTGAGCGGGGGTGCATTCTGAGCACAAGCACCTCATCGCTCAGCTCGCGGAGCGCCGCCTCCACAAGTGAAGCCACCTCAAGCATGGCGTCATCGGTAACCAGAAGCACCTCCTCCTCTCGCCTAATCGCCAGGGTTGTTTTGAAGATTTCCGCAAGCCTGCGCATAAGGCTTAAATTTGACTCCGGTGCTTATATCACTTACTAAGCGGGAATGCGAAGTGGGAGTATGAGGCTGCACCCTGCCGCGTATGCAGTGCTTTCCGCCGTCCTCTTCGGACTGAGCCCACCTCTCGCCAAGGTGCTGGTGAGGGACCTGCACCCGGTGGCTCTGGCGGGATACCTCTACCTGGGAGCCTTTCTGGGGTTGCTGGTGTGCACAGTCCTCTACCGCAGGGGGCTGAGCACCCGCCTCTCAAGGGGAGACCTGCCGCTGCTGGCGGGTGCGGTGCTCGCCGGCGGAGTTGCGGCACCTGTGCTAATGATGAAGGGTCTGAGCGTCGTCTCGGGTTTTGTGGCATCCCTCCTCCTCAACCTGGAGAGCGTTGCAACTGCGCTCATCGCCATGGCACTTTTCAGGGAGCACGCCAGCCGGCGCTTCTGGGCGGCGCTGGGGCTCATCTGCGGGGGCGGCGTATTCCTGAGCTGGAGCCCGGAGGGCGGCGCCTTTGAGCTCACGGGGGCGGTGCTGATTGTGCTCGCCATGCTCCTCTGGGGTGTGGACAACAACCTCACGGGGCTGATCTCCGACAGAGACCCGGTGTTTATAGCCATGACCAAGGGGCTGGCGGGAGGAGCCATCTCACTGGGAATAGGTGCCTACTTGGGGGTTCTCTCCCCGCCGGGTGGAGGTGTGGTGCTCGCCCTGCTGCTGGGGGCGCTGAGCTATGGTGCAAGTCTGCTGCTGTTTATTGTGGCACTGCAGCGGCTGGGGGCGGCGAGAACGGGCGCCTACTTCAGCGTCGCGCCCTTTGTGGGAGCCGCGGCGTCGCTGGTGATTCTGAGGGAGTCTCCCGGGTGGGCCGTGCTCCCCGCAGTACTGGCGATGGCCGCGGGGGTGCTGCTGCTTGTGGGTGAGAGGCACGAGCACCCCCACAGGCACGCCAGAACTGTCCACGAGCACTTCCACTCCCACGACGACGGGCACCACCTGCACCCGCACGAGAGCAGGTACCACTGCCACCCGCATGTGCATGAGGAGCTTGTGCACTCCCACCCCCACTGTCCCGACACCCACCACAGGCACTGCCACTGAACCATGAGGAGGGGAGGCTGCCCGGCAGGTGGCAAAGCCCAGGACTCTGGCAATTTTGCTCACCGGGCAGTCCTCAGAGGTTATACTGACCTCGGGAGTACAAATACCTTATTTTTTACAGAGTGAAAAGGTGTCTGGGCAGTTTTCCTGCGTTGTGCCATATTTTATTTTCCTGGTGCTCTGCGTCAAAGCTTAAATACTCCGCGCGCAGAGCAGTGTGTGGTGTTGCCATGGAGATGAGGAGAGCCTCCACGGGAGTTAAGGGCCTCGATGAGCGCATAGGGGGAGGGCTGCCAGCGCCCGGCGTTATCCTCGTCGCCGGCGAGCCTGGCACTGGAAAGACCACCTTCTGCATGCAGTGCCTGTTCAGGGGCGCGAGGCTCGGAGAGCCGGGCATCTACATCACCGCCATCTCAGAGCCCGTGGACCAGATCCACCGCTACATGGCCAACTACACCTTCTACGACCGCCGCCTGGTGGAGAGCGGCATGGTGAAGTTCCTGGACATCAGCGAGGTGCTGATGAAGAGAAGCGCCAGGGAGGCGCTGGACATGACCATCAGCTTCATCCGCCGCAGCGATGCTCGCAGGGTGGTGATAGACTCCATAACCCCCTTCTCCTACACCTTCACCCAGCCCCAGGAGTACCGCCGCTTCCTCCACGAGTTCTTCACTGTGCTCAAGGCCATGGAGACGCTCACCCTGCTGGTGGCGGAGTTCTCTCCCGAGGAGACGACCACTCCGGAGAGCTACATGGCGGACGGGGTTATCTACCTATACCTGCAGCGGGGCGAGACTCCCTCGAGCTTTAAGCCGGGCTTGCAGGTGCGCAAGCTCAAGGGCACGGAGCACCCGAAGGACATCCTGCGCCTGGGCTTTACACGGGACGGAATAAGGGTGCTGGAGTAGCCGGAGCTCGTGAGCCAGTAAAGTATTTATCCCCAGCGGGGAGCTTTTTGATTAATGCCGGAAGCTGTTTACGAGGCACTCTGCAGCGGATGCGGCGGGGATTTAAGTGTTGCCGAGGCCGAAGCAGGGAGATGCAGCCTCAGAGGGGAGCCTCTGTGCATAGCAAGAGAAGAGTCGCTGGTTGAGGAGTTTCTGCGCTTTTTTGAGAAGACTGTGGGCAGAGCGAGGGCGCTTCAGCGGCTCTGGGCAAGGCGCGTGCTTCGCGGTGAGAGCTTCGCTGCGGTTGCACCGACGGGGGTGGGGAAGACCTCCTTTGGTGCGGCGATGGCGCTCTTCCTGGCGCTGAAGGGGAGGAAGAGCTACATCCTGCTTCCCACCACGCTGCTCGTCAACCAGGTGGTAGCCAGCCTGAAGGGCTATGCGGAAAGAGCTGGAGCTGAGGTGTCCTTCAACGGCGAGGGCGGCGTTGAGGTGCTCCACTACCACTCCTCGCTCAAGAAGAACGAGAGGGAGAGGTTCTTTGAGCGTCTCGCGCAGGGTGGGTACGGTATCCTCGTCACCACCACCAGCTTCCTTGCAAGGAGGTTTGAGCTTCTTAATGGCAGCACCTTCGACTTTATCTTCGTGGACGACGTTGATGCGGTGCTTAAGGGCTCGAGGAATGTGGACAGGCTGCTCGCGCTGCTCGGCTTCCGCCGCGAGGGCAGGCAGTGGAGAGGCAAAGCTAGGGGAACGCTGATGGTCTCCACCGCCACGGCAAAGCCCGGGGCGAAGACCAGGCTCTTCAGGGAGCTCCTGGGCTTCGACGTGGGCACCACGGGATACGCGCTGCGCAACGTGGAGGACTTCGCGGGCAGCGAGGAGAGCGTTGAGGTGGTGGCACGGATTCTAACCCGCCTCGGTAGCGGTGGTCTGGTCTTTGCGAGAAGTGCGGAGGAGGCGCAGAGGCTTTACGAGGCGCTGAAAGAGAGGTTCAAGGTGGGGCTGGTCTCTGCCGCGAGCAAGAAGGACTTCGAGGCCTTCGCCAGGGGCGAGGTGGACCACCTGATAGGCACCTCCTACTACTACGGCACCCTGGTGAGAGGTCTGGACCTGCCGGAGAGGATACGCTTCGCGGTGTTCGTGGGCGCGCCTGCGGTGAGGCTCAGGCTTTCTGAAATTTCTGAGGCTGCGCCTGGCCTGCTGAGAGTTCTTGCGCTGGTCTTCAGGAGCCACGAGGAGGTGAGGGAGCTTCTGCCGAAGCTCTCGCGGCTGGAGAGGGATGAGGAGCTTCAGCGCACGCTTCGGCAGGTGCTGAGCAGGCTGATTGAAGAGGGCAGAGCAGAGGAGAAGGACGTGGTGGTGCGCGAGGGAGAGGTTGTATTTCCGGATTTGCGCACCTACATCCAGGGCTCCGGGAGAACCTCCCGCCTCTTCGCGGGAGGGCTCACCAAGGGCGCCTCCTTCCTGCTTGAGAAGGACAGGGAGCTTCTCAGCGCCTTCATCCAGCGCGCGAGCTACTACGACATAGAGTTTAAGAGCCTTGAGGAGGCGGACTTCGAGAGGCTCGCCAAGGAGATAGACGAGAGCAGGGCTCGCTTCAGGCGAAGGGCGCAGCTCAGCGAGATGATAACTCCGGCGCTCTTCATAGTGGAGAGCCCCACGAAGGCGAGGCAGATCTCGCGGTTCTTCGGCAGACCCAGCCTCAGGGTGGTGCGTGAGGGAGAGGAGGCGGTGCTTGTTGCCTACGAGGTGCCCACGGCGAGCAGGGTGCTCCTGGTTACTGCCTGCCTTGGGCATGTGGTTGACCTGGTGACTGACAGGGGCTTTCACGGCGTGGAGCTCAACTCAACCTTTGTGCCCGTCTATGCGAGCATAAGGCGCTGCCGCAGCTGCGGCTACCAGTTCACGAGCGGGGCG
>JAADFX010000058.1 GCA_013152685.1 Methanobacteriota archaeon | reverse complement strand
TTAATACTTCAAGCTCGCCATTCACTCCCAACACCTCATGTTTATGATATGTTACTATTTATGGAATAACAATTTAAAATATTTTTATATTAATGGGCATACAAAGTAAACAAACTCTTAGGGGGGTCTATTTGTTATTCTCCAAATAAATGTTTATAAACCATTATTGATTTACACTTTAAGAAAAATGTTTTTAGTCAAGTAATTTTTCTAAATATGATTATATGGTTTGGTATTTATCAAATATGTATCTTATCCTTATAAAAAAGAAATTAATGAGTATTTATGGACTTTAAAAATTACAGCGGATTCTCCAGCCCGTTCTTCATGAAGAAGCTGTTCAGCGCCACCCTGCAGGAGATTACCGACACCTCGCCGAACTCCTCGCGCAGGCGGTTCATGAACTCCACCAGCAGCTCCCTGTCGCTTCTGCCTGGGGGCGTTTTTATAACCCTGCCGTCCCTTCCCACGGTTATGCCCATCTTTGCGGCGAAGTCTATTATCTTCTCCGGTCCGTACACGCCGAACTCCCGCCTTATAACCAGCTCCAGCGCATCCCTGTAGGTCGCCATCTCAATCCCCCACGAGCATGTACTCGCCGCACTCCAGGTTTTTGAGCGCCTCTATGTACTTCTGCACGTCCTCGCGGATAATCGAGCCGTGCTGGGGGGCGATCATCCTGATATCCAGCTTCTCCAGCTTCGCCATGTTGTGCCTGAGTATCTCCCTGCTGGGCATGTAGTGCTCGTGGAAGGCCTTCATCGCCTCTATGTACCACTCATCCGCGTAAAGGCTCCAGTTGTAGGACAGCCCCCCGAAGAGGTCGCCCGAGAAGAGTATCCTGCTCTTGGTGTCGTACATCACCGTCATCCCGGGGAAGTGGCAGTAGGGCATGAAGATGAACTTCAGCTCCCTGCCGCTCCTGAGCACAAGCTTCCAGTCGTGCATGTCCACGGCGTAGTACTCGCTCTTTATTCCGTAGAAGGGCAGCAGGAAGGTCGTCCTGGTGTGGGTGAGTATCGTAAAGGTCTTGTTCAGCCTCTCCTCCAGCAGCGGTATGCCGGTGCAGAGGTCCGGGTCCTGGTGGGACACAAAGATGTAGTTCACCCTCTCCGGCTCCACCACCGACTCAAGCTTCCTGTAGAAGATTTCAAAGTGGGGCACGGAGCCGGGCTCCAGCAGCACAACGTCCTCCCCGTCGTCTATCAGGTAGGGATTCGACCTGAAGGCGGAGTTCTCCTCCGTCCACCCGAGCCAGTATATCCCCTCGTCTATCTCCACCGCCCTGCTGTAGTCCAGGTTACCCCCCATGGTACCACCTGCACCGAGTATTGCCTGGGGAATACTTATTATTTTTCTTTCGATTTGCAAAACAAAAACGAAACAATAATAAAATTTAAAAATCAGCGCGTAACGTTGTAGCTCTTCACCCTCTCGTAGAGCTCCCTCGCCTCGCGGTTGCGCTCGAAGTGCTCCCTCACCGGCGCAATGAGCCTGTCTAAGTACTCCGCCACCGCATTCTTCAGGTCCTGGGGGTGCAGCTTCTCCTCGCGGTAGTCCCTCTCAAGCTCCGCGTAGGAGTAGTAGGTCACGTCGCCTCCGTACTTAGCCGGCCTCTCTATGGTAAACTCGTCGAAGGCGCGGAAGATTATCTCCTTTGTATAGTCGAGAATCGGATTGCCCTCCACCTCCCTCATGGGGCAGTACGCCTTGGCTATCTTGCGACTTATCTCCTCCCGCGAGTCGTGCACAAAGATGGCGCTCTCCGGCATGGACTTGGACATCTTCGCCTCTATAGCAAGAGCAACCTTCTGCCTGCTCTGCTCGGCCTTCGGGGCGAAGCCCTGGAGCGAGAGGAGCATGTGGTGGCTCACCACCACGGGCTTGCCTCCTACGCCGCACCCCTCGTAGCCCAGGAGCTTGACCATCCCCCTCTTGTCCGCGATTTCGCGAGCGAGCATGTTCACCTTGCGCTGGTCCAGGCCCAGCTGGCATATATCTGCACGAAGGTGGAAGATGTCGGCGCACTGCATGCTGGGGTAGAAGACAAAGGCGGCAGGGTTTGAGGCATCCTCCTCCCTTCCCGCTATCGCCAGGCTGCGCAGAGTCCGCCTTAGCGTGTGGTTCTTTGCTATGAGGATGACCTTCCTCCAGTAGTCCTCGTCGGCGAAGTGCTCCTTATGCCAGATCACCTCCACGCGGCGCATGTCCACGCCCGCGGCGCGCCACACCTCGACGAAGTACCTGCCGGCGTCGCGTATCCTCTCTATGTCCCCGCCCAGCTTGTTGTTTATCCAGGCAAAGGAGTCTGCCAGGAGAAGCTTGAACCTCACCCTCGCCCTGAGCAGGTCTTTAAGCAGAAGCGGGCGGTATATCCCCACCGGCAGGTGCGCCAGCCCGCTGGGCTCAAAGCCGTCATAGGCCACGGGCTCGCTCTTGGTCTCAAGCAGCTGGCGCAGCTCTTCCTCGGTCACAACCTCCTCGGCAACGCCCTTGATAAGCCTGAACCTCTCCTCTACGTCCATCTCATTCCTCCAGGTGAGTCGCAAGAAGGTAAACTCTGCCCTCTGCCTTAAGAAGTCGCACCTCGTCGCCCACCCTTAAGGGAAGCGGGATATCAAAATAAAAAGTTTTGTAATCCCTGAACTCCAGCACCTGAATTCTGTCCTTGACCACCTCTGTGACCATCGCCCTAACCGCATCCTCCGCACTGCCCAGGAGCTCTGCCTTTGCGAGCTTTTTCTCAGGCAGCGAGAAGCTCCTCCTCGTGGCAAGGTCGAGAAGGCTCACGCTGCCCCTGCTGAGCCGGAGCACCTGGCACACTCTGTCTCCGAGTCTAATCACATCTCCACGCCTTACCCTGGGCAGGCGGTAGGCAAAGGTGTAGCGCAGCACATTCCTGCCGCTCTCATCCACGCCCACCAGCTTGGTGGAGGTTGTCACAGTGCCCCCGTACCTCGCCACCAGGAGGTTCGCTATCTTCTTAGCCAGCTTCGCCGAGCCCAGGTAGAAGTCCACCCCCTCCCTCCTCTCCTCGTAGCTGGAGATAAACGCTTTGTCCTCGCTCCGCCTCTCCACCTCGCTGCGCACCAGCCGGGAGAGCTCCTCCCTCTCCTCCTTCGTAAGGGGCGCATGGGCGCGTATCTGGAGCACCGCCTCGTAGTAGCGTGAAGCCCTGCGCTGGCAGCTCTCGCACAGGGTGAGCCTCACTCCCGCCTCCACCTCCCTGGAGAGCTCCACCTCCTCCCCACCGGCGCCTCCCCTGACCTCAAGGCGGTACCTCGCGGTGTAGTCCCTGGGCGAGCTTCTTCTTGCCTCGAGGAAGGCGATGCCCACCTCAGGCTGGGAAAGCCCCCGCACGCGGAGGTTCTCCTCTATCGCCGAGAAGCCCGCCTCCTCCACAGCCTCCTCAAGGCTCTCCGCGCGGCGCTCCCACCTCCCGCGCTTAAGCATTGCGCGGCACTCCCTGCACACGTAGCCCCTAAGCTGCCGGGGAAGCTCTACCTTCACCTCCCGCTCAACGTAGCACTCCGGGCAGAGCGCGCCGATGAGCTTTTCGCCGCGCCTGCCGCACCTCACGCAGAACCTCCGCGTCATTTCCTCAGCCCTACATACACGGCCACTGTCCCGTGAGTTAGAAGGTGATACCTAACATTCTCAAGCCCCGCCTTTTCCATGCGCGCCACCACCTCCTCCGGCGGGGGGAACTCCGCCACAGACCTGGGGAGGTAGGCGTAGGCCTCACGCCTGCCGGTTATCAGCCCGCCAAGGAAGGGGAGCACGTGGAAGAAGTACAGGGAGTAGAGCCACCTCAGGAAGCGGTTGGGAGGGAGGGTGAACTCCAGCACCACCACCCTACCACCCTGCCTCACCACGCGCACCAGCTCGCGGAGCGCCCTCTCGGGATCTGCGAAGTTCCTCAGCCCAAAAGCCACGAGGGCGGCATCGAAGCGCTCATCGGCGAAGCACAGGTGCAGGGCATCGCACAGCACAAACTTCACCCTCTCTGTCCCCCTGCGCTCCGCCTTCTCCCTTGCCAGAGCCAGCATCTCGGCGCTGAAGTCGGCGCCCACCACCAGCGAGGCGCGCTTAGCAGCCTCGAAGGCGAGCTCTCCCGTACCCGTGGCCACATCCAGAACCCTGCTGCCCTCCCCTATCTCAGCAACGCGCGCCGCAAACCTCCTCCAGGTTGCGTCTCTGCCCAGGCTGAGCAGCGTGTTCGCCAGGTCGTAGCGCTCCGCGATGGAGGAGAACATTCCCCGCACGCGTCTGGCCTTTTCCTCCCTGTGCATGCAGAAGTCTATGTCCGGAGAGTATTAAAATTAATCCTCTTTCCTTTTGACTCGTTAAGCTTGCCTTAAATAGCCGCGGGCTAGGCCGGGGGGTTCGGCGTCCCCTGTAACCTGAAACCGTCGATATGCAGGGGCCGAAGCTCCGGGGGCGGAGCGCTCGAGCCCGCGTTTCAGCCCGGGGCAAGGTGATGAAGGGTCGTCCCGCAGGACCGGTGGTTCCCCGGCACACCCCGGAGGGGGTGTGTGAAGGGGATTTGCCCGCTGAACCCCGTCAGGCTCGGAAGAGAGCAGCGGTAGGCGGGACATGCGGTGCTTGCGGGGGTGCGGCTCAGAGCTTTTGCCCCGGTCAACTGGCGCGGGGGAGAGGCTCCCACCCCGGGGCGTGCCCGCTTAAAATTTAACTTTTTTTCTGTACATTAAAATTGAGTTAAAAAAAGATTTATAAAAAATGAGTTAGATAAGTGATAAGTTATATGGCACGTATTCTGGTGGTTGACGATAACGAGGAGATAGCCCATCTGGTTTCCATTATACTGGGACGGGAGGGCTATGATGTTGAGATCGCCCTTAGCGGCGATGAGTGCATAGAGAAGCTGAACAGCTTTCGCCCAGACCTGATTCTGATGGACTACTTCATGCCAGGAGATGACGGCGTTGTGGTCTCGAAGCACATCAAAGAGGACCTCAGGTTCAGGAGCACCCCCATAATTCTCTTCACCATAATGAGCCTTCAGGAGGGGCTTCAGGAGGCAGTGGAAGAGGCAGGCGCCGTGGACTATATCCAGAAGCCCTTCGACATAGAGAGCATGCTGCACAAAATCAGGAGGGCTCTATCCGCGGCACCCGTGCCGGCGAAGTGAGCCGGATAATAATAGTTAACCTCGATATGTTTTCTCCTAAGGCTTAGTCGGGGTAGCCAAGCCTGGTATGGCGTCAGCCTGCTAAGCTGATGGGCTCTGCCCGCCGGGGTTCAAATCCCCGCCCCGACG
>JAADFX010000057.1:4981-10023 GCA_013152685.1 Methanobacteriota archaeon | reverse complement strand
TGCCCAGCTCCAGCCAGTGCACGGCGAGCACTCGCTTGACAGCCTGAGCCGCAAGGGCGCCCGCACCTCCGGTGAAGGCGAGATAGGCGCAGGTGTGCCTCTTCAAAAGCTCTCTAGCTTTAGAAGAGAAGCCGCCCTTCCCTATTATCAGCCTGGTGAAGAACCTCTCGAGCAGCTGCTCAAGATACGGCTCCATGCGCGCGCTGGTGGTAGGCCCTGCGGAGAGCACCTCCCAGGCGTCGTCCCTCTTCCCGACAAGGGGCCCGCAGTGGTAGATTACGTTGAAGCTCACGGGCGCGCCCTCCTCAAGCGCACGGCGATGGGCTCTATCCCGGGCGGTTACAATCACCCCACTGAGATAGACCACCTCTCCGGCACGAAGCGAGAGCACCTCTTCCCTGCTTACAGGAGTGGAAAGCTCCCTCACTGCTCCACCACCCACTCCTCATTGACCCTGCGCAGCCTCGCGTAGCGGTGCGCCCAGCACTGCACACTCACAGCCACGGGCAGGGAGGCGGTGTGGCAGGCAGAGGTAAGCACCTTCACCCCGAGGCAAGTGGTATTGCCACCCATTCCCATCGCCCCTATTCCCAGGGCGTTTATCTCCTCCAGAAGCTCCTCCTCAAGCCTCGAAAGCTCCTCGCGTGGGTTTTTCTCACCCAGCGGAAGAAGCAGCGCCTCCTTCGCGAGCGTGGCTGCGTGCTCAAGGGTGCCGCCTATTCCGACGCCCACTATCACAGGCGGACAGGGCTTTGCGCCGGCACTGCGCAGTGTCTCAACCACAAAGCGCTTTATCCCGGCGATACCCTCCCGCGCGGGGAGCATCTTCGCCCGCGAGACATTCTCGCTTCCAGCGCCCTTGGCGAGGAAGGTTATGCTCTTCTCATCTCCCGGGAGGAAGTGGATTACCGGCACGCCCTCGCCGGTGTTGTCGCCGGTGTTTTCCCTGGTAAGCGCATCCACAACACTCGGGCGCATAGGCACTTTTGCGGTGGCCTCCCTCACCGCCTGCCTGAGCTCCTCCACCACCTCAGCGAGGTTGCTGAAGCCGCGCACAAAGAAGATGGGCATGCCGGTGTCCTGGCACAGAGGCAGAGAGCGCTCCCTGGCATAGGCCACGTTCTTAAGCATGACCTCAAGCTGCAGCTTTGCCAGAGGATTCTCCTCACGCTCAAGGGCCTGCTGCAGCGCTCGCTCCACCTCCTTGGGTAATGAGGTCACCGCCAGGCGTATGAGCTCCACAAGCTGCTCGCGCATCGCTGCTAACTCGAAGCAAGAAAATAAAAAGCTTTGGAATAATTATTATGCTTCCGCGAACAACCCTCGCAGGGGAGGTGGAGGTGGACTACCTGCGTATTTCCCCTGCCGAGAGGCTGAGCATCAACGGCATAGAGGCAGAGGTGGGGAATGTTGCACGTGCAGATGTGCGCGTTGACCTGGCAACGGGGAGCAAAAAGGCCTACCTGGTGGAGCATGTGCTGGGCTGCCTCTACCTGGCGGGGATAACCTGCGCCAGCGTGGCTGGGCTGAGCAGCGCCTACGACCTCAGCAGGCGGAGCTTCCGCGACGCCCTGAGGGAGGGGCAGCCTCCCTGTGCGGTGGTTGGCAACGCCCGGGGCAACCTGGACCCAGAGCTATACCTCAGGCTCAGGAGAGCGGGCTGCAGAATTCTGCCCGGCGGGCTGCGCAGAATTGAGCGCGAGGTGAGCCTGAGCCTGCCCGAAGGCAGAGCCCGCGCCATGCCCAGCGACAACGTGGAGGTGTACGTTGCGAGAGGTGCGCAGGAGTACGAGCTGGTGCTGGAGAACGCCGGCGAGGAGGAGAGGTTTCTCGTGGCTAGGGCGCCAACGCCCTACCTGCGGGGCTACTCCGCCGAGACCCTGCCCCACGTGGCAGGAGACGTGCTGGGCGACATCTTCGCTCTGGGAGGCTTCGGCTCGGGGAGGGTGGAGATTTTTCCCGGGCGGGCGTACCACCGGCTCACCACGGGGCTGCTCAGGCGGCTGGTTAGGGGGTAGCTTTTTATTCTTGCTGGGCAAAAACCACCGGTGACTGAGATGACCCTCAGGCTGAGAGAGGATGCAGAAGTGGTGATGTTCGCCGGCAAGGGCGGCGTCGGAAAGACCACGCTGAGCGCCGCCACGGCGCTCCACCTGGCGGAGAGGGGCTACAGAACGCTGATACTGACCTCCGACCCGGCACCATCCCTCGGCGACATCTTTGAGCGCAGAATTGGCGATCGGGTGGTGGAGATAAGCACAAACCTGTACGCCCTGGAGCTAAGCGCCGAGGAGGTGCTCCGCCGCTGGAAGCAGAAGTTCGGAGGTGAGGTGTACGAGGTGCTCTCCTCCTTTGTGCCCGTCAGGGAGGAGATAATAGACTACATCGGCAGCGCCCCGGGCATAGACGAGGAGTTCATGCTGGACTACATAGCCGGAATAGCCACCGGCGGAGAGTACGACAGGGTGGTGTGGGACACCGCCCCCGCGGGGCACACACTGCGCCTCCTCAGAATGCCGGCGGTCTTCATTGAACACCTCGAGGAGGCGGCGAAGGTCTACCTCCGCCTGTACTCGGCTATGCTCAAAATCCGGGAGACCCTGGGGCTGAGGAGGCCCTCCCGGGAGGTCTTCGACATAATCGAGGGGTGGAAAAGGCTCAGCGAGGAGCTCATTGAGTTCATAAGGTCGCCACGGGTTGAGGTGATTCCCGCGGGAATGCCCCAGGGGCTGAGCGTCGCCCAGGTGAGGCGGCTGATGGAGGAACTGAAAAAATTTGGGATAGAGGTTAACAAAATTGTTATGAACGGAGTCCTTCCGGAGCACCCCTGCGAGTTCCACAGGGAGATGGTGAGGACGCAGCGCAGGTACCTGGCAGAGCTGCGCAGGGACTATCCCGGTGTAGAGCTGGTGGAGGTTCCCCTCCTGCCGGTGGAGATAAGGGGCCTCGAGGGAATACGCAGGGTTGAGAGGCTGCTCTTTGGCAGGTAACCAAAAATTATATAAGTTTTTTTAATGTACTGTTAAGCAGATTTTCACAAAAAGAGGAGGTAGGTACACATGACGAGCAAGGTAACGGGAATTATTATAGCGGTCTTGGCTGTTGCCCTGGTGGGGACGCTGATATACATGGGTAACGTGTCCTCCACCTACTCAGAGCAGATTCAGAAAAAGGAGAAGCAGATCGCCAGCCTTGAGGAAGAGGTGAAGAAGCTGAAGGCAGAGCTAGCCTCCGCAAAGGAGGAGAGGCCGGCTGCCGGTGGCGAGGCCCCCGCTCCCTCCCCCGCTGCCCAGATCAACTGTGCCGACTGCCACGGGGATGTGTCCGGGTTCCATGAGATCGCCACCCTCATAAAGGTTGACCAGGCAAAGGGGATTGAGCCTCCCAGGATCTGCACCACCTGCCACGGCGAGAAGATCCACAAGATCCACGAGAAGAAGATTGAGAACCTAGGAGTTACGATGTGTCAGACCTGCCACATGACAAAGGAGGGTGAGTTCCGGGTGCCAGAGAAGCGGCCCGGCGATGTGCTCGTGTGTCAGCTCTGCCACTTCGACGGCAACTACATAAAGATTCACAAGGCGAAGTGTGAGCGCTGCCACTACGGCAAGCCCAACGAAATCCACCAGCCGGTGCTTGAGAAGAGGTACCAGGAGATAGCCTCCCTGTAGGGGGAGGCGCCCCTATTTCCTTTTGTCCATCTCCAGGCGGGGGAGGTAGCAGTAAATTGCCTCGGGCATTATCTTGAGGATGTCCCTGAGGGATATTATGCCCACTATCCTGCCGTTCTTCTCAACAAATATGTGCCTTATGTTGTTGTCGCCCATTTTTCTCGCTATTTCCTTCAGGTCCTCCCTGTAACTGACGGTTATCACCGGGGACGACATGAGCTCCTCAGCCCTGCTTGCATGCTTCTCCATGGCGGCACAGCGGGTGAAATCGCGGTCGGTTATCACCCCGACTATCTCCTCCCCCCTCGCCACAGCCACGCAGCTTATGTCCCTCTCAATCATCAGCCTGGCGACCTCTGTGACCTCCATCCCGGGCTGCACCCTCACTATCTCCGGGTTCATGAGGAGGGAGGCGTCCAGGACAAACTCGGCATCCGCTCCGGAGGTGTCCACCTGTCTTCCTCCGGTATATACTCTGGAGGTTAAAACTAATAAATTTTTTCACAAAACCGCCTTAATGTAAAATAAAATTGGAGAAACCCCGGCTACCACTGCAGGGTGATTGCACCTTCTGGACAGGCGGCGACGCACTTGGCGCAGGCGAGGCACCAGCTCAGGTCCTTGACGACGCACTTTCTGGAGCCGCCATCGTTGCGGATTTCCCAGATTTTGGCGCCCTTGGGGCACGCGGCCTTGCAGGCGCCCACGCCCCGGCACTTCTCCTGGTCAACGAGGATGCTGAACATGACGCGCCTCCTGAAGCTTTATATCCCCGCAAGCACTGGTTATTCTCATGAGAAAACTTTTCGATAAGCCCAAGGCGATAATCGGCATGGTTCATCTCCTCCCTCTCCCGGGCTCGCCCCGCTTCGAGGGCGAGGAGGAGCTGCGCAGGCGTGCGCTTAGTGATGCGCTCGCGCTCTACCATGGCGGCGTCGACGCGCTGCTCTTCGAGAACTACGGCGACGTGCCCTTCTCGCCCGGCAGGGTGGAGCCGCATGTGGTCGCGTACATGACCTCCATAATAGAGGAGGTGAAGAGGGAGGTGCCCCTGCCCTTCGGCGTAAACGTGCTGCGAAACGATGCGCTTGCGGCTCTCGCCGTGGCGAGCGCTGTGCGCGGGGAGTTTATTCGCGTCAATGTGCACACCGGCGCAAAGCTCGCCTGGGAGGGCGTAATCCAGGGCAGAGCCCACGAAACACTGCGCTACAGGGCAAAGCTTGGCAGCCGGGTTAAGATATTCGCGGACATAGCCGTGAAGCACGCCTCTCCCCTGGCGGAGGTGAGCCTGGAGGAGGAGATCGCCAGCAACGTGGAGCGCGGCCTTGCGGAGGCGGTGATTCTCACCGGCAGGACCACGGGCGAACCTCC
>JAADFX010000057.1:0-4889 GCA_013152685.1 Methanobacteriota archaeon | reverse complement strand
TCGCCGACGCCGCAATAGTGGGCTCAAGCCTCAAGGAAAAGGGCAGAGCCTCTGAGCCGGTGAGCGAGGAGCGCGTGAGGGCGCTGATGCGTGAGGTGGCTAAGCTGAGGTGAGGGAGTGATCCGCCTTGAGGCGCTGACCAAGTACTACGGCGAGATAAGGGCGGTGCACAGCCTCACCTTCAGCGTCGCACGGGGAGAGGTGTTCGGGCTCCTGGGCCCCAACGGCGCCGGCAAGACCACGACGATACGCATGCTCACCACCCTCACAAAGCCAACCTCGGGAAGAGCCTGGGTCGCCGGCTACGACGTGGTTGAGGAGCCGCTGGAGGTGAAGCGCAGAATAGGCATAGCCCCCCAGCACCTCAACCTGGACGGTGAGCTCACAGCAAGGGAGAACCTGGAGTTCCACGGCAGGCTCTACCACATGCCACGCAGCGAGCGCAGGCGCAGGATAGAGGAGCTTCTCGCCTTTGTTGGGCTGGAGGAGCGTGCCGATGACCTGGTTGAGAAATTCTCGGGCGGGATGAAGCGCAGGCTGCTAATAGCGAGAGCGCTGATGCACTCGCCGGAGGTGCTCTTTCTGGACGAGCCCACCGTTGGCCTTGACCCGGCGACGCGCAGAAAGATATGGGACCTGATAAGGAGCCTGCGCGGCGAGGGCGTCACAGTGCTCATGACCACCCACTACATCGAGGAGGCGGAGCAGCTGTGCGACCGCGTGGGGATAATAGACCGGGGCGAGCTAATAGCGCTGGATTCTCCTTCTCAGCTGAAGCGCAGGCTGGGCAGCTTCACGGTTGAGGTGTACCACTCAGGCAGGGTGGAGCGCAGGTTCTTCCCCACCCGGGAGGAGGCTCTGGAGTACGGCGCCGAGCACGCGCGCTGCGATGCGTGCGACTTCTCGGTGAGGGAAACCAACCTGGAGGACGTCTTCATAGAGCTCACCGGCAGGAGGATAGAGTAGTGGACTTCCTGGTGGTCTTCGAGAGGGAGCTCCTCACCTTCAGGCGGCGCTTCTGGCGCTACTTCTTCGCCGGCATGGTGAACCCCCTGCTGCTCCTCACAGCCTTCGGCTGGGGTCTGGGCAGGGGGATAGAGCTGGAGGGGGTGAGCTACCTGAACTACGTGGTTCCTGGAATAATTGCGCTGAGCACCATGAACGCCAGCTTCACCAGCGTGGGCGTTGCGCTGAACATCTCCCGCAGGTACACAAAGACCTTCGAGAACTACCTCGTGGCTCCAGTAGAGGCGCACTCAATTGTGCTGGGCAAGGTTCTCGGCGGCGTGCTTCGCGGCCTGCTGAGCGCCGCGATAATAGTGGTGCTCTCTCGCCTCTACGGCGCCGAGGTGAGCCTGAGCGCCAAAGCGCTGGCCACAATTCTGGCAACCGCCTTCCTCTTCGCCAGCCTGGGCATGCTGGTGGGAATGCTGATATGGAGCCACGAGGACATGAACACCTTCAACGCCCTCTTTATCACGCCCATGATGTTCCTGAGCGGAACCTTCTTCTCGCTGGAGATGGTCCCGGGCTGGGTTGCGGCGCTGATAAAGCTCCTCCCCCTGACCCACGCGTCCCTCTGCCTGCGCGCGGCAATGCTTGGCAGGGAGTTCCCCATCGCGAGCTTCGCCGTGCTCCTCGCCTTTGGCATAGCCTTCTTCCTTGCCAGCATCATAGCGGTGAGGAGGAGCAGCCAGTAGCTACAGCCTCCACCTGCGAATAAGCGCCACTGCGATGAGAAGGCTCACAAGCACAGAGGCGCCGGCCAAACCAAAGGCTGCGGCGAAGCCGTAGCTCTCCGCCACCGCCCCCGCCACCGCCGGACCTAAGGCGAAGCCAAAGGAGCCGGAGAAGTTGAACCCGCCCATGGCTGCGCCCCTGGACTCGCGGGGAGCGAGGTCGCCGCTCAGTGCCGCTGAGGCGGGAAGCATGACGGCCGCCATTATGCCAGCGAGGAAGAGCGCTCCCGCCATGGCTGGAGGATGGAGCACGCCCACGAGGGAGATGCACACCGCGTACACAACACTGCCCGCGATCAGCGGCTTAAGCCTGCCGTATCTGTCCACAACCACCCCTCCAAGATACTGGAGCAGCGCAAAGGGCATCAGGAAGGAGGAGAGGTACATCCCTATCTCCCCGGGGCTCATCCCGTAGGCCACGCCCAGCATTATGGGGAAGACGCTCACAAAGAAGCCGGCGGTGAAGCGGTCTATGAAGGAGAAGGTGTAGGGCACCAGGAGCACCTTCCTCTGCACGAGCAGCGAGAAGCTGCGCAGCGCGGAGCGCGAAGCCTTTACCTCGCTCTCCCTCAAAAACAGCGCCAGGAGGAAGGCGAGGAAGATTATGCCCGCAGCCGCATAGAAGGGGAGCACCGCCTCGCGCTCGCCCAGCACGCCTCCTGTGGGCGAGCCGAAGGCCATGCCGGCGGCTATGCCCATGCCCACGACGCCCATGCCCCTGCCGTACCTCTCCCGCGCGGCTATGTCCAGCACCATCGCCATGGCTATGGAGTACACCATCACTGTGAATATCCCCTCGATGAACCTGAAGAGCATCAGGAGGGCTAAGTTTGGAGCCTTCGCCTGGAGGAGGAGCATGAGGGAGTTGCCCAGGAGGCCGATGAGAATGAAGGGCTTCCGCCTGCCCAGCCTGTCGGAGAGGGTGCCCCACACCAGCGCGAAGACCGCGTAGGCGATGAGGTTGACCGCAACGAACATCCCCGCCTGGGCTATGCTGGCGCCGTACCTGTCCATGACGTAGTGCTTCACCACGGGGTAGATCATGGTGACGCTGAAGAGGAGAAGGAAGCACACCGCAGCGAGGTGCAAAAAGGCGCGCATGGTTTAATTAAACTCCGCGGGCGAATAAAAGCTTAACCTCTGCGGCGCCAAATATAAATACCTCCCTCGAGAATACGCAGAGCATGAAGAAGGAGCGGGCGGTTATTACGGTTATAGGCGAGGACCACCCTGGCATTATCGCCGCCGTAACCGGCGCGTGCGCTGAGCTGGGGATAAACATCGAGGACTTAAGCCAGACGGTGGTGCAGGGTATTCTGACGATGACGCTGATCGTGGACATCACCGGCAAAGATTTGAGGGAGCTCCAGCGCCGCCTTGCCAGAGTGGCGGAGGAGCAGCGGGTTAAGATAATCGCCCAGCATGAGGACATCTTCCGCTACATGCACAGAGTATAGGTGAGCCCATGCTGGAGAGGGAGGAGATTCTGGAAACGCTGCGAATGCTGCTGGAGGAGCGCCTCGATATCCGCACTGTAACGCTGGGGGTGAGCCTCAAGGACTGCGCCTCCCGCGACATCGACGAAACCTGCTCGCTGATAGAGGAGAAGCTCCTCAGCGTCGGCTCCCGCCTGGTGAGCGAGGCTCAGGCGCTTGAGGAGAAGTACGGCATAGCGATAGTTAACAGGCGCGTGGCTGTTACCCCCCTCGCCAGCGTCATCTCGCCCGCGCTGCGCGGCGTAAGCAGGGAGGAGGGGAGAGAGGCGGCTGTGCGCGGGGCACTTGCCTTGGAGCGTGCGGCTGCGAAGCTAGAGGTGGACTTCATAGGCGGATTCTCGGCGCTGGTGGAGAAGGGCTTCTCCCGCGGCGAGGAGGCGCTTGTGGATGCGATACCCGAGGCGCTGAGCAGAACGCAGAGGGTGTGCAGCTCCGTCAACGTCGCCACAACGCGTGCGGGAATAAACATGGATGCGGTGCTCAAAATGGGGGAGGTGGTGAAGCGCACCTCAGAGCTGGATTACAGGAGCTGCGCGCGCCTTGTCACCTTTGCGAACGCTCCCGGAGACAACCCCTTTATGGCGGGCGCCTTCCACGGCGAGGGCGAGGGTGAGGCGGCGCTGAACGTGGGCATCTCAGGTCCTGGAGTGGTGAGAGCGGTGCTTGAGAAGCACCCTGAGGCGAGCCTGGGGGAGGTCGCTGAGGTTATAAAGCGCACCGCCTTCAAGATAACCCGCGTGGGCGAGTTGATAGGCAGGGAGCTGAGCAGGCGCCTGGGGGTGAGCTTCGGCATCGTTGACCTCTCGCTGGCGCCCACGCCCTTCCCGGGAGACAGCGTGGCGAAGATAATAGAGGCTATGGGAGTCTCGAGATGCGGCGCCCCCGGTACCATTGCCGCGCTCGCCCTGCTGGTGGACGCTGTTAAGAAGGGCGGCACCATGGCTACCAGCTACGTGGGCGGGCTGAGCGGCGCCTTCATACCCGTAAGCGAGGACGCGGGCATGGCTGAGGCGGCACGCGAGGGCGCGGTAACCCTAGACAGGCTGCTCGCCATGACCAGCGTTTGCAGCGTGGGTTTAGATATGGTGGTGCTCCCGGCTAAGACGAGTGCGAGCACCGTCTCGGGCTTAATCGCCGACGAGGCTGCGATAGGGGTGATGAACAACAAGACCACTGGAGTAAGGGTGATCCTCGCGGGCAGGGAGGGGGAGCGCGTAGAGCTCGGTGGCCTGCTGGGCTACGCCTACGTCATGCCTGTAAGCGAGCACTCCTGCGAGGCCTTCGTAAGGCGCGGCGGAAGAATACCCTCGCCGATCCACGGGCACAGGAATTAGGTGATGGGGGATTAATATTAATAAGCACAACATATAACTTATAGTAAAATGAAAGCAAACAGAAAAATCAGAATAATAGGGATATTATTAATATGCTTTTTATTTATATCATTATATGCAGATAGGAATCCATATCTGATATATACTGCACCAATTAATTCATTTTTCATATTAATTAAGCTTTTCTTTATAATAATAATCTATGAAATTATTTTACAGATCAAATATTTCAAATTTGAAAATTTTATGAATAGATTGAAATATAATATGTTATTAATTTTATTTGTGACTTTATTTTATATCAGTTATGGTTCAATTAT
>JAADFX010000056.1 GCA_013152685.1 Methanobacteriota archaeon | reverse complement strand
CCACATCGTGCTTCCCGTCGCACTCCCGGCACACCTGAATCCTTGCTCCAGCCTCAAGCTCCGAGCCGCACAGCAGGCAGCGCTCCCTTTCTTCGCTCATAATCGCCTCTACCTCGCGCGGGGGTAACATTCGCAATGTTGCACCGCAGTTGTTAACTTTGGCGCCTCTTGCATGCAGGAGGGTTTCAGACTCAGCGATGCGGAGATTCTCCGCAGCTACGCCGCCTTTGTGGCGAGGGTGGAGCGCGCCATGGATGAGCTGAGGAGGCGGCTCTCCCGGAAGCTGGGGCTCGTTCAGGGGAGTGAGGTGCGCAGCGGAAGGGACTACGTTTACTTCTGCTCCCTCCGGGGCGGTGTGGAGCTCTGCCCCGGGATAAGGTACGGCGAGGAGTTCATAATAAAGCCGGTGCTGTGGGTGGCAACGCAGGCTCAGCTCGAGGCGCTGGGCTACGCGAGGGATGAGGAGTTCCCGGAGTACTACGTTAAGGAGTGCGAGCCTGGGGAAGCCTTCTTCAAAAAGAGCTTTGAGGAGCAGCTTCAGGAGCTGGAGGAGTTCTTTGCGCGGGAGGTGCGCAGACTGAAGCTTCTCGGGATTATAGACGATTTCTCGCCCACAGCGATGGGCTGAGCTAATCCGTGACGCGTATCCTGAGCTTTGTGAGGTCCTCCTTGATCTCCGCGTCGAAGCCCATGCCCTCGAAGACCTCCTCCAGGAAGATCTTCACAAACTTCTTCGCCGTGTCGGAGCCGAAGACCAGGGTGAACTCATTCTCGGAGGGCGTGCTCAGGGTGAAGAAGTTGCACGCCTCCAGGCGCATTATCACGTCCCGGGGTGACTTTATCTTCCCCTGGAGCTGCTCCGCGTGGGAGCGCGCAACCCTGCGGTGGTCCTCCCAGAACTTCTCCTGCGCGGGGCACTCCTCAATCAGCCTCAGAAACTGCTGCCAGTGGTCCACGTCGAGGATAATGTGCTCCCCGCCGGCGAGCATGTCTATGTACAGGTCGAGCTTCTCCCTCTCAATGCTGCGGTGCTTGCTGTGCTCCGCGTATATCCTCAGGGCGTTTCTGAATATCTCACTCTGGGACAGCTTTGTCTCCTTCTTCAGCTTCTCAAAAAGCTCGGCGCTCTTCGCATCGAGGGCGATGGTAACTCTCGTGGGTACCTTCATCACACTTACTTCTCAATACTGATTTAAAAATATTTATGGTCGCGTCCTTCCGGGAGGGGCACACGCCTCTTTTATGAAAGCTTCTTAATTTTTATGAAAAATTCTTAATTTTTGCTACTTTTTCTCAAATATATTTTTATATACACTTATCGAAAAAATGGTCGTAAAATATCAAGGAGGTAGAGAAAAAAATGGTGAAAAAGCTGCTGTCAGGGCTTGTGGTTCTCGCAAGCATTGCTGCGGTGCACGCAGAGGAGGCTGCAGAGATAAGCGCAGGCGACACCGCGTGGCTCCTCGTAGCTACGGCGCTGGTGATGCTCATGATCCCCGGTGTGGGCTTCTTCTACGGCGGCATGGTGAGAAGTAAGAATGTGCTGTCCACGATAATGCTGGTCTTCGCCACCCTCGCACTCATCGGCGTTCAGTGGGTGCTCTTCGGCTACAGCCTTGCCTTTGGCAGCGACATCGCCGGCTTCATAGGCGGTCTGGATTATCTCGGCCTCAAGGGCGTGGGCATGGAGCCCAGCGGCACCATACCCCACCTGCTGTTCATGATGTTTCAGGGAATGTTCGCAATCATAACAGTCGCCCTCGTGGCAGGGGGCATAGTGGAGAGGATGAAGTTCAGCACCTGGCTGGTGTTCGCGCTGCTGTGGGCCACCCTGGTTTACTCCCCCATCGCCCACTGGGTGTGGGGCGGCGGCTGGCTCGGTGAGCTGGGCGCCCTGGACTTCGCCGGCGGCACGGTGGTGCACATCAACTCGGGCATCTCAGCCCTGGCTCTCGCCCTGGTGCTCGGCGCCAGGAAGGGCTTCGGCAGTGTGAGCATGGAGCCCCACAACATACCGATGACGGTGCTGGGTGCGGTGCTCCTGTGGTTCGGCTGGTTCGGATTCAACGCCGGCAGCGCCCTGGCTGCTGACGGCATTGCCGCTCTCGCCTTTGTGAACACCAACACCGCCACAGCCGCGGCAGCACTAACCTGGATGCTGCTGAGCTGGCGCCACCGCGCTCCCAGCGTGCTGGGCATAGCCACAGGTGCAGTCGCGGGCCTGGTAGCGATAACCCCAGCGGCGGGCTTCGTAACTCCCCTCGCTTCAATTGCCATAGGCGTTGGCGCCGGCATAGTGTGCTACTATGCGCTGCTCTTCAGGATGAGCAGGAACATCGACGAGAGCCTCGACGTGTGGGCGGTTCACGGCATGGGCGGCACATGGGGCGCCATCGCAACGGGCATATTCGCCAGCGTGGGTGCCACCGGCCTGCTAGCGGGCAATCCCTCCCAGGTGGTAACTCAGCTTGTAGGCGTGGTGGCCACCTGGATATACGCCTTCGTGGTGACCTTCGTGCTGGCAAAGATCCTGGACGCCACCATGGGCCTCAGAGTCAGCGAGGAAGAGGAGGACGTGGGCCTGGACATCGCCCAGCACGGCGAGCGTGCATACGCGTGAGGTGGTTGCGATGAAGAAGATAGAGGCGATTATCCGCCCGGAGAGGCTGGATGTCGTGAGAGAGGCGCTGGACGAGAAGGGATTCTCGGGCATGACGGTGACCCAGGTGGAAGGACGCGGAAGGCAGAAGGGCATAACCCTGCAGTGGCGCGCTGGCGAGTACAGGGTGGAGTTCCTGCCCAAGGTCAAGCTGGAGATAGTGGTGAAGGACGAGGACGTGGAGCAGGTGGTGGATATAATCTGCGACGCCGCCGCCACCGGGAAAATCGGCGATGGCAAGATCTTCATCCTGCCGGTGGAAGACGTGGTGAGGGTGCGCACAAAGGAGCGCGGAAAGGACGCCATATAGGGCACCCGCCACAATCCTCTATTTTTTTTATTTTATATCCAGAAAATGTGGGGTTTATGGAGATTTTTTCATAAAAATTACTAACTTTTCTCAAATAACTATTTAAATGCCGGGGGTTATCCATATTCAAAGTCAAAGAGGAGGTGATTTGAGTGATGAGAATAGAGGCGATCGTCAGAAGGGAGAAAAAGTGGGACGTGGCCGGTGAGCTGATGCGTGCGGGGGTGCCCTACACCCTCTTCGACGTGGAGGGCATAGGCGGGCAGCTGGGTGTGACCATGGTCGAGGGCAAGGCCTTCCAGTACCCCTTCCACGAGAAGGCGGCGTTTGTGATAGTGGTGCCCGAGGAGGATGTGGAGAGGGTGTGCGGGATAATAGTGAGGAGCGCCTACACCGGCAAACCCGGGGACGGGAAGATCTTCGTGTCCGAGGTGAAGCGCTCCATAAAGATCAGGACCGCCGGCGGGTAGCCCGCCACCCTTCGTAACTTTTCGTATTAGTTAATAATTTTTATGAGGGATTATTAATTCCGCATAATTTGCCATAATTTTTCTCAAATATGTTTATATATCATCTAACATAATAGATATCCAAAAATTTCAACAATGGAGGTAAAAGAGATGCAGATGCAGAAGTATGCAATCGTCCAGAAGGATATGGAGAGCCTCGCGATAGTGCCGAACACCCCCACCGGCCTGGTGTCGCCGGATGTGCTGCGCAAGGTGGCAGACGTGGCCGAGAAGTACAGGGCGCTGGTGAAGCTGACAAATGCCCAGCGCTTTGCACTGGTGGGCTTCAGCCAGGACACGCTGAAGGAGGCGGTGAGTGAGCTGGGCATACCCCTCGCCACGGCGGCGGGCAGCTTTGTCAGGAGCGTCAAGGCCTGCCCCGGCACAGCCACCTGCAGGCTGGGCAAGCAGGACTCCCTATCCCTGGCCATGGAGCTGGACAAGCGCTACCACGGCAGGGAGCTGCCCTCCAAGTTTAAGATCGCAGTGAGCGGGTGCCCCAACTCCTGCGCAGAATCTGCGGTGGTGGACCTGGGTATTATAGGCGTCAAGGACGGCTTCAGGGTGCTCGTCGGCGGCAGCGCGGGCGCCAGGCCGAGAATAGCGGACGAGCTGGCAAAGGTCAAGACGCAGGAGGAAGTGCTGGAGCTGGCAGACAGGGTGATAAACTACTACGCGGAGAATGCGAGGCGCGGGGAGCGTCTCGCCAGGCTGATTGAGAGGGTTGGCATAGAGGAGCTGAAGCGCCAGGTGCTCCCCAACGGGCACTAGCCCCATCTTTTTTTTTCAGTTTTTAGCTCTCATCTTCGGCGGAGGCTTCGGAGCACCTGGGAAACCTCAGCCTGAGTTTTGAGTAGTCCTCCCTGACATCAACCTCTATCCCCATTCCGTCGAAGAGCTCCTCCAGGAAGGTTCTTATAAACCTCTTGGTCACCTCGGAGCTGAGCACAAGGGTGAAGTCGGAGCCCGTGCTCCTGCTCAGGGTGAAGAAGTTGCACGCCTCCAGGCGCTTGAGGATTTCAAAGGGCGGGATTCCCCTCTCCCTGAACTGCTCCGCGTGGGAGCGCGCAACCCTGCGATGGTCCTCCCAGAAGGCTGAGTTCTCCTCCCTGTTCAGCTCCCTCAGGAAGAGTATCCAGTGGTCTATGTCGAGGATCACGTGCTCTCCTCCGGCCAGCATCTCGTAGTACAGGCGCGCCCTCTCCGGGCTGAAGTCGTATATCTGGTCCTCAAGCTGCTCAAAGTGGCTCTTCAGGGCCTCCCTCACGATTTCAGAGTGGCTCTTGCCCGTGCGCTTCTTGTACTTCCTGAGGAGCCTCTTCAGCTCGGCGTCTATTGAGATGGTAAGCCTCTGCTTCTCACCCATGGGTCTATCTAGGAGGGGTGCAATATAAAATTATTTAAGCAAATTTAAGATTTTCTATGAAAATTTCATAAAAATGATTAATGTTTACCTGATACGCACAAAAGTGCTTGTGGAAGAATAAACTGGATTAATTTTTCAGTTTTTTTCTCAAATACCTTTTTATATCTCAAAGAAGCCTAAAATAAAGGTAAAAACGCAGGAGGGATGCAATGAGGCAGATTGCCTTCTACGGAAAGGGTGGAATTGGCAAGAGCACCACCCAGCAGAACGTTGCGGCTGCCCTTGCTAGGATGGGCAGGAAGATAATGGTGGTGGGCTGCGACCCCAAGGCGGACTGCACCCGCCTGCTGCTGCACGGCAGGCGCCAGGCGACGGTGCTG
>JAADFX010000055.1 GCA_013152685.1 Methanobacteriota archaeon | reverse complement strand
CGGCCATCTTCGTCACCCACGACCAGGAGGAGGCGTTCTATATCGCGGACAGGCTGGGGGTTATGAGGCGGGGGAGGCTGGAGCAAGTGGGCACGCCCGAGGAGGTGTTCCACAGGCCAGAGACGCCCTTTGTGGCCGGGTTCGTGGGCACCGCCGACTTTCTGCGGGGCGCTGTGAGGGGCGGAAGGGTGCGCACAGCGCTGGGCGAGTTCGAGGTGCGCGGTGAGTTTTCCGAGGGGGCGGAGGTGGAGGTGATGGTGAGGCCCGACTTCATTGACATTGAGGCCGACGGCACCGGGGATGCGGTGGTGGTGGAGAGGACCTTTCTGGGGATGCACTACCTGTACACCCTCAGGCTAGCCAGCGGGGAGAGGGTGAGGTGCCTGCAGCACCACGACGTTGCCCTGGAGGCTGGCACCAGGGTGAGGGTGAGGCCAAGGGGCTCGCACACCCCGGTGGTCTTCTCGCGGAGGGGAAATTAGGGAAACCTAAATATACACCTAACTTAGGCATACCTAACTCAAAAAAGGAGGTTGTGAGGTTGATAGAGGCTGCGGGAATCACCCTGAGGGAGGCGATAGAGGCGATACTGGTTATCTTCATAATGGCCGCCTACCTGGAGAAGACGGGTGAGGCGGAGAAGAAGAGGTACGTCTATGCAGGTGCTCTGGTGGCTGTGCTTTTAAGCCTCGTCCTTGCCGTGGCGCTCTCCGCCATGGGCATGGACCCCGAGAATGAGCTTGTTGAGGGGGTGCTCTTCTTCGCCGCCGGGCTGCTGGTCGCAAGCCTGGTAGTGTGGATGTGGAGGAAGGCAAGGACTATAAAGCAGGAGGTGGAGGCGAAGGTGGCAGCGGCGGCCAGCGGCACCGCCCTCGCCCTGGTCGCCTTCGTCATGGTCTTCAGGGAGGGCGTGGAGACCGTCATATTCCTGCAGAGCCTCCTACTGGCGGGGGCGAGCGCTGCGGAGAACCTCATCGGCGCCGGCTTCGGGATAGTCCTCGCCCTGGGATTTGGCTTTGTGTTCCTAAGGGGCACTGCCAGAATCAACCTGCCCAGGTTCTTCAGGGTCACTTCCGCAATCCTCGCTGTGCTGGTGGTCAAGCTCATAGCCAGCGGGTTCCACGAGTTCTTTGAGGTGGGCCTCCTGCCCAGCAACGAGGCGCTGCTCACTGTGGTGGGATTCTTTGCCAGGGACTCCACGGGCGCCTTGATAATTCTCGTGATGCTCCTGGCGCTGGTGGGGATGGTGGTGTACGACATCGCCACCTCACGCCTCAGCCTTCCGGAGCACCTGAGCAGCGCCGAGAGGCGGAGGCTGAGGTACGAGTTCGCAAAGGAGAAGTACTCGAAGCTCGCCCTGGGCGTGGTGCTCCTCCTCACCTCGGGGGTGCTTCTGGCTCCTGCGGTCACCGCCTCCGACGTGTTTGTGCCCGAGCCCATACCCTTGGAGCTTTCAGGAGGAGAGGTGCGCATCCCCGCGCCAGAGGAGGACGGCCTCTACGTGTACTCCTTGGGCGAGGTGGAGGTGCTGGTGGCCGTGAGGGACTCCAGGGCGTACCTCGTCCTGAACAGGTGCTACATCTGCCCACCCGTGGGCTACGGCTACGACGGCGAGTTCTTGGTGTGCCTGAACTGCGGCGCACCCATAAGCCCCGAAACTGTGGGAACCCCAGGAGGCTGCAACCCCGTGGTGGTGGAGCACACCCTTGAAGATTCGCACTTTGTGCTCAGGGTAGCGCATCTGCTTGATGCCTGGGAGCGGTAGAGGATGCTGGGATTTGCGCTGAGGCTGGTGGCCAAGACGGCACTCAGCCAGAGGTACCGCTTCGCCGCCCTCGCGGGGAGCATAGCCCTTGCCTCCTCCCTGCTGGTGGTGCTGGCGGTGCTCTACCTGAACGCCTCCTCTCTGCTTGCCGTGGAGCTCAGCGGCGTGCCCAACCTAGTGGTGGAGCCCAAGAAGACACCCGCCGGCGTCCCTGTGGCGGAACTCAGCGCGGACCAGGTGCCCGCCCTCAAGGCGAGGGAGCACTTCTGGAGGAACAACATCCAGAACGCGGCGCCGGTGCTGCTGGCGGAGGGCAATGCAGGAGGCAGGGAGCTGAGGCTCGCAGGCACCTGGTTCAGGCGCGAGGTTCCCAGTGAGAACGGGAGCTACCCCTTCGGCGTTCTGGAGTTCAGGGGCTGGAGTTACACCGGCGAGCCCCCGGGTGAGGGGATGGTGGTGCTGGGCGCCGCCGTTGGGATTGCGCAGCCGGGGGATGCGGTGGAGATTGAGACGGCTAACTCCACCCGCACCTTCAGAGTGGCCGGGGTGCTGGAGACGGGCTCCTACTGGGACTCCTACGTCTTCCTTTCCCTGGAGGAGCTGCAGCAGATGCTGGGCAGGACCGACATAGACCTGGTGCTGGTGGGTGCGCTGATAAAGCCCAGGGATGAGCTCGCCGTCAGGGCGGAGCTCTACGGTCCCGAGGCGCTGTCGCCGGAGGAGTTTGAGGCGTGGTACTGCTCCCCCTACGCCTCGGCAATAGCCTACACCATAGCCGAGGTGGTGCCCAACTCCAGCGTCAGGGTGCTGAGGAGGGTGACCGGTGTGCAGGAGGAACTCCTCCGCGCCTCTTCCGCGGCCTTCCTGGTGCTCTTTGCGGTCTCTGCCCTTGTAGCCGTGTTCTCAATCCTAAGCGCTGTGAGGATGTACGTATCCGCGAAGCGCAGGGAGCTGGGAATACAGCGGGCAATCGGAGCCTCTGAGGCGAGGGTGGCTGTGCAGCTGGGCATGGAGGTGCTCGCCGCCTCGCTTCTGGCGGCGCTACTCGCCTACCCCGTGAGCGGCACCGTGGCGGAGGCTATAAGCCGGAGTGTCTTCGGGGTGGAGCTGAGCTCTGGGCTGGAGCTGCTGGTGCTCTCTCTTGCAATGCCTCCTGCAGCCTCGCTGGTGGCGCTTTTCTTCCTGCGGAAGGAGCTCAGCAGAGAGCTGGTGGAGGTGCTCAGGTGATGCTTCGCCGACTCGTGGCCACTTCGCTGCGCCACAGGGCTAGGCTCTACCTGCCGATGGTGCTGGCGGTGGCGCTATCCCTGGCGCTCGCTGGAACGGCGCTGACCGTGGGCGAGAGCTTCGCATACATAGTGGAGGAGAAGATGGAGATGTACGGGGCGAATGTGATTCTCACGGAGGTGGATGAGGTGCCCGCGGGAGGCGTTGCGGTTGAGCTCAGGAGCGCAGAGCTTGAAGGCTCGGAGGTGGTGGTGGCGGTGGCAGACGTGGAGGCGCTGCTGGCGATGAACCCCGCCTGGCTAGTGAGGGGCACTGGAGACGTGCTCGCGGGGGCAGAGGTGGCGGAGCGCCTGGGCATAGCTCCCGGTGACAGGGTGGAGCTGGCGGGCGATGAGAGAGTGGTCGCGGTGCTGGAGAGCGGGACGGAGTTCGACTCCTACCTGGTGGTCAATGGCACCCCTGGCGAGGTGGACATGGTGCTGCTACGGACCGAGGAGCCGGAGAGGTACCGCGGGAAGGGAGTGGTGCTGGAGGAGATGCTCAGGGCGAAGTACGCCTTCCTGGAGGGGGTGGAGAGCCTGCTGGCGCAGGTGTCTGCGGTTACCTTGGTGACTGCACTGCTGGGTGCGCTGAACCTGGCGAGGATGGACGCCGGCACCAGGAGGAGGGAGTTCGGAATACTCAGGGCGATGGGAGCAGGTAGGAGAACTCTGGGGTGGCTGGTGCTTTCCGAGTACCTTGCCCTTGCGCTCCTCACAGGAGCTGTAGCGCTTGTGGCCACTCTGGTGATGTCCAGCGCGGTGCTTCAGGCAACCGCGGGCACTGCCCCAGTTATGGATGCGGGAATTCCGCTGATGCTGGTGCTCTTCTCCCTTCTGAGCTTCCTGGTCGTGGGTGCCGCCTACCTGGGCGAGCTCAGGAGGCAGGAGGTGGCTGAGGAGCTGAGAGGTGAGTGAAGTGATCGAGCTGAGAGAGGTGGTGAAGAGGTACGGAGAGGTGGTCGCCCTGGACGGGGTTTCCCTGAAGGTGGAAGCTGGAGAGTGGGTGAGCATAATGGGCCCCTCGGGCAGCGGCAAGAGTACCATGCTCCACCTGATAGCGGGGCTGGACACCCCCACCAGCGGGAGCATCCTGGTGGCGGGCGAGGAGGTCTCGGCGATGAGCGCCGAGGCGAGAGCAGAATTCAGGCGCTGCAGGGTGGGGATGGTGTTTCAGCAGTTCCACCTGATCCCCTACCTTACAGCCCTGGAGAACGTCATGCTGGCGCAGTACATCCACAGCATCCCGGACGAGGATGAGGCGCTGCTCGCCCTGGAGCGGGTGGGCATGGCGCACAGAGCCAGAGCAGAGGCGGCAAAGCTCAGCGGCGGCGAGCAGCAGCGCGTGGCCATCGCCAGAGCCCTGGTGAACGACCCCGGAATAATCCTGGCGGACGAGCCCACGGGCAACCTGGATGCCGGAAACGAGGCAGTGGTGCTGGAACTCTTCAGGGAGCTGGCGGAGGAGGGGAGAACCCTGCTGGTGGTAACCCACAACGCCGAGGTGGCTGGAGCGGGAGACAGGGTGGTGAGAATACACCACGGGAGGATTGAAAACGGCTAAGTTTTTATAAATTTAATTATTTGTTCGCAAAGCAAAATCAAACCACTCCAAGTAAAAAATACTAAAACCCATTTTGCAAATGTACTCCATATTTCTGGCTTTGCATATGTTACAAGTTTTCCTCCAATTGGAATTTTTACAGTAACTATGCCATATTCGTGCACTTCACTTAAATTTACTGGAAACATGACATTAATTATCCAATTATAAGTAAATGGTTTGTCAAAAAGAATAGGTACACATACGGTCTCTCCGGGAGGTATTGGGATAATTTTCTCTGAATTAAAATTCACGCTAATATTTATGATTGTATTATTCATTTTTTCCACATTATTTTCAAAACAAACATCGTAATATTGCAAGTTAAATGGTTTATCAAATATACTTTTTATTGCAGTCTTTAAACCTGGAGTAAAAACATCTTCTGGAGAAACTTTCACAATTTCGCCATTTGATACATTTTCTCTTGTGAGATCATATCTTTCATATGGATTAAATAGAAAAACCCAGCTTAATATTACAGGGATAAAAATTATTAATAATTTGCTTATATTAAGTTTTTTATCCACCCTCATAAGGGAGATATAAAAGATTATCATTTGTAATGAAAATTACCTGCACGTTTCTAGCATGTCAGTCATTCATCCACCTCCTCCCCCAGCACTCTCTGCTCCAGAATCCTGCGAACACCTCACCTTTCCTTGAAAGCGCATAGAGCAGCGCCAGAATCGTCATCCCTGCAAGGAAGGTCACTGCGCCTGTGAGCGCCACCCTCTCCGGAGCAAAATCATAGATAACCAGCGGATTTGTTCCGAGGATGTAGTCAAAGTAATCATTCAGCGCAAGCCAGGCAGCGGCGATGGCGAGCTCCTTACGTCCAATTCTCACCCTGTGCAGCACAAGCGCCGGCTGAATCACCATGCCGAAGTGCAGCACAAACATCAGGTAATAGTAGTCCCTGTGAGCAGGAGAAA
>JAADFX010000054.1 GCA_013152685.1 Methanobacteriota archaeon | reverse complement strand
ACGAGGAGCCCTCCCGCGAGCAGGAAGCGCCGCCTCATTCCTCGAACACCGGCGCCGCGTCGCTGTTCTCAATCACCTCAATCATCTTGGCTATGTGCTCGGCGAAGCTGTACTCCGGCTCAAAGTCGTAGCCCGAGAGGAGCAGCTTATCCATCGCCCTCGCAAAGGCCTCGGCCTCGCGCTCAAGCTGGTCGCGGCTCTTGCCCGCGATTATCCTCTCCACCTCGCTCGCAGGAGTGGAGCTGTTGTATCCGAAGATCTCCAGCTTGAGCTTCTCTATAATCTCCCTCACCCGGGGGTTTGTGACCCTGCGGTACTGAAAGCTCCAGTGGTTCTTCAGCTTCACAAGGCGCCTGAAAGTAGCTTCGTCCAGCTCAATCACCCTGCGCATTCCTCACTCCTCCTGCAGAAGCTCCAGGGAAGAGTAGGGTATGCTCACCTCGATGGCGGTGCGGAAGAGCACAGGCACGAGCTCAAACTCGCGGGCGCGCTTCAGCGCGCGCGCATGCTGCTGCGACACCTCACCATCGCTGAGCACTATAGCGAGGGCGTAGACTGTGCTGTCCTTCTCCGCCAGAAGGTCGGGAGCTTCAAGCGCTCCCTCCTTCAGGCTCGCGATGTACCCCAGAAGCGAGGAGAAGCGCCTTTCACCAAGCGCCTGGCGCAGCTCCTCCGCCTCCTCCTCCGAGGCGGGAAAGCTCCACACCCTGAAGCCGGCTCTGCCGAGCACATCGAAGGCAACCTTCCTCCCTATGCGGAGGAGCTCCTCCTCCAGGTCCAGGCTCCTTTCGTACGCCTCTATTGCAACCACCACTTCTAGGTTCTACGCCCGGGTATTTCTACCTACCGTCGGATTTATATAAAACCTCGGCTATAAGTAACTTGAGGTAGTAGCCATGCCAATGCTCGGTGGTCAGGAGCTGCTCATCATCCTGCTGATAGTGCTTCTTCTCTTCGGCGGGAGCAAGCTGCCGGAGCTGGCACGCTCACTGGGAAAGGCAAAGAAGGAGTTCAAGAAGGGGATGGAAGAGGAGGAGGCGGAGGGTAAGGAGGAGAAGGAAAAGAAGGAGTAGGCGAGGCGAATGCTGGGCAACAGCGAGATTCTGGTAATCCTCATCTTTGCTCTCCTGCTCTTCGGTCCGCAGAAGCTGCCGGAGCTGGCACGCTCCCTGGGCAAGGCGGTGGCTGAGTACAGGCGTGCGGCCAGGGAGCTGGAGGAGGAGGTGAACCGCGAGCTCTCGGAGGTGGAGAGGGAGATTAAGGAAGCCCAGAGGGAGATGGACCTGCTCAGGGACATCGCCAGGGACATGAACATAGACCCCACCGGGAAGAGCAGGGAGGAGCTTCTGAAGGAGATAAAGAAGCGCACCTCCTAGCGCACAACCCGCTCCGGGTGGGTGTAGATGTTCATCCTCTTCCCGCGCACAAAGCCGATTAGTGTCAAGCCTGTTCGTTCAGCCGCGAGAATCCCGGAGAATATGGGCGCAGTTCGAGAAGCTATGAGGGGCACCCCCATGCGCGCCGCCTTAACCACCATGTCGCCGGGCATTCTTCCAGAGGTTAAAATGTAGCTGCGCTCAAAGTTGACGCCGCGCTCTGCCGCGAGGCCTATTATCTTGTCTATAGCCACGTGCCTGCTCACGTCCTCCACCAGGAGGAAGGTGTCCCCGCAGACAAGCGCAGCGCTGTGCACCCCGCCGGTTCGCCGCCACACCTCGCTCTCCCTCTGCATCCTGCGCATGTTCTCAAAAATCTCCCCGGCGGTGAACCTCGCCTCCGAGGCCACGCGTATGCCCTCCTCCTTTATCCTGGTGCGCCACCCGGTGAGGCACTCGCTGGAGATGTAGCGCTCGTAGGCATGAAGGACGCTCTCATCCGCGTGCACACGAATCTCGTTCTCGGCCACCTCTATGCTCCTTATCGCCTCCCTGCTCTTAACGAAGCCCTCGCCCAGGCAGTACCCCAGCGCAAACTCGCGCTCGTAGCCTGGGGAGAGCTTTACGCTGGCGATTGTCCTGCCGTTAATCACCAGCCGCAAGTCCCGCTCCTGAGCAACCTCGTCCCAGCTCTCAGTGCCGTCCTTCAGCGCCCTAACCCTGATCCAGAGGTCCATGCCCATAATTCTACGCCGCAGGTTTTATTTTTATGCCCCCTTCCTCCGGATGCGGTACGCCAGGGCGGTGCAGCTCGCCACCAGCCTAGCTTCCTGGTTCCTCACCCTTATCTCAAACAAGCCCGTTCTGCGCGTGGTGCTCACCTCCCTCGCCTCCGCCTGCAGCACATCTCCGCGCTTCGCGGGCGAGGTGTAGGTTATGTTCATGCTCAGCGCCACGCTTTCCATGCCGCGGGAGTTGCTCGCCAGCTCGAAGGCAGCGTCGACAAGCGCAAAGATTGCCCCGCCGTGGGCGTAGCCGAAGATGTTCTCGTGCTCCTCCTTCACCTCCATCTCCACCCTGGCGAAGCCCTCCCCCAGCTCCTTCAGCCTTATCCCAAGCTTCTTCGCAAAGGGCTCCGCCTCGAACCTTTTCCTCAGCACCTCAAGGCTCAAGGTTAGCACCTCTTATTAAGACTATATCCTTTCTATTTTTATGTCTAAGCCAGAAAAATCTGAGTCTTCTCCTGCGAGCAGAGTTGCGTTCAAACTCATGGCTGCTGCGGCGGCGGAGGCAGCTCCAAGATGCATGCCCTTCTCGGCTTTATTCTGGCAGCAATTCCCCAGCTCTCCCTGATGTCCACCTGCTCCCTCCTTACCCAGGTAGAACCTCAGCTCAACTTCCGTATCAAAGACGTACCTCAAAGAGCAGCCTCCGGTCTTTGCTCCCGCTTCGCATCCTGCCCCTTCCTGGTAATACTGACAATTTTTTGCTTGATTTTTTCATGGTATTACCATTCAAAAAAGTAATACTCATAGATAACGCAGAGCTAAGGGCCGAGCAGCTGCTCCATGACTGGAGAATCAGCGCAGAGCTTCTCCTTGGATTCAATCAATTTCCATCCGGCATCCATCTGAAAATCTGCTCGATTGCCGATGTTATGCTGAAAACACAGATAGGGGATTGAAGTGTATGAGGATAGAATTGTAATAGATCCAGAGGTGAGGCACGGAAAGCCTGTAATAAAAGGTACAAGGGTGCCGGTAGAAGTAATCCTCGGTTCCCTAGCAGGGGGGATGACGGTAGAAGAGGTTGCAAAGGAGTATGGGATAGAGAGGGAAGATGTTCTTGCAGCGGTGGAGTACGCCACTAAGATAGTTGCCAAAGAGGAGATTAAGCTTCTCCATGCCTGAGGTAAAATTTCTCTTGGACGCCGATATGCCCCGCTCCTCCGCAGAGGTCATAAGGAGTTTTGGCTTCGATGTGGATCCGCGAAGGATAGAGAGATAATCGAATACGCCCAGAGGGACAATAGGATTGTAGTGACCAGAGATACCGACTTTGGTGAAGTGCTCAGGTATCCGGAGCATCCAGGGGCAGTAATTCTCAGACTGCCATATACCTTCACAGCAGCAGAGATAAATAAAAGATTGAGAGGCTTCCTCGCCTCTGTCAATATTGATGAGCTCAGAAACGCTATAATAATCGTTGAGGTGGGAAAGTACAGAAGAAGACCAATCTAGCATCAGTGTGAATTTAGCAGCCACTTCCCGCCTCTTTCGCAGCGCATTCTAAGGCTCGCGCAGGCTACACAAACCACACCAGGATAACCACGCCCAGGAGTATCATAACTATGCCCGAGGCGAGGCGCATCTTCCTTGCCTTCGACTCCTCCCACTCCTTGAGCCGCTTTGTGACCCTCTCATTGGAGGCGAGGGCCAGGATGACTATCAGGGGAAGCACGAACATGAAGTTGTAAATCAGCAGGTAGGCCAAGCCCTGGAAGTAGGTGGTCTTCGCCGAGAGCAGCGCCAGTATCGCCACGTAGATTCCGCCGGAGCACGGGAAGGTGCACAGCCCCACCAGGAAGCCCAGCACAGCCGCAGAGGGAAAGGTGCCCTTGTACGCCCACCTGCGCAGCGTGGCGTGGGTGAAGCGGGGTATGCGCAGGTGCACCGGAAATGCGAAGGGGTTGATGTAGTCCTTGATGTTTATCAGCCCGAGCAGTATAATCAGGTAGGCGCCCAGCTTCGCCATAAAGTGGGGCTTGCCTGTGAAAATCAGCGCCTTCATTATCCCGATGCCTATCAGGAAGTACGCCAGAAAAATCGCCGAGATGTACACCGCGCCCATCTTGAGCACACCGGCGCGGGTCTTCTTTATGGTAAACAGGAAGGCTATGAAGAAGAGGAGCACCGCAAAGGCGCAGGGATTGATGCCGTCCAGCAGGCCGGAGACTATCACCAGAGGAAGCAGGCCCGAGGAGGCGTACACGCTCTCCAGCCTGGTGGGCTTCATCTCCTCAAGCTGGCTGAAGTAGGTGGACAGGGGCTCGTCTATGGGGTACTCCCGTATCTCCCCCCCGGGCGCCCACACCCGGTAGCTCTTGGCGTTGGCGCTCATCGAATCCTGGTACACCACCAGCCTGCCCTCCCAGCGGAGCGCCTCCCTCACCGCATGCTCCGGCACGTGCCCCTGCAGGAATATCCTGCCGTCTATCACCGCGGTCAGGTGGCCCATAAGCCGGGGCGGTATACCCTCCCTCTCGTTTAGAGCTATAAGCTCCCTCCTGTACTCCGGGTTGTTCACATAGTCCTTCAGCACAATCTTGGTTACGCCCTCCTCTTTGAGAAGAGGGATAAGCTTCTCCTTGATGTACAGGGTGCAGTCGGTGCACGCCTCGTTGTAGTATATCACCGCCTCCCGCTGCTCTTGGGCATAGGTGAAGGGGAGAGAAGCCAGGATGAGCAGCAGCAGGAGCGCCTGCCTGAGCCTCACCCTGCTCCCTCCTTCACCACAAAGGCGGTTACGGGAATTACCACCTCGGGCTTTGCCGGGTCGTTGGTGAGCACATACACCTCGCGGTACACCTCGCCGAGCACCTCCACCTCCATCAGGCGGGGGTCGAAGGTCACCAGGAGCTCCGCCTCACCCCCCGGAGGGATAACCGTCTCGTTGATGTAGGCGCGAGTGCACCCGCAGGAGGTGGTCACCGCCCTTATCTCCAGCGGCGCACCGCCGGCGTTCCTAACGGTGAACACCTTCCTCACCTCCTCATAACCTATGGTGCCGAAGTCGTGGCTCTCTGGCACCACCTCCACCTCAGGCTGAGCGCTGAGGGAGAGGTACTTTGCGGCACCCGCCGCCGCGACCACTCCGGCCACCAGCAGGAGGTAAACAGCCAGTCTCACCTACTCCACCTGCACAACCCTTATGTACACCCTCACCACAGGCCTCTGCGGGTCGTTGGTGTACAGATTCACAAACCTGACAACCTCGCCCCTTATCTCGGGGTGAACCCTGGGGTTAGTACACCTTGAGGTACGCCCTCTCGCCCGGAGGTATCCTCTGGCTCCACCACTGTGGGTTGGTGCCGTGCTCCCGCATGTTGAACCTGGGCCCCTCTTTTCCATTGTACACAATTGTGGCGGAGGTGCATGCACAGGACGTGTCCATGTCGTCTATCACTAAATCACCATCGCCGCGATTTTCTATGAGAAATAGGGTACTCACCTCTCCACCTCTGACGCTCACCCTTCCGAAGTCATACGCCTCGGGGGTTATCACCATTTTAGGCGTCCCCTCAATCACAACCTCTTCTTTTGATTTCATGACATAGAGACCTGCCCCTATGAGCACAATGACTGCGATTAGTATGTACGCTCCGCGATTGCTTTTTTTCTTTGTTTTCTTCATCTTTTCTTTATTTTTTCGATATTTTTTCTTCTTTTTTGCCATACCTTCACCTCCTAAAGCAGGGCGGGGAAGTAGGGCAAAAGCTTCGACTGCAGGTACCTGTCAACGCCGAGGAGGATGCCGATGCCTGTGAGTATTATCACCCATCCGGCGAACTTTCTTATTGTAGGGGAGTTCCTCCTCACCAACTCGAGTCTCGCGGCGTAGCGCTTGCTGCCATACGCCACCGCCAGCATGGGCACGCCCAGCCCCAGGGAGTACACGAAGAGCATCAGGGAGCCCCTCACCACG
>JAADFX010000053.1 GCA_013152685.1 Methanobacteriota archaeon | reverse complement strand
AGTTTATGCCGAAGTCCAGGAGAATGCCCCTGCCCTCGCTCTCCACGTAGATCTTGTTGCCCCCTATGCTGCGAGCCCCGTCGAAGATGGTAATGCTTGGCATATTTACTTTAAAGTGGGCGGCTCAGAATAAAAATATGGTGCTCCGGTTATGGTCTCACAATCTCAAGGAAGTCCACTCTCTCAAAGTCGCTATCAAAGGTAGCGAGCCTTCTTATTCCGTAGTGCCTGCAGGTGGCGGCAATAAGTGCATCGTTTGGAAGTAACCCGTAGGTGTGCATAATCTCTTTGGCCATAACTGTTATATCCCGATGGGAAGGCAACTCGTCAAACAGGCCAAGGAGGTCATAAACCTTATCCAGGTTTGTTCTCCTTATTATATCCGGCTTTTTCTTGAGATGGTACACATTCATTTTTGTAGAGAGTTTCAGAAAAACAAAAATGACCTCTGATATAATTATCTGATTAATATATCCTTCAAAAACCCCTCCCTCTACAGAATCCACTATTTTCTTTGCCTTCAAATCACCGGCCAGGTGGTGAATGAGCACATTGGAGTCAACCAGAACCCCACTCCTCATCCAGCTCCTCCAGTACCTTTTTAAGCTCTTCTCTGCTCACTCTAACTATACCGAAGGTTTCATCAGACACCGATTTTACAACTACTTTTGCTCTGCTTTTTTCCTTCAAATTTACCTTTTCCAGAGGCTTGAATACACCATCCTCATAGACAACTTCAATAATTTTCGGCATTATGGGCACCCTTTTAATATCCACAGCTTCACAACCTCAAGGAAAACAGCTATTATTTTCCTTAAAGATAATTAGAGCATGGGCGTAAGGGAGGAGAAGCAGAGGCTCAGGGAGCACATCTGGAAGAAGCTCGTCGAAGCGGGCGTTGCCAGGTTTCCTCCACCATACGGGAGGATACCCAACTTTGAAGGGGCGGAAGTAGCCGCAGCTAGGCTGAGCAGGCTGGAGGAGGGGGCGCGCGCCGGGGTGGTGCTCGCAAATCCCGACTCGCCCCAGAGGAGGGTGAGGGAGCTCGCCCTCAGGCAGGGGAAGGTGCTCATCATGGCGTCGCCGAGGCTGAGGAGGGGGTACCTGAAGATAGACCCCGCGGAGGTGAGGGGGAGGGAGGCGGTAGCTTCCAGCATTAAGGGAGCCTTCAGATACGGCAGGCGGGTTGGGCTGGATGAATTGGAGAGCATAGACCTCGTGGTAACCGGCTGCGTGGCCGTCGCCGGGAGCGGTGCAAGGCTGGGCAAGGGCTCGGGCTACGGGGACAGGGAGATAGCGGAGGTGCGCAGGAGATGGGAGGACGTACCCATAGCAACGACGGTGCACGAGCTTCAGGTGGTGGAGTGGGTTCCCCGGGAGGAGCATGACCAGAGGGTGAGCATAATAGCCACGCCACGCAGGGTAATCAGGGTCCTGGAGTAGCGCCGCCCGGGCAGACGTCAGTGCACAGGCTGCACTTTCTGAAGCTAGCGCCGCGCTCAAGGCGCAGGTTGTACTCCCGGCACCTAGCTTCGTTGAAGCCCTCCCCTATAGCCCCCGCGGGGCACGCCTCGGCGCAGGCGTTGCATTCCAGACACAGCTCCCGCACCACCCGCGCCTCGCCCGGAAGCGGGGCGCTCGTGGCCACGCCCGCTAACCTCACGCGGGGCCCGTGCTCGGGGGTTATCAGCAGGCCATTTCTCCCTATCGTGCCCAGACCGCAGACCACCGCCAGCCTGCGTATGTCCACACCCGCCTGCGAGGAGCCTATAACCTCGCTTTCATGGCCATGGCGCAGGAGCAGGTTTGAGATTCTGCAGGCGGTGAGGTCCAGGAGGAGGTCCACAAACTGCCTCGCCCTGCTCCAGCCCCGCTGCCTCACCCCCAGCAGCAGCTCCTTCTCCCCTATGCCAAGGCCGAAGACCACAACACTCCTCGCCCACGTGAAGCCCGTGAGGGGCACCGCGTGCGCCCCGGAGTAGCAGCCGAAGAGGTCCATGCCCTCCTCCCTGGCGAGGCGCTCCACCTCACGCAGTAGCTCAAAGCGCGGCCGGAGCAGTGCCTCCGCCCCTGCCGCCACCTACTCCTCCCCCCTGCGGACAACTCCACAGCCTGGGGTGCAGTCCTCCATTGCGCTCTCTGCCTCCAGGAGCTTCCTCAGCCCCACGGCGAGGGATGAGGTCTCCGCCACGTGGGCGGCTATAAGCACCGCATCAAGCACCTCCTCCCTGCTCGCCCCTCTAGCTAAGGCGCGCTTCATGTGGCTCAGGGCGCAGGGCGGGCAGCGCAGCGCCACCGCCGAGGCTAGAGCCACGAGCTCCGCCACCCTCGGCTCGAGGGCGCCCTCCTCCATGAGCTGCTGGCTCTTGAAGAAGCCCGGGACGAAGACCTCGGCTCTGGTGCTCAGCATCCTGGCCACGAAGGGGACCTCGCCGTACCTCTCCTCCAGGGTGCTGAGCATCTCCTCCACCAGTGCGTCGCCCTCCTCCAGAAGAGAGCGCAGCTTGGAATTCAGGTCAACTCTGGACATTGGGATAAAATACGGTATCACTGTATTTAACATTTTTGGTATATTATCCAGTAAAAAATGGTAAAAGTTGGATATTTATTCTCCGGCGAGCTCCGTGTGGTAGAGCTTCACCAGGTCTGTTGCGGAGAGGATGCCCACTGGCACGGGGAGGCTGCCGAAGGGCTTCTCCTGGGTTATCACCAGGCGGTGGATGCCCCTCTCCAGCATGACCTGCGCCGCCTCCTCTACGCTGGACTCGGGAGAGATTGCTATGGTGTGGGGAGTCATGATGTCCTCGGCGCTCAGGGCGCTCGCCTCCTCCCTGCTCCTTCCCGCGAGCTTCCGCATAATGTCCACGCTGGAGATCACCCCCATGGTCTCACCGTCGCTGTTGACCACCACCACGGCGGTGACGTCGTTCTCCACCATCTCCCTGAGCACCTCCCCCACGCCGGAGGTGAAGTGCACCGTAACCACGCCCCTCGTCATCACCTCGCGAACCCTGTACGCGGAGAGAAGGCCAGGCACCTACTCCACCTCCTTGGCCGCGCCCACGAAGGCGCGGATGTTCTCCAGGGGCACCGTCGGGGGTATGTCGCACCCGGGGCAGAGCACGTAGCCGCCGCCCTCAGCCGCGCTGGCTATGCACTCCTGTGCCGCCTTTCTCACCTCCTCGGGCGTACCCTCGGCGAGCACAGCGACGGGATTCACATTGCCCGCGATGCATATCCTGCCCTGAAGCTCCCGCTTCGCCATTGCCAGGTCCACCTTGTGGTCCAGGCTGAAGCACCCCGCCTTGCTCTCGGCTATCTCGTGGAGCTTGTCGCTGGTGTTGCCGCAGATGTGCAGGAAGGTGCGCGCCCCCATCCTGTCAATCTCCTTCACCAGCTCCTTCAGCGCGGGCAGGGCAAACTCCACGAACTGCCGCTTTGAAATCAGATCACCGCTCGCCGTGGGGTCGGCGATGCTCACCGCCTCCATCCCCACATCCTTTATGAGGGGCTCGTAGAAGGTCAGGATGAGCTCCTTCGCGAAGTCCACCACCTGCTTCACAAACTCCTTATTCCTGTAGGTGTCGCGCATCAGCTGCTCCACGCCGCGCAGGTTTGCCGCCTTAGTAAAGGGCCCCCACGCGGTGGTGCCCACGAGGTACTCATCGCCTATCCGCTCGTACACTATCTCCGAGGCGCGCCATATTGTGCGTATCGCCTCGCTCTCCTGCACCTTCTCCAGGTCGAGCGCCTCCAGGTCCTCGGGGGAGTTTATTATCGGCGCCTCCAGGTCAGGCGCACCCACGCGGCGCACCTTTATCCTGCCACCTATCGCAGCCGCCAGGAAGTTGTTGTAGCCCGAGCCGGGGTACACCATGTCCGAGTTCAGTAGCCTCGAGGTCCTGATTACCACCTCCGCGTACTCCTCGGGCTTGCCCATGAAGTCCATGAAGGTCTTTCCGGCGTTCTTTACCGTCCACATCCCGCCGCCGTAAATCACGGCAGGCACCCGCTCCGGAACGCCAAGCTCGAAGGCTTCAAGAATCACATCCCTGGGCCTCATGCTCTTCACCCGAATATAACTTTGCACAGAACGTATATAAATCTATCCTACTGTTCGGATTTTTTTCAAAACTATGATTATAAATATGGAAGGTTTTTAGATTAATTAGTAAAATTTAAATATGCTGACAACCAAATATCTACCCGGAGGAACCCTCCAGGAGGTAGCCTTATGGCAAATGAGTGTGAGGAGTATGTGAAGGAGAAGATGAGGATACTGCCCCGGTTTCTGAAGCCCATCTGCCAGGTGCACCCCGAGGCCGCGAAGCGCTTCGCCGACTTCTATGAGACGATTTTTGGCGACGGAGCACTTGACAGGAAGACCAAGGAGCTGATTTTCACCGCAATAGGTGTTGCCACCGCCTCACCGCGCTGCATAGTGCACGTGATACCCGCAATCGAGGCGGGTGCGACAGACGAGGAGATTCTTGAGGCGGTTGCCGTGGGCTTCATAAGCGCCGGCTTCTACCCCAACAACCCCGGCATACCCTACTGCTTCGAGTACGCCGCCAAGGTGCTCGAAATAGCCGAGAAGTACAGGAAGGGGGAGGACTGGGAGTACCTCAAGCCTCCGGAGTTCAGGGGCTAGGCCCCCTGTCTTTTCTTTTACTCCAGGGAGTAGCTGCCCGCCCTCAAGTACTTCTTCACCACCTGGGGCATGTACCTGCACTCCCCGCAGCCCTCGCCGAAGTCGTTTTTTCCCCTGCAGGGCTCGCCCCCCATGTAGCTCAGCCTCACCCAGCCCTCGCCCACCTCCACCCTCTCATGGGGGTCGAAGAAGAAGGAGTTAATAACCTCCAGGTCCTCCTCGCTTACCCCGAGTAGCTTCACCCTGCACAGCATCGCCACCACCTCACAGGAAGCTGGCCGCGTACTGCAGCAGGTCGTTGCACCTCACAGGGCTCCTGAAGGCGCGCCACTCCTCGCCATGTTGCCCAGGGAGGCGCCTCGCCACGTACATGGCATAGCACGCTGGGCAGTTCATCAGCAGCGTCTCAGCGCCGGTGCGCGCGGCACTGCGCAGGAAGAGCTTCCCTATCTCCAGCGCCACCTCTGGGCGGGCGCCCCTTATGCCTCCGCCGGCGCCGCAGCACCTGGTGAGCCTCCCGCTCCTGTCCAGCTCCACCAGCTCCACCCCGGGCAGGTGCTGTATCAGCGTGCGGGGCTCCTCATAGACTCCTGGACCTCTAAAGCCCCGCGTAAGCTGGCAGGGGTCGTGGTAGGTTACCCTCTCCCTTCTCCTCCTGCTGAAGCGGAGCCTGCCCTCCTCCACCGCCGGGGCGAGCACCTGGGTGATGTGCACCACCTCGAAGGGCAGCCCCCCGGCGCAGCTGCGCCACACCTCGCGGACCTGCTGCAGGCAGCAGGGGCAGCTCACCGCCAGCGTGGTGACGCCCCTCTCCTCAAGCTTGGTGATATTGTTCTCCACCAGCTCCTGCTGGAGCTCCCACATGCCGGCGACGGCAAGGGGCCAGCCGCAGCACCAGGCATGAGAAGCTTCGAGGAGGGTGAACTCAATGTTCGCGGCGTGGAGCAGCCTCACGGCGGCCTCCGCCATTGGCGGAGCCTCCCAGGCCACGCCGCAGCCCTCGAAGTAGCACAGCTCCGCCTCCTCCGCGGGCTTCACCTCCGGCGGGAGCCAGATTCTGTAGCGCAGCTCCAGGGGCGAGGCGAAGATGCTGCGGTTTCGCCGGGCGTTCTCCAGGAGCTTTGGCAGCGTGCCCGGAGCCGAGTAGCCCATCTCCACCAGCTCCCTGCGCATGGCCCACCACAGCCTCTGGGTGTCTATTCCCACCTCGCACACCTCGCCGCAGCCGCCGCAGGTGGTGCAGGCGTAGAGTGCCTCGAGGAAGCGCTCCACCTCCTCCCCCGAGGGTCTCTTCCCCAGGAGCGCCCTCACCCCGTGGGAGGCGTCCACGAAGCGCCTGTAGCTGGCGATCTTGGCGGGGGGTGAGACCTCCCTATCGCCCGTTGCCTCCTGCACCACGCACGCCTCGAAGCAGGCGCCGCAGCGCACACACGCCTCTAGCTCAATGAGCTGCCTGCGCGTGAGGCGGGAGATAAAGTCCCTCTTCCTGGCTCCCATGGTATAATCTCCACCGGCGGGTATAAAAAACCTCTCAGCGCTTCCTTATGAGGTAGACGATCCTGCTCTCCTCCTCCCTCACCTCCAGCAGCTCGTTGCCGGTTCTCCTCACGCAGGCGGGTATGTCGGTTCTTGAAGCTTTGTCTGTGGCGATGACCATGAGCACCTCTCCCGGGCGCATCCTCCTGAGCGCCGCCCTCGCCCTGAGCACCGGCTTTGGACAAACCTCCCCGCTGACGTCGAGCACCACGTCCGCCTCCATCGCCTCACCCCAGGCACAGGACGTTTCTCGCCTCCAGGGCGAGGTCTATCAGGGTAGCCGCCCCGGAGACCCTCGCCTCGGGTATCAGCTCCTCCGCGCTTATCCCCTTCACGCGCATCGTCTGCTCGCACACCAGGATCTCCACACCCGCCTCTATCGCCTCCTCCAGCCGCTGCTTTACAGTTGGCACACCCGGAGAGGCCTTCTCCCCGTCGAGGGCGCCCCTCACCATGACCTCGGCACCTTCCTGGACGCAGAAGAGCGTGGTCTCAACGTCCATCGCCGCACTTATGGCGGAGAACATCAGCGTGGCGCGGGTAACGCCGGGCGAGCTTAGGCCGGTGGTGAGCACAAACACAAGCCGCTCCGCCATGGGACCACCCCAAAAGTAAAGGGGCTAGACGGTACGCCTCTCCTCCAGCGTCACCTCCACATTGACGGGGTTGCGCAGGGTGCTTCCCACCGGCGAGGTCTTGACCACGTCTTCGTGAAGTTTCTCCAGCTCCTCCCTGCTCACCGGCTGAGCCGGCTTCAGGAACACCCTGGCGCGGACGTTGGTGAAGCCCGGCCACACCTTCTCAGGCGGCTCCAGCGCCAGAAAGCCCGGGAGGTCTATGTCTCCCTCGACCTCCACCTCCACCTTCACCAGCTCTATCCCGCGCACCGCGGCGTTCATCACGTAGCCCACAATCAGGCACGCCCCGAAGGCGCCCAGCACGAACTCCACCATGTTGGGTGCGGTGTTGCTTCCCCCCAGGTCTAAAGGCTCGTCCATCCTTATGGTGAAGTCCCTTATCTTCACCTCCTCCCTGAAGCCGCCCTTCCACTTCGCGCTGGCGCGCCACAGCGTTCTGCCCAGCTCGGGGTTCGCCTTTACCGCCTCCACCACCTTCTGCAGGTGCTCCACCTCTACTCCATTCACCACGGGCATTCTTCACACCTCGCTTAGAGATGAGGCTGCCCCGGTATGATAAAAAAAGTGTCAGAAAAGGGGTTAAAACACGGTCAGGAAATAAGCCTCTTCCCCCTCTCGCTCACCCTCAGCAGCTTGCTCCTGCCCCTCCTCTCCTCCACCAGCAGCCCCCGCGCGATGAGCAGCCTTATCCGCCTCCTCGCCGTGGTGCGGGTAACGCCCAGCCGCCTTGTGACCTCCCTGTAGCTGGGCCTCACCCCGCGCCGGTTCTGCTCGTGCACAAAGCTGAGCACCTGGTAGAGCTCCTCCGTCAGCTCCGCCTCCCCCTTGACCGCCACCGCCATGGTCTCCTTCTCCAGCAGCCTCACCTCCCTCTCCTCCAGCGTCTTTGGGTCCAGGGAGATGAGCACCACCGCCCTGCTCAGGTACGCCAGGTCGCGCAGCCGCTGGAGCAGCGCCAGCGCCCTGCGGAAGCCCCACAGGGTTATGAGGTAGTCGAACCTGTCTATGAGCACCGCGCTGGTTCTTGTCACAAACTCCCTCACCCTCCTCTCAACCACCTCCGGCTCCGGCACCACGGCGCCCTCTCCCACGCCGTACTCGCTCAGCCAGAGGCAGGCCACGCCCTCGCCGAAGAGCCTCTCCGCCTCCTCAGGGGGCAGCCTCGAGAGCACCATCGCCGAGAAGCCGCAGTTCACCAGGTCCCTGAGGATGCTCCGGCTCCTCTCGTTTCCCCTCTCCTTCACCAGGTACAGGTTTCCCCTCCTCAGGTCGTAGGAGAGCATCCTCTCCATCAGCCTCTCCTGCTCCCTCCTCATGGCGGTTATGTCCACCAGCACGTAGAGGGTGCCCCCGGTGCTGCGCAGCGGCGAGGCGCTCACCAGCAGGTGCACCTCCTCGCCCGACTTCCTCCTCAGGTTCACCTCGTACTTCTCCCGGGACTGCCTCAGGCTGGGGAGCACAAGGGCGGCGCGCCTTCCAAGAACCTCCTCCCTGCGGTAGCCGGTGAGCCTCTCAAAAACCGGGTTCGCGAAGCTTATGAAGCCGTCCGCATCCACTATCACGATGCCCTCCTCCATAGAGGCGACGATGTCCTCGTTGAACCTCTTGAGCTCCTCCATCTTCCTGAAGAGCCTGGAGTTCCTTATGGCGATTGCCGCGTGGCTGGCGAAGATGCTCAGCAGCCTGAGGTCCTTCTCGGTGAAGCCTCCCTCCTTGCCGAAAGCGGCCAGCCCGCCGATAATCTCCCCCCTGAAGACCAGGGGTACCACCATCGCCTCCTTCACGTTGAGCTGCTTCACCACCTCCCTGTTCGCCCTGGGGTCGCTCCACAGCGAGTTGGTGAGTATCGCCCTGCGGTGCTTCACCACCCAGGCGCAGAGCCCGCCCTCGCTCATGGGCAGGCTCATCCCCCTGAGCAGCTCCCTCTTCTTGCCCGAAGCCTCCGCGTAGGTTATGGTGGAGCGGTCCTCACTTATAACCGGAATCGCCACCGTCTCGGCGTTTATCAGCCTCCTCGCCTTCTCTGTAATCAGCCGGAAAACCTGCTTTGTATCGAGCTCACTCAGGATAGCCATGCACACTTCCTGAAGGGCCTCGATGCTCGAGTCGCCCTCCACCACATCAGCCTTCTGAATCATGGCTCAGGCTCTTTACGGTCTCAACCATGGCGCGCAGGTTTCTGTTGGGCGTGAGCGGCGACAGGGCGCAGCCCGGGGCGATGATGTCTATGCCAGTTTCTATTGCGCGCCTCGTCTCAGCCACCACCTCCTCGGGCGTGCCGAATGCAAGGGCGTAGACGGTGTCGATGTTGCCCATTATCGCCGCCTTCCCCCTGCTTGCGCTAACCGCCTGCTTTGCGTCGGTCTTGGAGTCTATGCTCAGGCAACTCGCACCCGTGGCGAGCATCTCCTCTATAATTCCGGTGCCATCGCCGCAGATGTGGAGGATGGTGGGGCCCTTAATTCTGGATATGAGCTCGCGGTCGAAGGGCTGGGCGAAGTTCACATAGCCCTTGACGCCCATTATGTCCACGGAGGCGAACATGTTCTCGATGACTATCGCGTCTGCACCGCGCTCCAGCATGGCGTTGGCGTACTCCGCAATCGCCTCCAGCCCCAGGTTGGTAAACTCCTTCACAAGGGTTGGGTTCTTGATGGACATCTTCAGAATCTTCTCCATGTTCGCCAGGTGTGCTGCCAGGGAGAAGGCGCCTGTTACGTGCCCCAGGATGGGGAGCTCGTCCCCGTACCTCTCCTTCAGAATCTCTATGGCCTCAAGCACCACCGGAATCCTGCCCCTCTCCAGGAAGTTCTCCGGCACCTCCACGCCGTCGGGCGTCGAGTACCCCCTGAAGGGAGCCTCGGGGATGTCGGTTTTCCTCCTGCCCCACTTGACCTCGAGGCCGAAGACCTCAGCCTCGACGGTCTGGCAGAAGGGAACGCCCACCCCTTCCAGGCCCACCTGCTCCCAGGCGGCGCTCGCAAGAGCCGCCATCTTGCGGGGATCGCTGTAGGCGTCGGGGAAGTATATTCCCAGCGCATCCATCTGTTCTACCGTGGCGGTCTGGTTGGGCGAGAGCACCGGCGGACGGTCAACCTTCTTAAGGCTGAGCGCCCTCAGGAACCTTTCCCTCGGCTTCATCACAACCTCCTCTACTCACAAAAGAGCCTCCTGAGCACCTCATCGGTGTAGTTCACAAGCAGCCTCTTCTCCTCCTTAATCGTGGAGGCCACAAAGTGGGTGCCCGTCTTGACAACGCCGTCAATGGCGTGCATTTCACGAAGTATTCTCTTCAGGTCCTCCCTGTCCTTGGCCTTTGAGATAACAATAAAGTCGAAGTCGCCCAGCACATAGTACACGGAGAATACTCCGGAAATGGAGGCGAGCTTCTCGCCTATCTCCTCCGCGGTGGTGCTCTCGTAGCTCACATTCACAAAGGTGACGGCGGTCATGTCCAGGCCCAGAACTTGCGGATCAAGCTCCACGAAGGTGCCCTTTATCAGCCCCATCTTCTCAAACTTCTTCAGGCGGTAGTGCACCGTGGAGCGGCTTATCCCGGTGCGCCTGGATATCTCGTCCAGGTTGCAGCTGCCGTCCTCATCGATGCAGCGCAGTATCCTGATGTCCTTTTCCTCCAGCTTAAGGGGCATGTGGTTAACTTTTTGTATCAGCATATATAAAATTATTCCAGAAGTTGGATATTTTCTAAATCCCCACCCGGGAACCTCTACCACCTCGCAGACCCTCTGCGCCATCTTTTCACCACCACATGTTAAACAATGTGCAAGCTGCGGACATGTTATCTATAAATTATCCAATTTTATATCGAAATATTTAAATATATTCCAAGCAAATATGTGCACAATGAGAAAGCGCCTGCTCGAGCTGATGGGCGGCATAGGCATAGACGAGGACGCCTGCAACGGCTGCGGGAACTGCGAGGTGGTGTGCCCCGGGAACTATGAGCTCCTCTGCCTGGGCGTTGAGGGTGCGGGCACGCTGGTGGTGCGCGGAGGTGTTGCGGTCTTCGTCTCTGCGGAGCGCTGCCGCAGGGACCTGCCGGAAAGCACCTGCAGCCTCTGCCGCGATGCATGTCCCCTGGAGGCGGTATACTACCCGGAGAGGGAGGGCTTCTCGAGGCTTGAGGAGGAGGTGCTGCTGCGGGGGCGGTGCACCGGCTGCGGCGCCTGCGCAGCGGTGTGTCCAGAGGGGGCGGTGGAGGTGGATGAGTACCCCGGGCTTGTGCGCAAGTGCACCCGCTGCGGGCTCTGCCTGGTGCACTGTCCGGCGATGCACCCGCAGGAGGAGCGGCCCCTGAGGGAGCCTCTTGGAGACTGCCTGAAGCTGCTCTCAGCCAGGGCGAGGAGCTGGCTCAGCAGCACGGCGCAGGACGGAGGCGTGGTGAGCGCCGTCCTCGCCCACTCCCTCGAGTGGGGAATCATTGACGCCGCCGTGGTCGCGGGCGTGGGAGCACAGCCCTGGAAGCCCGTGCCGGTGGTCGCCACCACCCCGGAGGAGGTGCTTGCCGCCGCCGGCACCAAGTACGCCAACTCTCCAACCCTCGCCGGCATTAGAGAGGCGCTGGAGCTGGGGTTCCGCAGGCTCGGGGTTGTGGCCCTGCCCTGCCAGCTTGAAGCGATAGAGAGGCTGGTGGAGAGCGAGGCGGGGAGGGAGCTTCACAACATTGTGGCGCTCAAAATCGCCCTCTTCTGCAAGGCGAACCTGCACTACGAGGGCATGGTGAGGCTCGCCTCCAGCCACGGATTCTCCCTGCGGGAGGTGCGGAAGTTTGCGATAAAGGGGAGATGGATGCTGGCAGTCACCTCAAGGGGTGTGGTGAGGATACCCCTGAAGGAGGCGCTCAGGTACACGAGGCCCGCGTGCTCCCTCTGCGCCGACCTCACCGGCGCGGGCGCCGACTTTTCCATAGGTGCGGTGGGCTCGCCGGAGGGGTACTCCACGGTGCTCATCAGAAACCACAGGGCGCTGGGGATTTTTGCGGACATGCTCAGGGAAGGCCTGCTGGAGGCACGGGGGGTAGAGGACTCTGGACTTGCGCTGCTGCTGAGGCTCGCCTCCCGGAAGCTTCAGGATTCAGGAGCGGCGAGGGCGGAGAAGAGGAGGGCGGCGGCGCTGCCGGGAGGTGGGACTTATTAGGAAAAAATCTAATTATAATTGCCAATCATTGAAAATTGTATTGGAATCAGAAGAAAAATTTAAATATTGTATCAGGTATATGATAAGTGGGGTAGCGAAATGACACCTAAGGAGAGAGTGATGAACACACTGGAAAAGAGGCGGGTCGACCGCGTGCCAGCCTTCAGCGGCATGGGCAACGTGACTGTGGCGGGCATGCGGAAGCACGGCATAGACTTCGCCTCATCGCATGCTGATGCAGGGCTGATGGCAACGCTCGCGTGCTCCACCTATGAGCTCTTCCGCTTTGAGTGCGCCGTTGTGCCCTTCGACCTGTGCGTTGAGGCAGAAGCTTTAGGGTGTGAGGTGAACTTCTACGCCGGCAAGAGCAGCATTCTGTACCCAACCATAAAGACCAAGGTGCTCAGGGTGGGCGAGGAGCTGAGCATACCCGAAGACCTGCTGGAGAGGGGTAGGATACCCCTGGTGCAGGAAGCTATTTCGCTGTGCAGGGAGAGGCTCAACGGCGAGGTTGCCGTGGGCAGCTACGTGCTCGGGCCCTTTACCCTTGCGGGTCAGCTAATAGACCTGAACGACCTCCTCAAGAGCTCCTTCAAGAAGCCGGCGCAGGTTAAGGCTCTGCTGGAGCAGCTGGTTGAGCCTCTCGCTGAGATAGCCAACTCCTACGCTGAGAGCGGCGCCGACTACATAACCGTTCGAGAGATGGGCGCCCCCAGCGATGTAATCTCGCCCAGAATGTTCAAAACCCTGGTGCAGCCCTACCTGAAGGAGACCATAGCCAGGATTAAGGCACCGACGATTCTGCACATGTGCGGCGACACCAACATGCTGGTGGAGATGCTCCACGAGTGCGGCGCCAGCGCAATAAGCGTTGAGCAGAAGAACGACGTGCTTGCGACGAGGAGCAAACTCGGGGAGGAGGCGGTGATTCTGGGCAACCTGGATGCCTACGGCGTAATAGTGAAGGGCACCTCTAGCGAGGTGGAGCAGGCGGTGAAGCAGGCGATAGAGGCGGGCGTGGACGGGGTAATGCCGGGCTGTGACATCTGGCCCGAGGTTCCGGAGGAGAACATGCACGCGCTCATGCAGGCGGTTGAAAGGTATGGGGTGAGGTGAGCCGATGGCTGAGAAGGAGCAGCTTCTGGAGGAGATGCGCAAGGCGGTTATAGAGTTTGACGAGGACCGCGTTAAGGAGCTTGCGAACAGGTGGATAGAGCTGGGCTACGACGCCAATGAGGCGATATTCGAGGGTCTTGCAGCCGGCATGGAGGTGGTTGGTGAGCTCTTCGCAAAGAACGAGTACTTTGTGCCAGAAGTGCTGATGTGCGCGGATGCGCTCTACGCGGGTCTGGACATTCTCCGCCCCCACATCAAGGCGGAGGACAGGACGGAGACCAAGGGCGTTGTGGTGATAGGCACCGTCGAGGGTGACGTCCACGACATAGGCAAGAACCTGGTGAAGCTCATGTTCGAGGTCGCCGGCTTTGAGGTGCACGACCTGGGCAAGGACGTGCCCCTGGAGAAGTTCGTTGAGGAGCAGCTGCGCACCGACGCAGACCTGGTGTGCCTCTCGGCGATGATGACAACCACCATGCCCGGGATGAAGAAGGTCATAGAGATGCTCCGCGAGCGCAACCCGAATGTAAAGATAATGATTGGCGGCGCGCCAGTGAGCGAGAAGACCGTGGAGATGTACGGTGCAGACGCCACAGGTAAAGATGCTGCCAGTGCCCTTGAGGAGGCAATACGGATGGTCTCCTCGCTGAGGGAGATGAAGAGGAGGAAGGAGATATAGGTATGAGGCACCGGGTGATCTTCCAGCCCTCCGGGAGAAGGGGTGAGGTGGAGGAGGGAAAGACCCTGCGCGAGGCGGCGATTGAGCTGGGAGTGGGCATAGAGCAGGTGTGCGGCGGTAACAGAGTCTGTGGAAAGTGCAAGGTGCAGATTCAGGAGGGCTACTTCGCAAAGTTTGACGTGCACTCGAGCATGAAGAACCTCTCGCCGCTGAGCGAGGAGGAGCTGAGGCACCTGAAGGATGGCGAGGTTGAGAACAACTACCGCCTTGCGTGTGCGGCGCGCATTCACGGAGATGTGCTGGTCTTCGTGCCGGAGGAAAGCAGGGTAGGCGGGCAGATTGTGCGCAAGGCGGCTGGCGAAATAAGCGTTGAGCTTGACCCCGCGGTCAGAAAGTACTACGTGGAGCTCCCCCAGCCGAGTCTTGAGGACCCCGAGGGTGACTACGAGCGTCTGCTGCGCGCACTGGAGGAGCAGCACGGTCTTGAGAACCTGAGCATAGACTACACTGCGCTCAAGGCGCTGCCGCAGGCGCTGAGAGAGGGTAAGTGGAAGGTCACCGTCGCCGTGTGGAATGAGCGTGAGATAATAAAGGTGGAGCCCGGCTACAGTGAGCGCACCCTGGGAATAGCCTTCGACGTGGGAACAACGACGGTGGTGGGCTACCTCACCGACATAACCACGGGCGAGGTTCTCGCCATAGACTCCATGATGAACCCGCAGGTGAGCTTCGGCGAGGATGTTATGGCCAGAATAACCTACGCGATGGAGCACGAGGATGGTCTTCGCAGGATGCACGAGGCGATTATAGGCGGGATAAATAAGATAGTCTCAAACCTCTGCGAGAAGGCAGAGGTGAGCAGCGATGAGATCCTGGAGCTGGTTCTGGTGGGCAACACGGCGATGCACCACATCTACCTCAACATCTACCCCGAGTATCTTGGCGTTTCGCCCTTCACACCTGCGCTGCACAGGAGCATTGACGTAAAGGCGAGGGACCTGAAGATTAAGGCGGCACCCGGGGCGAATGTGCACGTCCTTCCCATTGAGGCCGGCTTTGTGGGAGCCGACAACATGGGCGTTGTCGTGGCCCTAGAGCCGGAGAAGAAGGATGAGGTTCACCTCATAATAGACATAGGCACCAACGGCGAGATAGTGCTGGGGAACAGGGAAAAGCTCCTCTCCACCAGCTGCGCCACCGGCCCAGCTTTCGAGGGGGCGCAGATTACCCACGGCATGCGCGCTGCGCCTGGAGCAATAGAGCGGGTGCGCATTGACCCCGAGACCAAGGAGCCCAGGTACAAGGTGATAGGCAAGGAGGAGTGGAGCGACGAGGTTAAGAGCGAGGCGCGCGGGATATGCGGCTCCGGCATAATTGAGGTCGTGGCTGAGATGTTCAAGGCGGGCATAATAAAGAACAGCGGCGTCTTCAACATGAAGCTTGAAACTCCGCGCCTTCGCCGCGGGGAGAACAACCAGCCGGAGTATGTGCTCGCCTGGGCGGAGGAGACGGCGATAGGAAAGGACATAACGGTTACGCAGAGCGATGTTCGCGCAGTGCAGCTTGCGAAGGGCGCCCTCTACACCGGCTGCAAGATTCTGATGAAGCGCTACGGCGTCAGCGAGGTTGACAGAGTAGTGCTCGCCGGCGCCTTCGGCAGCTACATAGATAAGGAGGCCAGCATGGTCATAGGCATGTTCCCCGACTGCGATTTGAGCAAGGTTGTGGCGGTTGGAAATGCCGCCGGCGATGGCGCGCGAATAGCGCTGCTCAACCGCAGGAAGCGCGAGGAAGCAAACAGAGTGGCGAGGAGGATAAAGTACATAGAGCTCACCGTCGACAAAGACTTCCAGACGGAGTTCATGCAGGCCATGTACTTCCCGCACATGAAGGACAAGTTCCCGCACATCCAGCACATTCTGGACAGGATACCAAAGTAGGTGAGGAAGTTGTTCAGCCTTAAGAGGAAGCAGAAGGTTGTGAGGATAGGCAATCTCAAGGTTGGGGGCAGGCGGGGGGAGAACCCTACCGTGCTGATAGGCACCATGTTCTACAACGGCCACAGGATACTGCACTCCCGCAAGAAGGGGGAGTTCGACAGGAAGCGAGCCGAGGAGCTCATAAACCGCCAGGAGGAGCTGAGCGACGCCACTGGTATGCCGGCGATGCTCGACATAGTCGCCACCTTTGGAGAGGAGGTGAGGCGCTACATCGACTTCGTGGCAGAGGTTACGGACATGCCCTTCTCCACGGATATATGGACTGAGCAGCCAAAGGTGGAGGCGGCGCGCTACATCGCCGAAGTTGGTCTGGAGGAGCGCCACCTGTACAACAGCCTCGCACCCTGGGCGAAGGACCCGGAGTACGAGGTCAGGGAGCTGAGCAAGCTCGGTCTTAAGAATGTGCTCGTTGTAGCTTTCAACATGCAGAACCCCACGCCACGCGGCAGGGTGGAGCTGCTCAGAGATGTGCTTTTACCGAGAGCCGAGAAAGCTGGATTCAAAAATGTGCTGGTGGATACCTCGCTGATGAGCATACCCTCGGCGCCCTTCTCCTTCCTGGCGAGCAGGCTGGTGAAGGAGGAGTTCGGCCTTCCCGCGGGCTGTGCGCCGTCCAACGGCACCGACCTGGTTAAGAAGGACGTTGAGGCTAAGTGGGGAAAGCTGGGCTTCGTGGGCATAGACAGCGCCGCCCATGCGCTCGGGGCACTGCTCTGGAACGACTTCCTTCTCTATGGTCCAATTGAGAGCGCCCCCTGGATATTCCCGGCGATGGCCAACGCAAATGCGATGCTGGCAACGCTGGTGTATGAGGAGACGGCCGAGCTTCCGGGCGAGGAGCACCCGCTCTGCAGGTTCTACCCGGACTTCGTGGAGGAGCTGAAGAAGGGGGAGGCCTCCCTCAGGGAGATGGAGGCCGAAGGGTGAGCCATGGAGTACATGGCCATCCCTCCCGCTTTTAAGGCGTATTTTTACCTCTCAGCCTTTGCCCTGCTTCTCATCTTTCTTGCCGGCATGTGGGTGAAGCTCGCCGTAATATCCCGCGCCGCGGGAAGAGAGCCATCCATCCCGCGGCTCGCCTGGCTCAGTCTGGTCTCCCTCTTCTCTAAAGACTGCCTCCTGGCGAGGAGGGTGTTTCCCAGGAGCAGGCTTCGCGGCTTGGTGCTGGTGCTCGTGATCTGGAGCTTCCTTCTGATTGTAGCAGGGGGTGTGGTGAGCTACGCCTCCGTGCTTCTCGGCGTGCAGCTCCGCTCGGGCTACAATCTCTTGAGCCTCGCGCTGGACACAGCGGGCTTCTTCCTGCTAGTAGGCGTGCTCTTCGCTTTAACGAGGCGCTACCTCTTCGGCGCGCGGGAGGTCTACTCCACGCCCGAGGATGCTGTATTCCTGCTTCTCCTGCTTGTAATCATCCTCTCGGGCTTCGCCGTAGAAGGCGCGAGGCTGGCGATATTCTCAGCCTACGACCCCTACTCGCCGGTGGGCAGCCTCCTCGCGGCTCAGCTCTATGCCCTCCCCCTGGAGGCGAAGGGCGAGGTGTACATCTATGCGAAGCTGGTGCACTTCCTCTCCGGCTTTGCGCTGCTCGCCTACCTGCCCTTCTCCAAGGCGATGCACATGCTCGCGGCGCAGCTCACCACACGCTTCGCCAGGGAGAGGGCGCGCCTCCACGGTCAGGCGGACACCTTTATATACAGGGGCGGCAATCAGGAGTAACATGAAGCCCGGCGTGAGGTTTGTGCTGCCCCTTTTCGTGGCGGCGGTGATTCTGGCAGGGTTTGTGCTGCCCGGAGGGGAGAGGGAGGAGCCTGACCTCCGGGAACTCCTGGCGGAGGAGCTTCTGGGCCACAACATAGTCCTCCAGGACTACTACACCACCAACATCTCAGAGCTGGAGAGGGCGCTCGGCGTGAGCATAGCCGCCGGAGAGGGGGAGGTAATCGGATTTGCGATGGTGAGCAGCTCCGCAGACCCGGAGGTGGTGTTTGAGCGCACGGCACGAGTGGTGCTGAACGCCTCACCAGAACTGGAGGGTGTCGCCATGCTAAACATTGAGGCAGAGCCCGGGCTTCTGGTGTATGCCCCCAGGGGCGTCCTGGACTACGGGGAGATGCAGAAGCTGAGGCTGGACGTGGAGAGGCTCTTCGAGGCAGAGCTGCGGCAGGAGCGGATGCGGGAGGCGGTGCTGGAGGCGGGTGTGAGGCTCCTGAACGTCCAGATCCTAGATGCGGAGAAGCTGCGCTCCCTGGAGGGCATGCCCGAGGACGCCCGGGAGGTGGTGGTGCTCACCCTCTCCGCCGAGGAATTCGGGGCTGAATTCTGGAGGGCGGTGGAGGCGGTCTTCAGAGCCGACAGGAGGGCGGAGGTGCTCCTGGTGGGCAACGTACCCCCCGGCGGGGCGGAGGCGGTCAGGTTCTACCTGCTCACCAGGGAGAGGTACGAGGAGGGCAACGCCACCCTGGAGGAGCTTCCGTCGGTGGAGGTGGATGTGAGGTAGCTACTTCTTCACCACCAGACCCCTGAGCCTCTCGCATATCACCCCCATTGCGGTGCAGGTCTCCAGGGGTATCCCGTAGCCGGTTAGCTCAATGTGCACTCCTGCAGCTTCCAGAAAACTCCGGGGGAGCCCCCGCCTGCCGAGGCCCATCACCAGGCACACCCTCCCAGGGTGCTCCACCAGCTCCTCCAGGGTTGCCCTCTTCCCCTCCCGGGGGCTGGAGGTTGTCGCCGCGAGCACTCCCACCTCCGGGAGGAAGTCCTCCTCCGGGGCAGGGAGCAGGTGGAGGCGCCCTTCCCTCCTGAGCAGCCTGAGGTAGGCACCGCCCCCGCATATCCTGCTCTCCGTGGAGACCCGCTCCACAACCTCGCTGGCGCTGCGCGCCGGAAAGCCGAAGAGGGCGAGCCCCATCCCGTAGGCGTGGCAGAGGGGCGCCGCCCTGGCAACTGCCCTTATGTGGGCGGTCTTCAGGCTCCCGCGGTAGGTGTTGTACAAGCCCAGAGTGAACCTCCCGAGGGCGGGGATTCCCGGGGATACGGGGAGCTCCCCACCACTTCCAGAACCCTTCCCGGCGCGCCTCCCTGCCCGGTGCCCGCCGGTGCTCACCACGCGCATGACGCTTGGCGGCAGCTCTTCCGCCTTCCCGAGCTTCGCGGCAATCACAGCGGCCAGCCTCAGGGCGCGCCTGCGCCGCCCCTCCTCCAGCGTCTCGAGCATCCTCAGCACCTCCCCGACCCTCCCCCGGGAGATGCACGCCCTCAGCACCGGCTTCAGAACCCTCCGGAAGTTTCTCTCATCCTCCATTCCGGCCGCCGCGGGCAACACGCGCTCGGGCATGTCCCCCGCCCTCCCCATCCTCCGGGCAACCACCTCCAGGACCTCCGCCCGCCTCCACTCCTGGGGCACCTCCCTCGCCTTTTCGACCGCCAGGGAGAAGTACCTCCGGCACTCCGGGTGCCCCGCCTCAGCGCCCCTGTACGCGATGTAGCTCAACACCTCGGCGCTGTAGTAGCTGTCGGGTATCCGGAGGGCTGCCTCAACAACCGCGTCGAAGCTTTCCAGCTCCCCCAGGTACTTCCTGAATACCCTCTTCAGCGCACGGCTGTAGGAGGGTATGTGCCTCCTCTTCAGCCTGCCTATCTCCCTTCTCAGCTTCCTCTCGGCCCTCATCGTCCCGCGTCCGGGTGCTTCCCTATCCGTCAGACTGCTAACAATTAAAAAAGGCATAAAAAGGATGGCCGCAATAGGGAAGAGGTAGTATGCTCCACGTGGTTATCGCGGAGGCGGAGGTTGAGCTGATACCTAAGAGCATAGCCAGGCACCCTGTTATACGCAGGGAAGCCAGGAGGAGGCGCAGAAGAGCAGAGCAGATGCTCCTCGACTCCTCGCTGCACCACACGGCGATGCGCTCCCTCAGCGAGGCCAGCCGCAGAGGGAGGCCGGACATAGCCCACTACACCCTGCTCACTCTCCTCGAGTCGCCCCTCAACAGGCTCGGCAGGCTCAGGTGCTACCTCCACACCCGCAACGACGAGGTGGTGTTCATCCACCCGGAAACGCGCCTTCCACGCGCCTGCAGGCGCTTCCGCGGGCTGATGGAGAAGCTCTTTGCGGAGCGCAGGATAGAAAGCGATAATGCCGTGCTGCTGGAGCTAAAGCAGATGTCGCTTCCCCAGCTGGTGGAGCAGCTCTCCCCCGAGAGGGTGGTGCTCCTGAGCGAGGCTGAGAGGCGCCTCGAGGTGTGGGAGCTGGCGCGGGAGCTTGCGCTGGCTGAGAGTGCCTGCGTGATAATCGGCGGGTTCCCCCACGGGGACTACCGCGGCGACTACCCCTTCGCGGAGCGGGTGAGCATCTTCCCCGAGCCCCTGGCGGCGTGGAGCGTCGCCTCAGAGGTGGTGAGCCACTACAGGAGGTGCATCGCAGCTGGGGAGGCGAAACCCTAGGCTGGAGCGCCGCATAGCCAGGGAGCGCATAGAGATACTGATGCAGCTCGCACGGGAGGTCTTCCACCGCGACGCCGCGCTGGCGAGGCGCTACGTGGAGCTGGCGCGCAGAATTGCAATGCGTTACAACGTTAGGTTTCCAAAAAAGTGGAAGAGGTTCTTCTGCAAGTCCTGCGGGAGCTTTCTTGTGCCGGGTGTAAACCTGCGGGTGCGCTGCACAAAGCAGCGCGTGGTGATGACCTGCCTCGAATGCGGGCGGGTGAGAAGAATACCCTACGTAAGGGAGAAGAAGGCGAGGAGAGATGCTGAGCTCAAAGGAGAAGAAGAGGTTCAGGAGGGAGCTGCACCGTAGCCGGGCAAGTGTGATAATCGGCAAGGGCGGTGCTTCCAGCGCAATAGCCGAGGTGGACCGCCAGCTGGAGGAGAGGGAGCTGATAAAGGTCAAGGTGCTGAGGAGCGCCAGCGCCGGGAAAAGCACCGCCGAGATTGCAAAAGAGATTGCAGACGCTACTCAAGCGGAGGTAGTTGAGGTTATAGGCAAAACCTTCGGCTTATTCCGACCAAGGAGGAAAAAACCCAAGGAGGTTTAGCATGGCAACAGTTTACGACGTTCCCGCTTCTGAGCTCATCCGCGAACTCTCAGCGGAGCTCAAGAAGATGAAGGAGATATCCCCGCCCGAGTGGGCGGCCTTCGTGAAGACGGGCGCGAACAGGGAGCGCGCCCCGACGCAGAAGGACTGGTGGTACACCCGCGCGGCATCGGTGCTCAGGAAGGTCCATGTGCACGGTCCAGTGGGCATTCAGACACTGCGCAGGTGGTACGGCGGACGCAAGAACTGCGGCTGCGCGCCGGATGCCGTGCGGAGGGGTAGCGGCTCCGTGATCAGGAACATCCTGAAGCAGCTGGAGAGCGCCGGCCTGGTGGAGAAGACGGAGCAGGGGCGCAGGACCACGCCGAAGGCGAGGAGCCTCCTGGACAGGACGGCGGCGAAGATAGTCAGGCGGATGCCCGAGCTGCAGAGGTACAGGTGAGCCTATGGACGACCTGGAGGAGCTGAAGCGCAGGAAGCTAATGGAGCTGCAGCGGCAGCTCCAGGAGGAGGCGCTGCGGCAGGAGCAGCTCCGCCAGGTTGAGGAGCAGAAGCGGCTGGTGCTCAAGAGCATCCTGACGCCGGAGGCGAGAAGCAGGCTGATGAACATAAAGATGGCCCGCCCGGAGTTCGCCGCCCAGGTGGAGGCGCTGCTGATACAGCTCGCCCAGACGGGGCAGGTGAAGCAGCGCATCACCGATGCACAGCTGAAGGAGATACTGCGACGGCTAACCGCAAAGAAGCGGGACATAAAGATAAGAAGGCTGTGATGAGGGTTAGCCTGCTGTACAGCGGGGGAAAGGACAGCTCCCTCGCTGCGTGGATGCTGCACAGGCTTGGATACAGGGTTGAGCTGGTGACTGCAAGCTTCGGCTACGCGGACTTCACCGGCTATGCCAGAGAAAGCGCCCGGGCAATCGGGTTTGAGCACCGGGTGATGAACCTCGGCACAGAGCTGCTGCGAAGGGCGTGTGAGCGGATCGCCAGGGACGGGTTCCCCAGGCGGGGGCTGGAGATGCTCCACCTAGCTGCGCTCGAGGCGCTGGCGGAGAAGGGTGGCGCGATTGCCGATGGCACTCGCAGGGACGACCGCGTGCCCCTCCCCTCACTGGACGAGATTAGGAGCATAGAGGAGCGCTACGGCGTCGCCTACATTGCGCCGCTTCGCGGCTTCGGCAAGAGGAGCATAGAAGATTTAACCTCCCGGATATTCAGGGTTGAGCACGCGCCCAGCGAGGCTTCGAGAAGCGCCGACTACGAGATGGAGGTGAGGGCGTACCTCCGAGATAAGGGTTACGACGTTAACAAAATATTTCCCCCCCATGTGCAGAGCAGGGTAACCGGACTAAGGTGATTGAAATGGGCAAGATTTCCCTGGGAAGGAAGCTCAGGCTTGCGAAGGCTATGAAGCAGAACCGGCCTGTGCCCGTGTGGGTGGTGGGAAAGACCATGGGAAAGGTGCGCACCCACCCCAAGCGCAGGTACTGGAGGAGAAGCAAGCTGAAGGTGTAGGTGTTTGAAATGGAGAGAGTGTACACAGTGCGGTTCCACAGGATAAAGCGCACGCCGCGCACAAAGCGCACCGTCAAGGCGGTGCGCTACCTGCGGAGGTTTATAGCCAGGCACATGAAGAGTGAGCGCGTGCAGATAGACGAGGAGCTCAACCTGGCGCTGTGGAGGCGGGGAATCCAGAAGCCCCCGGCGAAGGTCAGGGTTAAGGCGGAGAAGCAGGACGACGGAAGTGTGCTCGTGACGCTGGCGGAGTCGTAGCCATGCTGCTCCGCGTGGACTACAACAGCAACCCGAACATCGGCATTCTCGCGGTGGCGAACGACAGCATAGCGGTGGTGCCCAGAGACGCCCCAGAGGAGTTCGTGGAGGCCGCGGGCAGGGCGCTGGAGGTGGATGTGGTCCGGAGCAACATCTGCGGCACCTCCCTGATTGGGGCGATGCTCGCCATTAACAACCGCGGTGCGGTGGTGAGCGACCTCGCAAGGGAGGAGGAGGTCAGGGAGCTGCGCAACGCCGGCATTGAGGTGGCAGTGGTGAAGGAGAGGCACAACGCCCTGGGCAACTTGATCCTCGCCAGCGACGAGGGTGCGCTGGTGTTCAAGGGGCTGAGGAAGGCTACAAAGCGTGCCGTGGAGGAGGTAATGGGCTGCCGGGTGGTGGAGGTGACCTCCCTGGGCAGGTTCCGCACCGTGGGGAGCATAGGCGTGGCGACGCAGAAGGGGGCGCTCTTCCACCCCTCGCTGGGCGAGGCGGAGCTTGAGCTGGCCGAGGAGGCGCTCGGGGTGAGGGCGGAGATAGGCACTGTGAACATGGGCGTCGGCTTTGTGAAGACGGGCATTGTGGTGAACTCCAAGGGGGCGCTTCTGGGGAGCGCAACCACTGGTCCTGAGATAATGAGGATTCAGGAGGCCTTTGAGCTGGTGTGAGGTGGTAGCATGGAGGTCAAGACCTTCAGGATAAAGGGGAAGTTCCTTATGGGCAGGCAGATGCAGCCCTTCGTGTGGGAGTGCCGTGCGGTGGACGTGACAAAGGCGTACGAGAAGGTTTACTCCGAGTTCGGGAGCAAGCACCGCACCAAGCGCAGGAACATAATAATCGAAGAGGTGGAGGAGATCTCCCCGGAGGAGGCCACCAGGCCTGAGATACGGATATTCGCCGGAGTAGAGGAGCATGGCTGAGGAGAAGAAGCGCATACCCGTGGAGAAGGTGCTGGCCGATTATGAGGTGCTGCGCGCCCAGGCGGAGGCGCTGCAGCAGAACCTGGACCTGGTGAATCAGCACATCTCCGAGTTCAGGCGCACCCTGGAGGCGCTGGAGGAGGTCGGGAAGCTGGGCGAGGGAAATGAGGTGCTCGTCCCCCTGGGGGTGGGCTCCTTCGTCAGGGCGGAGCTCAAGGACACGAAGAGTGTTATTCTGAGCCTGGGCGCCGACGTGGCTGCGCGCAAGAGCATAGAGGATGCAAAAGCAGACCTGGAGGCGAGGGTGAAGGAGCTGGAGAAGGTGAGGGAGGAGCACTCCTCCCGCCTGCAGGAGGTGCTCAAGAGCTTAGAGGCCATTGCGCCGGTGGTGGAGCAGATTGTAGCGGCGATGCAGCAGGCGCAGCTCCAGAGGAGAGAGGATGTTCAGGCACCTAAGGGCTAAGATAGGCGAGCTGACGAGGAAGCTTTCAGGAGGAGAGGAGGAGAAACAGCAGCCCAAGCCAGGGGTGGCGGAGAAGACGCTGGCGCTGCTCCGGGGCGAGGTGGTGCTGGACGAGTCCAGGCTGGAGGAGCTGCTGGGGGAGTTTGAGATTGCGCTGCTGGAGAGCGACGTCGCCCTTGACGTGGCGGAGAAGATAGTTTCAGACCTGAAGCGGAGCCTCCTGGGAAAGAAGTTCAGGCGCTCGGAGGTTGAGCAGGCGGTGCGCGCCTCGCTGGAGAGGAGCCTGAGGGAGGTTCTGGAGCTGCCAGCGGTGAGCCTGGAGGAGGCCATCCGGGCAAAGGAGGAGAAGCCCTTTGTTATGCTCTTCGTGGGGATAAACGGCACCGGCAAGACAACGACGATAGCAAAGGTGGCGAAGCGCCTTCTCGACAGGGGCTTTACCTGCGTCTTCGCCGCGAGCGACACCTACCGCGCCGGGGCGATAGAGCAGCTGGAGAGGCATGCGGAGAGGCTGGGGGTTAAGCTTATCAAGCACTCCCGCGGCGCAGACCCGGCTGCGGTAGCCTACGATGCGGTGGAGCACGCGCGCGCGAGGGGCAAGGACGTGGTGCTCATAGACACCGCCGGGCGAATGGAGACCAACGTCAACCTGCTGGAGGAGATGAAGAAGATAGCGCGCGTGGCGAAGCCGGACCTGGTAATCTTCGTGGGCGATGCCCTGACGGGCAACGCGGCGGTGGAGCAGGCGGAGCGCTTCAACAGCGCCGTGAGCATAGACGGGGTGATTCTGACGAAGGCGGACGCAGACGCGAAGGGCGGCGCGGCTATAAGCATCGCCCACGCGATCCGCAAACCCGTGCTCTTCCTGGGCACGGGGCAGGGCTACGACGACCTGGTTGAGTTCAGCGCCGACTGGCTTATTAAGGAGGTGCTGGGGTAGAAAATTTCTAAATCACCATAAACTGTGAACATGACCACGGGTATCTTCCTAAGCTTTTCACGTGCCTTTATCCTCCTGCACACCTCCCAGCCGCCTTTTTAAAAGTTAGTGGTGTAGAGGCGAGAGCTAAGGTTAGGAAGAACTGCCAGGTAACCTGTCGAAAGAACTTCCTGGAAAAGGTTGAGAAGAAGCTCGGAATCAAAACAATGGTGGGAGACGAGATAGAGTTCGATGTGGT
>JAADFX010000052.1:1115-26285 GCA_013152685.1 Methanobacteriota archaeon | reverse complement strand
CGAGCCACCCGATCCTGTAGAAGGAAAAACTGAGTTCGAACGATTCTGCAACCTGCTGGGGGTGGTTAAATCCTAAACTTGACAGCACCGCGAAAAATAACCGAAAGCAATATATATGCGCCCGATCCACGGTTCAGAGGGGTTTAAATGAAGCTGAAATTCAGGCTTATCGACGTGCTGAGGGCAAAGCTTGGCGAGACTGAGGACCTGGACAGGGAGCTCATGGAGAGGTTTGAGGACATCGAGAGGAGCCTGGAGAGCGGCAGGTGGCGCATCCTCACCTGAACACCTCTTCCAGCGCCTCAACAAACCTCCTGTTCTGCTCCTGCGTGCCCACGCTCACCCGCACGTACCTCTCATCAAGCCCGAAGCTGGCGCAGCCCCTGACTATTACACCCCTCTTCAGCAGCTCCTCCGGCAGGCTGGCCATGCTGCTCCTGAAGAGCAGGAAGTTGGCGTGGGAGCTGAACACCCTCATTCCCAGCTTCTTCAGCTCTCTGCTCAGGTATCGCCTTCCTGTCCTGACAAGCTCGACGCTCCGCCTGAGGTATTCCTCATCCTCCAGCGCCGCGAGGGCGGCGGCCTGCGCGAGGGAGTTCACGCTGAAGGGCTGCCTCAGCCGCAGGAGGTACCCCGTCAGCTCCTCACTGGCGAGGGAGTAGCCGATTCTCACCCCCGCAAGGCCGAAGGCCTTGGAGAAGGTCCTGGTTACTATCAGGTTGTCGTGGTGCCTCACCAGCGGGGCGAAGCTCTCCTCTGCGAACTCCACATACGCCTCGTCCAGCACCACCACCACCTCCCCCTCCAGCAGCTCCTCCAGCAGGCTCCTCCGAAGCAGGTTGCCCGTGGGATTGTTCGGGGAGCACAGGAAGAGCAGCTTTGCCTCCCCCGCGGCGTCCAGCAGGGCTTCGCTGAAGGAGTACTCCTCTTCTCCCTCCACCAGGGGGACCTCAATGCAGCGGCCGCCGTACATGGATGCCAGGATCCTGTAGTAGGAGAAGGTCGGGGGGGTTATGAGCACCCCATCCCCCCGGGACAGGAATGCCTTGGCGCACTGCTCCAGCAGGTCGTCGCTGCCGTTCCCTATCAGGATGCACTCCTCGGGCAGCCCCACATACCCCGAGAGCGCCTGCAGCAGCGCCCTGCCCAGGGGCTCGGGGTACAGGTTTACCCTCTCAGAGGCCCTGCAGATGGCTTCCACAGCCCCCGGAGGCGGGCCCAGGGGGTTCTCATTTGATGCCAGCTTCACTATCTTCTCCGCCGGGAGGGAGTACTCCCTGGCGATCTCCTCGATGCTCCTCCCTGGCACGTAGGGCGGGACGCGCTTAACCTCCTCCTTCAGCAGCCTCTCAATCACCTCAATTCCCCCAGAACGGTGTCCAGCCTCCTGCAAACCTCATCCAGCTGCTCCTCGGTTATAATCAGCGGGGGTGCAAACCTCAGCACCCTGCCGTGCACACTGTTGAGAAGAAGCCCGTGCCGGAGCCCCTGCAGCACCACCTTTCCGGCGTCCACCTCCAGCTCCACACCTATGAGCAGCCCCTTACCCCTTACCTCCTTTATCACACTGTGCCTCTCCCCGAGCTCCTCAAGCCGCCTCATGAGGTAGCCTCCGAGCCTCTTCGCCCTCTCCGCAAGCCCCTCACGCTCAACCACATCCAGCACAGTCCCGGCAACGGCGCAGGCGAGGGGGTTGCCCCCGAAGGTTGAGGCATGGTCGCCCCTCTCAAAGGAGCGCATCACCTCAGGCTTTGCCAGCATCGCCCCGATGGGAAATCCGCCGCCCAGGGCCTTTGCCAGGGTGAATATATCCGGCTCAACGCCGTAGCCCTGCCAGGCGAAGAGGGTGCCCGTTCGGCCTATCCCGGTCTGCACCTCGTCCAGCACCAGGAGCACATCCCGCTCGTCGCAGAGCTCCCGCACCTCCCTCAGGTAGTCATCCGGGGGCACCACCACACCCGCCTCTCCCTGTATGGGCTCCAGCAGCACAGCGCCTGTGCTTTTGCCAACAGCCCTGCGCAGCGCCTCTATGCTGCCGTACTCCACGTGCCTGAACCCCGGCACGAGGGGCTCAAAGGCACGGCGGTAGACCTCCTGTCCCGTCGCCGAGAGGCTTCCCAGGGTTCGCCCGTGGAAGGAGTTCAGGGCTGCGATTATCTCCTTCCTCCCGGTGTGCTTCCTGACCAGCTTTATTGCCGCCTCCACAGCCTCAGTGCCGGAGTTGCAGAAGAAGCTCATGTATCCCCCGGAGAGCTCGCACAGCCTGCCCGCAAGCTCCACCTGGGGGATGGTGTAGTAGAGGTTTGAGGTGTGCATCAGCCTGGACGCCTGCTCCTGCAGCGTGCGGAGCACCTCGGGATGCGAGTGCCCCAGATTCAGAACGGCAATGCCAGCGATGCAGTCTATGTACTCCCTTCCCTCCACGTCCTTCACGACAGCGCCCCTGCCCTCCACAATCGCCACGGGCAGGCGGGAGTAGGTCTGGGCGATGCAGCGCCTCTCAAGCTCCGCAATCCGAGAGAATTCCATGCAGAGATGGTGGCGGTGGAGGAATAAAAATTTTGCCTATCCCTCCACGGGGAACTTCTCGTAGAGCTCCTTCCGCCTGGCCTCCAGCATGAGCTCCTCCCTGCCCGCGAACTGGGCGGCGCTCTGCACCCGCTTGCCCAGCTCCTCCGCCGTACTGAAGACCTCGCCCAGTTTGCTCCTCCACTCCAGGTCGCGCAGGAGGTGGTGGTCCAGGACGAGGGTCTCCACCTCCGTCTCCCTCAGGACCCTTATCAGGTTCTGCTTTGTGGCCTCAAAGCTCTTCATTGAGTAGCGGTAGCCCAACATGTAGCTCATGGGACCGTCGATGTAGGCCACGGAGGGGTTCTGCTCCAGAATGAAGTTCACCTGCTCCTCAATGCTGGGGCCCTCAATGTCGCTGCTGAAGAGGAAGCACTTCCCCTGGCACCTTACCGCCACCTCCGTCACATAGCCAAGCCTGGGGTTTGTGCCGTGGTACACCGGCGGGGAGAAGATGAGCTCCACATCCCCGAAGGAGAAGCTCCTGCCGTCGCAGTACTCCACCCTCTCCGGAAGCTCGCCCAGCCTCTCCAGAAAGTATTGCGCCCTGCGCCTCTGGCTGAGGTTGATGTTCCGGGTGGGGTGCTTGAGCAGCACCAGCTTGTCCCGGTAGATCTCCGGCTCCTCTGGGGAGTGGTGGTCGTAGTGGTAGTGGGTCACCACAAGCACATCGCAGTGCTCCGCATGGCTCTTAATCAGCCTCCAGTCCTCCTCCAGCTTCTGGTACTCCAGCGGGTGGGGAGGAAGCCCGTACCTCCTGGGCCCCAGGGCGACGCCCGGGTCTATTAGCACCCTCAGCCCTGAAGCCTCAACGCAGCACGCCATGCTCCTCGTGCCCATGGAGTCGCTCGCCAGGAGGTGCACCTTCATGGGGTAAAGTAGTTAACCAAGCTTTAAATACCTGCCGTGCCAATGGCAGAGCATGGCTTTCAGGATACCCTTCAACAGGAATGAGAAGCTCCGCAGGGTGGTATCCAGAATAGACCAGAGCGAGAAGGTGAGGGCGTACATAGAGGCGGCGAATACCACAGCCATAGCCAGGCTTGGCTACAACGACCACGGGTATGTGCACTCAAAGATTGTTGCCAACCTCGCCCTGAAGATGCTCCGGGTGCTGGTAAAGCACGGGCTGAAGCCGGGGGTTGTCAGGGACTTCGGGCTGAAGGAGGAGGACGCCGAGGTGGTTGTGGTTCTGGCATCGGCGCTCCACGACGTGGGAATGGCGGTGCACAGGGAGAACCACGTGGAGTACGGTGTTGTGATCGCCTACCCCCTCCTAAACGAGCTCCTGGAGGGGCTGTACGGTGAGCGCGACCGCGCCGTGGTGGTGAGCGAGGTGCTCCATGCGATTGCCTCCCACGAGGTCGGGGTGAAGCCCCTCACCCTGGAGGCCGGCATAGTGACCATTGCCGACGCCCTGGACATGGCGGGCGGGAGGGCGAGAATACCCTTCTCCAGGGGCAAGGTGGACATCCACAGCGTCTCCGCAATGGCCATCGAGGGGGTGGAGGTCAGGGAGGGCGAGGACGTTCCCCTGAGGATAAAGATAAAGATGGGCAACTCGGCGGGAATATTTCAGATAGATGAGCTGCTCAAGCCCAGGGTGCTGGAGTCGGGGCTCAGGGAGTACCTCCACATCGAGGCGGAGATAAGGGGAGAGGAGAAGAGGATTCTCGAGAGAATTGAGCTTTAGTCGTTAGGTATATATCACCGCCGGCGCCCAGGGATTAACATGCAGGAGGGTCTGGCGGGTTCGCTGATATGGTGGCTGCTCATCTTCTACCTGGTGCTCGGGCCGCAGCTTCAGCACCGCAGCCTTCAGCTCGCGCGGCAGAAGCTGCTGAAGAAGCTAGGCGAAAAGCGGGGGAGCAATGTTATAACCCTCATCCACAGGCAGGAGAGCATAGGACTCTTCGGAATCCCCTTCTACAGGTTTATAGACATCGACGACTCGGAGCAGGTGCTCAGGGCGATACGCGCCACGCCAAAGGACAGGCCCATCGACCTGATAGTGAACACACCGGGCGGGCTGGTGCTGGCAGCCAGCCAGATAGCCAGGGCGCTCAGGGAGCATCCGGCAAAGACCACAGTGATCGTCCCCCACTACGCAATGAGCGGCGGCACCCTCATCGCCCTCGCAGCGGATGAGATACTCATGGACCCGAATGCGGTTCTTGGCCCCGTGGACCCGCAGATAAGGGAGTTCCCGGCGCCATCGGTGCTCAGGGCGGTGGAGAAGAAGGGCGCAGACAAGGTGAAGGACGAGACGCTTATAATGGCGGACATAGCCGAGAAGGCGGTGGCCCAGATTCAGGGCTTTGTTTCAGAGCTCCTCAGGGACAGGTACGGCAGGGAGAAGGCGGAGGAGCTGGCGAGAATCCTGACTGAGGGGCGGTGGACCCACGACTTCCCGATTACTGTGGACATCGCCAGGGAGCTGGGGCTTGAGGTGAGCACCGATGTGCCCGAGGAGGTGTACTCCCTGATGGAGCTGTACCCCCAGCCCATCACAAAGCGCCACCCCAGCGTGGAGTTCATCCCGACGCCCGGAAAGCAGCAGAAGTAGCTACTTCAGAATAACTATGTTCCCCCTGCCCTTCTTGATCTTCTTTATCTTCCCCCTGTGCTCCAGGTCTGTGAGCATCAGGCTGAGCTTCGCCTCGGAGCAGCCCAGCCTCTTCCTGAGGTCGCTCTGCTTCATCCTGCCGCCCTCTTCCTTAAGCACCTCCACCACCTCCGCCAGGTCCTCGGGCAGGGGCTCCTCACCTGAGACCCTGCGCCTGAGCAGGAGGTAGCCCGCCACGGAGAGGAGCAGGGCCGCAGCAGCCACGGCGTACAGTCGGGTGGGGGTGCCTTCACGCTCCTCCACCTCCTGCTCCAGGATTTCCAGGTCTATCTCCTCGAAGAGGAGCTCCTCCTCCAGGGAGGGGAAGAGTATCAGGTCTATCCTGTAGCTCCCATTCCCCGGAACCTCTATGAACTCCTCCGCCATCAGCCTGAGCAGGTTGTCCTCGTAGTACTTCGCCGTCAGCAGGTAGCTTCCCCCGGGCACGCTGAAGGAGTAGCTCCCATCCCTGGAGACCAGCTTCTGCACCGGTGTGGTGTTTATCTCCACCACCACGCCGCCCAGGGGCTCAAAGGTCTCCCAGCTGTAGAGGGTTCCGTAGATCTCAGCCGCCTGCACCGGGGCGAGGCAGAGGATGAAAAGGAGCACCAGCCTCATACTGGGATAATATTGCCTCATGCAGTTAAATATTTTTCCGTAAATTAAAATAAATTAAATGCGACAAATATAAACCAAAATAAAGTGTTATAAAGCTTCTGATTTTGCTGCATCAAAAGTATGCTTATATTTGCGTGCTGCGCAGTTCCTGGCGAGGTGGTGTGAATGAAGAAGGGAAAAATACTTTCGGCGGCTCTGGCGGCGATGCTGGTGCTGAGCCTGGTTCCCCTGGGCTACGCCCAGCCGCCGCAGGTTAAGAAGGTGGAGGAGAGGTACAAGGCGGCAAAGGCGAACTACATAGATGCAATGAAGATGTACAAGAGCGCCAGGCAGGACTTCATGAAGTTCAGGGGACCTGCAAAGCGGGGCGAGGTGCCCTTCGACAAGCTGCAGAACTTTCTGCTGCGCAGCATAGACGCCATGGTGGCACACATAGAGCTCGTGAAGGCGCGGGTGGACATTACCGGAGCCCTGGATGAGGAGGAGAAGGCGGAGATCATCAGAAAGCTGGATGAGCACAGGGCGTACCTGGAGGAGAAGAGGGTCGAGGCGGAGCAGGCGGAGAACAGGGAGCAGCTCAGGGAGATCGCCAGGGATGTGCGTCAGAAGTGGCTTGAGGTAAGAGTGGAGATAAAGAAGATTACGGCAAAGGTGGTTATCTCCCGCCTGGACAGGGTCCTCACCCGGGGTGAGGAGATAGGCGACAGGCTTGAGGTGCGCATAGAGGCGCTGAAGGAGGAGGGCCAGGACACCTCAGAGCTTGAGGCGCTGCTCCAGGAGTACATGGAGCACCTGAGCATGGCCAGGGAGAAGAGGGACCTGGCCGCGGAGAAGCTCGGTCAGATATCCTCCCCCGAGGGTGCCCGCGGAGAGCTGCGGGAGGTGCACCTCCTGCTCAGGGAGTCCCACGCCCACGTGAAGGACATGTTCAGGGTGCTCAAGAAAATCGCCGGCGAGCTCAGGGATAAGGAGGTGGTCGTCAGGGGCTTCGGAGCCCTCTTCGCGAAGGGCAACGGCACAGTGGTGATTGATGGCAGGGGCGGCGTCTTCATAGCTGGCAATGGCACCGTCACCGTGAAGGTGGAGAAGGGCAACATCCGCGTTGCCGGAGCCGGAGAGAAGCAGGAGGGCGAGGACGGCAGCGTCACCTACTCGGGCTTCGGCAGGCTGAAGGTGGTGGGTAAGGGTATCCACCTCGAGGCTACGGGAGAGAACCTGCTCCTCAGGGCTGTCGGCAGGGGTGTTGCCAGGTTCTCCGGAGAGGGCGAGTGGCGCACCATGAAGCTCGCCACCGGCTCCTGGGAAGGAGAGGTTAGCTACGGAGGCGAGGCGAATGAGAGCAGCTAGGCTTCTCATCGGCCTTGCCCTCTTCGCCCTCCTGGCGGGGTGCACCCAGTCGGAGGTGCAGCAGGGCGCCGAGCCTCCCCAGAAGTCGCCACCGCCACAGGTGGAGGTACCGCCATCACCTGCGGTGGAGAGCGCCGAGGATGCTGAGATAGACACCCTCCTTCAGGAAATTCAGGCCCTTGAAGAATTCCTCAGCGACGTGGAAAGCGGCGACACCCTGGACGTGTCTCTTTAGGGGGAGTGGCTCCCCCTTCCTTTTTAAACAAAGCTTATGAAGCACTTCGCCCTGGCGGGCATGCCGAACTTCGCGGCGATCTCCTCGGTGGTCGCCCGGCTGGTTCTCTCAAGCTCACTTCTCAGGGAGCTCTCAAATTCGGCGTCCTTTGAGCCCATCAGCCCCTTCGAGTACCTCACCACGGCTATAACTATAAACTCCACTGTGCCGTCGTCGATGTTCGGCAGCACCCTGAGGCCCCACCTCTTAACCCTGGGGTTGTGCCCGAGCTTCTCCCTCAGCCTGTCCCTGAACTCCCGCGCCATCGCCTGCTTCCTGGGTTCGTTGAGCAGGTAGTCGGCGACCAGCAGCCCCAGGACGTCGTCGTAGGGCTTCCCGTACACCTCCGCCTCCCTGCCGCCCTCCGCCGCGGCGGCGGTCTGCACGCGCGCCCTCTGCTGCACCACGCCACCGCCGATTATTCTCTTCAGGTACATGTTGAGCAGGGGTATGTTGGGCTTCTTTGTGAACTCTAGATACACCAGGTGGTCGCCCATGCGCCTCACGTAGGTCGCCCCTGACGCCCCCTCTATTACCATCTCCTCCAGGTCCTCCAGGTCGAAGAGGATGGAGAGCTTGAACGCGAGCTCCTCAGGATCCGGGACCTCGCACCCCACTATCTCTCCGTCCCTCGACAGCAGGGCGCAGCCCTTTATGTACTTGAAGCTGAGCCTGAGCTTCTCCAGCTGCTGCCTTACAGAGTCCCCACCGCTCCGCCTCTCAGCCACCTTCAGCGACATTCTCCATCAGCCTCCTGGACAACTTCTTGTCTTCCCTCCCCTCATCACCCTCCGCGAGGACCACCTCGTAGGCGTCAACAATGGCCCTGCCGTCCATGACAAGCCTCCGGTAGTCCCCGCTTATGTGGCACAGGTTTCCGTTGCGGTAAAGAAGCACCACTCGCCTTGCCCTCTTGGAGAAGGCAACTATCACCACGTCGTCCCTCCCCGACCTCATCTCCCTTATGTCCCTGAGCACAGAGGTGCTCATCCTAGTCTCCACCTTGCTTACCAGGTACTCCCTTCCGCCTATGCTCATCCTCCTGCCTGAGCCGTAGATGGCCACGACCATCTCCCGCCTGCCCCTGAGCTTCCTGCCCTTCTCCAGCAGCAGCCTCCCGTCCCGTGCGACCACCAGCGACCTGCCGTCGGTGGCCTTCACGAGCCTTCCCCGGGAAATTGTGAGCAGCTCTTCCAGGTCAACCTCTCTGCGCAGCACTTCAGCTGGCTTCATAACAGGGCGCTCCACTACCTCAGGCTGAAAATCCTGGAAACGTCCTCCCACCCGGATTCCTCGCTCTCCTTCTCCTCCGGGCGGGGGCTCTCCTGCGCCGGCGGTGGCGTCTTCCTGGCCTCCGCCAGCACAGCCTCTACCCTCTTCTCCATGTCCTGCTTCTTATTCTCTGAAAAAATCCTCCTCAGGTACATGTTGAGCAGGGGTATGTTGGGCTTCTTTGTGAACTCGAGAAAGATGAGCCTGCTGTCGTATAGCTTGATGTAGCTCGCCCCCCCGGGGCGCTCAATAAGCACCTCCTCCAGGTCCTTCAGGTCGAAGAGGATGGAGAGCTTGAACGCGAGCTCCTCCTGATTGTCCACATCTATGGTTACGACCTCTCCATCGCTTCCTATGAGCATGCAGCTCTTTATGTACTTAATTCCCCTCTTCAGCTTCTCCAGGTCTTCCCTCATATGGAGACCCCCGAGATGATGTCGGTTATGTCGGAGAGTATTGAGGCCTCGGGGGTGTTCTTGTCAAAAAATACCACCAGCTCCGCCTCCTCGTGCCTGACCACCACCGCCTTGCAGTCCGAGAACTTCAGCTTTGCGGTGGTGAAGTCCTCGCACAGCTCGCTGATGAGAGCAGCCGGTATAACCGCCATCTCCTGGAGGTCCTTCTTCTCCTCTGCCCCTATTATCTCCCCGTCCTTTATCACGTAGCAAGATATAACATTCTCCAGCGCGGCTATGTCGCTCGCCAGCTTATGGGCTATAATATCCTCCAACTTTATCACCAAAGGCGTGCTGTATTATCCTGTCAATTTCCTCCTCGGTCGGCTCCCGCAGCTTGAGCCTCTCCAGCACCTCCTCCCTGGTGACTGTGGTCTCCTCTCTCAGCACCTCGTACACATCCAGGATGGCCCTGCTCTCCTCCAGGAGGCGGGTGTAGTCCCCCTCGCAGTGGACCAGGTTTCCGTTCTTGAACACCATGAGCACCCTCTTGAGCCTCTTTGAGAAGGCCTCCACCACCACGTGCTCATGGCTCCCGGCGATTCGCTCCAGGTCCTCCCTGACCTTCCTGCTCATCCTGCTCTCCAGCTTGTTCACAAAGTAGTCGGTGCTGTTCAGCCGTATCTTCTTCTCCGTGCTGTACAGGGCGATTACCATCTCCTTCTTGTGCTCCGGCGGGTCGCCCCTGGCGGCAACAATCCTCCCCTTCTGGATTATAATTGTGGACTTCCTGTCAGTGGCCTTGACCAGGTACCTTTCAGAAAGGCGAAGCAGGTCCCCAATGTCCACCTCAGCCTTGTACACCTTGGAGGGCTTCATATCCCGCCTCACTCGCCCAGCGGTTTATTATTTTTTAAGTGTCTTTAATATTATATAAACTTAACGTCATTTTTTATTAAGGATGTGCAGAAATGTTCATTATATTAAAACTAAAAAATTTTTAAATATTAAATTTTAGTTTAACTGCACAGCCGCTCACTTCACGATAACCGTCGCCCAGTTCTGGGCCACTGCCAGTATGCTGCTCGGAGAGTTCTCCACCACCTCTCTCACCACATCGCCCGAGAGCACCGGCTGCCTGGAGTTCACACCCAGCACGAGCAGGTCTGCGCCCTCCTCCCTGGCGGCGTTGACTATCTCCTCCGCCGGCGGTCCCGCCCTTATAATCTCCTGCGCCTTCACGCCGCTGTCCTTGAGGCAGAGGTTGGCGATCTCTATAACCCGCCACCCCCTCTCATTCAGGAGGTCCTTTATGTCCTTGCCCTCCTCTCTCAGGGACTCCAGCGTCTCCTTAAACTGGGCCTCGCCAAGCAGGTCGTGGTGGTGCATATCTCCGATGTTTGCCACGTACACGTACTTCAGCTCACCACCCAGGGTCTTTACCAGCTTTATCCCCGCAGTGAGTGCCTTTATAGAGCTGTTACTCCCATCGAAGGCCACCAACACCTTCATAGTGGTATTATTCTATTGGCATCTCCTATTTATATATTTCGAAATTCCGGGGGCTGCATTTAACCTATAGGTTCAGAGTTTTACAAAAAGTTTTATATAATCCTACAAAAAATGATAGTTTACAGGGGTTCACCTTTATGGCAGTCTCAATTACCATAGCTTCCGGAAAGGGCGGCGTGGGCAAAACGATGCTGACCAGCAACCTCGGCATTGCCATGGCCCAGTTTGGCAGAAACGTCACCATACTGGACGCCGACATAGAGATGGCAAACCTGGAGCTCCACCTGGGCATGGAGGGCATGGACATCACCCTCCAGGACGTCCTCGCCGGAAAGGCGGAGATCTCCCACGCAATGTACCGCGGACCGGGTGGCGTCACTGTTGTCCCCGCGGGCATAAGCCTCGACGGCCTGAGGGAGGTGGACATGGACAAGCTGGAGAGGGTTCTGAAGAAGCTCCTGGTGGAGACTGAGGTTCTCCTCATAGACGCGCCCGCGGGGCTCGGGAAGCCGGCGGTAACCGCCCTCGCAGCCGGGGAGCACCTGCTCCTGGTCACAAACCCGGAGATATCCTCCCTGTGCGACGGCCTCAAAACAGCTATGGTCGCGCGCCGGCTGGGGACAAATGTGCTCGGAGCTGTGGTGAACAGGGTTGGCTTTGAGAAGGATGTAATCGACGTGAAGGACATCGAGTACATCCTGGAGACCAGGATACTCGCCACCATTCCCGAGGACCCCGAGGTCAGGCGTGGCACCACCTACGGGGAGCCGGTGGTCATAAGAACCCCCGACTCCCCAGCGGCACAGGCAATCAAGAAGCTTGCCGCCGACCTCCTAGGGGAGAAGTACAGCGTCCCCGGTGCAGGCAGGAGGGGCTTCTTCCGCCGCCTCATTGACGGAATCTTCGGCAGGGTTTAGCCCGCCCCCCTGCGGATAAGCTCCTCCAGCCTCCGGCGCTGCTCCCTGGAGCCGAAGACTATAAGCACATCTCCGGCGAGGAGCCTCTCCTCCGGGGAGGGGGTGTGGAGCACCTCGCCACCTCTGACTATTGCAAGAATCGTCGCCCCCGTCCGCTCCCTCACCTTGAGCTCCGCAATGCTCCTGCCCACGGCGAAGTCGCCCTCCTCCACCGCCATCTCGTCAACCACCTCCCCTTCCCTCATTCCCACCAGCACCCTCCGCTTCGCCTCCAGCTCGCCCCTGAGCACACCCCTGCTGCTGAAGGCGCTCTCCACCATCCTCTCCACCCCCCGGTAGAAGTTCTGCACCGTCCTCCAGGAGAGGTACACCCCCGCCCCCAGCAGCAGCGCCACAATCCCGGTGGTCGCTGCCCCGCTGCCGGTGTGGTAGCTTAGCATCGGGGGGAGGAAGTAGAGCACGGAGAAGAGGAAGACCACCAGCAGGGAGAGCTTCCTGAAGGTGCTCCTGAGCAGGTCCACGCTCAGGGGCAGGTAGCGCCTTCCCAGCATGCCAATAACAATGTCCACAATGTCGGTAACCCTCTTCACCGCCAGGTAGAGGGGCGGAAGCACCAGCAGAAAGGTCGCCCCCAGCACCAGGCTCCTGCTAAGGTGCAGCACTGTTCCCAGGTACTCCATTCCCCTCATCACCAGGAAGACCACCAGCAGGTTCAGCACCACCCTGCTCGCCTTCCTCCTGATCACCCGGTACTCCTCCCCCTCAACGGCGAGCCTGCGCCTCACCTGGGTGCTCCACATGGCGGCGTAGCTGAAGAAGTTCTTAACCGGAGAGGGGGCGAGCCTGTCTATCAGCCTTGCCGCATCTCCCGCGTAGCCTAGGGTGTAGGGCGCCAGGAAGGTGGTGATGGTCGCCACGGCCACAAGCACAGGGTACAGGAAGTCGCTCACCACACCCTGGTCCACCCCCTGCTTCACAATGGCAAAGGAGAACTCGCCTATGGGCACAAGCCCCATGCCCACCGCCATCGCCGTCTCGCCCCTCAGGCCGAGCAGGTAGCAGGGCACGCTCCTGCTCACCACCTTCGCAACCACCACCACCAGCGTCACGGCCGCAACAACCGGGAAGTACTCCACCAGGTATCGCACGTCTATCAGCATTCCAACGCTTACGAAGAACAGCATGGTGAACAGGTCCCTCACCGGGGAAACGCTCCTGACGACCCTCTCCACCAGGGCGCTCTCTGAGACAATGGCGCCCATCACAAAGGCGCCCAGAGCAAGGGAAAACCCGAGCATCTGGGCGAAGACCGCAAAGGAGAAGCAGAGCGCCAGCGCCGATATCAGGAGCACCTCCCCGGAGCTGTCCCACCTGGCAATGCGCTCCAGCAGGGCGGGAACCAGCTTCACGCCCAGCACGTAGGCTATGAAGAAGAAGAGCACTATCTTTGTGAGCACATCCAGCGCCACCTGCAGCGAGAGGGGTGTCAGCAGGGATATCCCCGAGAACAGGGTGAGGAGCACCACGGCAGCCACGTCCTCCACCACGAGTATCCCCAGCATCACCGGGGCGTACTCTGTGTGGAGCAGCGCCCTCTCAGTGAGAAGCTTCACCACGATTGCAGTGCTGCTTATGGCGAGGGCTGCGCCCAGAAAGGCGGCATCTATCGGGCTGAAGCCGAGGGCGATGCCCAGGGTCTGTCCTATGCCGAGGAGCAGCAGTATTCCCGACAGGGAGGCCACCAGGGAGACCCCGCCCACCCTGCGCAGCTTTCTTATGTTGAACTCCAGCCCCAGGGAGAACATCAGCAGCACTATGCCCAGGTCGGCGAAGGCGTTCACCACCTCTATGTTCTCCACCAGCCTCAGGGCGTAGGGGCCCGAGGCTATCCCGGCCAGGATGTAGCCCAGCACCACCGGCTGGCGCAGCCTGGAAAAAAGCACCCCTATTGCGAAGGACAGCAGGAGCACCACTGCCAGGTCGCGCAGAATGAGCATCTATCCCACGAGCTCCTTGAGCCTCTGTATCTCCTCCAGGGTGCCCGCGGCAATGAGCACGTCGCCCTCCTCTATCCTGGTGTCGGCGCTGGGGTTCGGAAGCGTGCTCTCGCCCCTCACTATGGCTATCACACTCGCCCCGGTGCGCCGCCTTATGTCCAGCTCACCTATGGTCTTTCCCGCCGCCCTTCCAGCGCGCACCCACTCTATCTTCACCCTCCCCGCGAGGACGCTGCTCAGCGCCTCAGCTGGAGCCGGTCTGAAGTACGCCCCCGCCAGTATCAGCCCAACCTTCCTCGCCTGCTCGTCGGTAAGCGGAATCACCACCGGCTCCCTTCCGCTCTCCTCATAGCACACCTCCCTCCGCCCGTCCTCGTGCACTACTATGTCCAGCGTCCTGTTCTCATCCAGCCTGAGGGTGTACTTCTTCCCCACACCCGGAAGCTCCGCCTCAAATACCTCATCCATTTTTGCACCCCTCAACTTCACTGCACACCTACAACATGTGCCTCTGAGGAGATAAGACTTTTGGGTCTTTCAACTTTTTCTTTGGCAGGTAAGGTTGAGTTAAAATGGGGTGATGCGCCTGCGCTACCTTCCCTGGCGGAGGGTAAAGAGCTGGCGCTGCACCGCCTGCGGCGAGTGCTGCAGCAGGTATGCGGTGCCCCTGAGCGCCGGGGAGTACGCGAGGCTGGTCTCCCGCTTCGGGGACTGGGTGGTGAGGCTGAAGCTGGGCAGGCCCTACCTGCGCAGGGTCTCGGGGAGATGCGTTTTTCTTTCCGGGAGGCTGTGCTCCCTCCAGGGCAGCCTCAAGCCCTACGCGTGCAGAATCTTCCCCTTCCTGGTGCGTGACAGGGAGAAAAAGCCCAGAAAGGAGGCGGAGTTCTGGTACGGGCAAAGCTGCTTCTACGTGTACCTGAGCCCGGGGTGCGGCGAGGTCAGGCTGGGCACACCGGAGCGCTGGTTTGTTGAGCAGGTGATACCCGAGGCTATTGAGCTGCACCTGAACAGAAGCATGCCCCTGCGCTGGCTCACCTCGCAGGCTGCGCCGCTACCTCCTGAACACTATGCCGGCGTAGGCGACGACGCTCCCGTAGTCCCCCGTTACGTCTCCGCTGTTTCCGTACTTGAGCAGCTCAGCTCTGGAGGCACCCCTCTTCTTCGCCGCCGAAATCGCCGCCGCGATGGCACCGTAGCCGCAGGCTGAGATGCGGTGCTCGTACACCCGCCTCATGAACAGCTCCTCGTCCAGGGCGAGAACCGCCTCTATGGCGTGCATGTCCTTCCGCCTCGCCTCGGATGCGCTCTCGTAGTGGGTGAAGTCGCTTGAGGCGAGGATGAGGATGTCCTTCTCCACCCTCGCAAGGCACGAGGCGATTTCCCGGCTCACCTCGAGCTCCTGCAGCCCCAGGGATATCGCCACAAACTCAAAATCGCCGTAGATGTACTGCAGGAAGGGCAGCTGCACCTCAATGCTGTGCTCGTAGGCGTGGGCAACCTCGTCAGCGTCTATAACGTCGCAGCCCACAAAGAGCTCCTCCGCAAGCTCGCTGTCGCACCTCACCGCGCCCAGAGGGGTCTCCCAGTCCTGCCGAGAAACCGCCACCAGGCTGCCCATGCCGGTGTGATTGGGACCCAAGAGCACAACGCTCTCAGGCTTCTCCTCCAGGGCGAGGGCGTGGTACACGTGAGCTGCCTCGTAGCCGGAGTATATGTACCCGGCGTGGGGCACGACTCCCGCTATAATGCTCCTGGGCTGCCTCACCTCCGCAGCGGGAAGCTTCCCCGGCCCCAGGGGGTGGAGAAAGCAGCGCTCAATCTGCTCAATCAGTGCCTCTCTGGAGGCAGGGTAGAACTGCCCCGCCACTGCAGGGGAGCGCATGCTTTATAATTTCCCACCTCCCCGCCTAAATAGTTTGTCATGCCAGAACTTTATTTTCAAGCCTGCTCACTCGCTTTGTGAGGTCTTCTATTACCTTCTCTCCCTGGAGCTGTGCTCCTCCACCCTGCCTTCAAGACGGTGCACCCCTGCTTTAATATCACTGATTTCAGGTATTAGAAGCTCTTTAATCGCCTCGCGAACCGCGGCCTCACTGCAACACATCTCTGCGTCATAAACCTTCCTATATCTCCCCCTCGAACTCCTCCAGGGAGACGAAGTTTTCCACGTCGTTGCCCCTCGCCCTGAGTATCTCCCTGGCGAGGAGCCAGTAAACCAGGGCCAGCGCCTTTCTGCCCTTGTTGTTGGTGGGTATCACTATGTCCACGCCGGCGGCGCTGTTGTCGGTGTCGCACAGGGCGACGACGGGGATGCCTATCTCCCCCGCCTCGCGCAGCGCCTGCTCGTCTCCCCTCGGGTCTGTCACTAGGAGCACATCCGGCTCCACGAAGTGCTTCAGGTTCGGGTTGGTGAGGGTGCCCGGAATAAAGCGCCCCGCTATCGCCTTCGCCCCCACCAGGCGGGCCAGCTGCTCTATGGGGCGCTGTCCGTACTGCCTGCGCGAGACCACCAGAATTCTGCTGGGCTCAAACTTTGCCAGGAACTTGGCCACTGTAGCTATGCGCTCGTCCGTCTTCTTGACGTCCAGCACGTAGAGCCCGTCCGGACGCACGCGGTAGATGTAGGGCATCATATCAGCATTCTTCTGCTGCGTACCTATGTGCACACCAGCCGCAAGGTAGTTGTCCAGAGAGGTAAGCTTCGTCTCCATTCTACGCCTCCTTTAAAGTTTTGGAAGCCTTGCGAGCCTCGCCCTGCTTGGCGTGAGCTCCTCGGCGATGCGGATCAGCTCATTGAGCTTTGCTATTCTCTCCCCTCCGATAACACCAGTCTTAATTATTGGGATGTTGAAGGCCACCGCGAGGTGGGCTATGGTCTCATCGGTGGTCTCACCTGAGCGGTGGGATATCACCGGCACCAGCTTCTCATTCATCGCCAGCTTCACCGCCCTGAAGGTGTCTGTGAGCGTGCCGCACTGGTTGGGCTTTATCAGCACGGCGTTGGTGGAGCCGCGCTCTATTCCGCGCTTCAGCCTGTCAACATTCGTCACATACAGGTCGTCGCCGCATATGAGGGCGTTAACACGGGAGGTGAGCTCCGCGAAGGTGTCGAAGTCCTCCTCCTGTACGGGGTCCTCGACGTAGTAGAGGCTGTACTCCTCTATTAAGCCGGCGATGTAGTCCACCTGCTCCTCGGGGGTGCGCTCCCTGCCCTCGCGCGCATAGACGTAGCGCCGCTTCTTCTCATTCCAGAACTGGCTCGCTGCGACGTCCAGACCAAGGCGCAGCTTCACACCCGTCTCCTCTGTAACCAGGTCGCACACCTCTGCGAGCACCTGCAGGGCTTCCTCATCGCCTATCGCAGGCGCCCAGGCGCCCTCGTCGCCCTTCCCGAGAGTGCCGCCGCTGCGCTTCGCGAGCTCTGCCCTCAGCTTCTTGTGCACCTCCGCGTTGGTGCATACTGCCTCGGCGATGTCGCGGGCACCCACGGGGAGCACCAGGAACTCCTGTATGGTGGTGGCGTTGTTCGCATGTGCCCCGCCGCCTATCACGTTGCCCAGGGGGTATGGGAGCTCACAGGAGAAGTTGCCCCCCAGGAACTGGAACAGGGGCAGCCCGTGGGAGGCCGCCGCTGCCTTGGCATTCGCCAGGGAAACCGCCACGGCGGTGTTGCCGCCTATGTTTGAAAAGTTGTCGGTGCCGTCAATCTCGTGCAGTGTCCTGTCAACCTCCTCCTGGTTTATCGCATCCATCCCGCGAAGCTCCGGCGCTATGGTCTCCTCCACCTCTATAATCGCCTTCTCCACGCCGCCGTCGGGAAACGCCCTGGCTTCGTACCTGCCCGTGCTGGCACCGCTGGGAGCGGCGCACCTTCCGACGGCGTAGTCGGTTACCACGTCCACCTCTATGGTCCAGTTCCCGCGGGAGTCCATCACCTTGCGGGCGCGCACATCCTCAATTATGGTGGGAATCATTCCTCCTCACCCAGCAGCTTCTTCTCGGGCATGCGGCGGCGCACAGTTATGGGTATCACGCCCTTCTCCAGCTCCCGTATCGCTATGACTATGGGGTCCTGCATGTCCTCCGAGATCCTTATCAGCGGCGGAGCGCCCATCGAGAGCTGTAGTGCCCTAGCACCGATAATCCGCGCCTTCTCATACTTCGTGAGCTTCACGCTTTTTCCTCCTTTTGCTGTGAGGAAGGGGTATGGGGCCGCTGAGATTTGAACTCAGGTCACCAGCACCCCAAGCTGGGAGGATAGTCCAGGCTACCCTACGGCCCCTTTTCCTCGAGTTTTATCACATCGTCGATAAAGTCGCGGTGGCTCAGCAGCATCCTGCGGCAGCAGTAGCGCACAACGCCAAGCTCGTCCAGCACCTGCTTCGGGTCCTCGTTCTCCTCCACCCTGCGCCTGAACTCCTCGTACTTGTCGCCTATCACGGCGCCGCAGCTGAAGCATCTCACGGGTACTATCACGGTATCACCTGTAGGACTTCTGGAACCTCGCCCTTGCGCCACGCCCGCCGTACTTCTTGGGCTCGGCCCTGCGTGCGTCGCCCTTTATTATTGTGCGGTCGTAGCTCATGAAGGTCTCCTTGAGCTTGAGGTCGCCGGTGTACTCCACCAGCCCCCTGCCTATCGCCGTGCGCACCGCCTCAGCCTGCCCCATGAACCCGCCGCCGCGGACGCGCACGTCGATGTCAACCTGGTCGCGAACATCGCCGGCAAGCTCCAGCACCTCTATTATCTTCAGCCTGGCCATCTCGGGCTCGAGGATCTCCACGGGCACCTTGTTTATCCTCACCCTGCCCCTGCCCGGCCTTATGGTGGCACGGGCGATTGCGGTCTTGCGCTTGCCCACGCTGTGAACTATCTTCATCCAATCACCTCAAAACTTTGCGCCCAGGTGGCGGCTCAGCTCGGCAAGGGTAACGTACTTGGGAATCCTGAGCTTCGTGTAGCTCGCCTCGGGAAAGGTGACCTTCTCCACCTCGGCGTACTCCTCGGGCACGCCCACATAGACGCGCAGGCGCTTGAAGGCGCGCCTCCCGCGCTCCTGCTTGTAGGGGAGCATTCCGCGCACCGCGCGCTTCAGTATCCTCTCGGGCCTGCGCGGGTAGTGGGGGCCGTGCCTCCGCGGGTTTACTATGCTCTTCCTCTGCCTCCTGGCGCTGTACTTGGCGAAGATGTTCGCCCTGTTGCCGGAGATTACCGCCTTCTCGGCGTTTACGACCACCACCTCTTCTCCCTCGAGCAGCGCCTTTGCAACGTAGCTCGCCAGCCGCCCCATGATTAACCCAGAAGCGTCAACAACCTTCATGCTATCACTCCATAACCTTTATGCCCTTCGGCGACTCCTTCATGAGCTCCTCAAGGCTCACGCATCTTCCACCTGCGGCGGTTATCTTCTGCTTGGCCTTCTCAGAGAAGGCAAAGGCAGCAACAGTGACGGGGTGAGCAATCCTTCCGGCTCCCAGCACCTTGCCCGGCACCGCCACCACGTCGCCCTTGCTGGTGTGCCTGGCAATCCTGCTGACATTCACCTCAGCGCGGCGCGACCTGGAGCGGGCCAGCCTCTCGGCAAGGTCGCGCCATACCGGAGAACCCACCTCGTGGGTCCTCTTTGCGAGCTCTGCGATCAGCTCTCTGAGCCTCGGATTGGTGGTTCTGCTCTTCCTCATAGTTAATGTGCCTCCTAGCTGCGCCGTTTGCAAGAATTATTAAATCCTCAGGTTTTTTGTATGCGGGGGAAGGGATTTGAACCCTCGCACCCACTTAGGGACAGGACCCTCAATCCTGCGCCTTTGTCCACTCGGCCACCCCCGCATGGTGGCAATATTTCTATAACAATGATACCATCCTTTCGGCTTTTTTGGATATCTCCCTGCACGCCTCTCTGAATATCTCCTTCGCCGGCAGGGAGCCGTTGCTCTCTATGGTGAAGATGAACCGCGTGTCGTCGCCTCTCACGCTGAGCGCCTCCTCCTCGCACGCCTGGGCGCAGGCACGGCACAGGGAGCAGCTCTCGATGTCTCTAACCTCAACGCTGCCGTTCTCCAGGACCAGGAGCTCTCTGGGGCAGGCATCAACGCACTCGCCGCAGGCGGTGCAGCGCTCCGCATCCACCTCCACCACGGGGTAGTACTTGTAGCCCACCACGCCCGGCTGCCACTTGGCGTGCTCCTTTCCCCTGCCGAGCACCGCCTCGGCCTCCAGCCTGAGCCTCTGTCCCCTGCCGAGCTTTACCAGTGGGATGCCCTCCACGGGGGTGAGCTCGGGGTCGGGTGACTTCAGGTCGTGGGAGTAGACCACCTTCGGTCCTTCCTCTTCCAGGGTGAGCGTGAGGGTGCAGTTGGCGCAGCCTTTGCCCTTGCACACGCACTCCTCGCGGAAGTTGAAGCGCTTCAGGTCGGTGCGGATGGGCACCAGGCCCAAGCGGTGGGCCAGAATCTCGTCATAGAGGGAGGAGGTGTTCTCGTAGATTATAACCTCCTCTATCGCCAGGGTGGGCACCTCACTCAGCATGGCTCTGCGGAGCGCATTGGCATAGCTGGGGTTGGCCTTCTCCAGCAGGAGCTTCACACTTCTGCCCTCTTCCTCCAGTATGCGCACATCCAAGGCTATACTCTCCTCCCTCGCTTACCGCCCTTCCGCTTGGTGCCGTCGTGTGGTATGGGGGTGACGTCCTCTATCCTGCCTATCTTCAGCCCCGCCCTGGCGAGCGCCCTTATCGCCGGCTGGGCTCCGGGGCCCGGGGTCTTGGGACCGCTCCCACCGGGTGCTCTAACTTTGATGTGCACACCCACGATGCCCTTCTCCATCGCCTCCTCGGCGGCGCGCATCGCCGCCTGCATCGCAGCGTAGGGCGAGGACTCGTCGCGGTGGGCCTTGACTATCCTGCCGCCCGACCACCTGCTTATGGTCTCAGCGCCGGTCAGGTCTGTGATGTGGATTATGGTGTTGTTGAAGGAAGAGTATATGTGAGCGATGCCCCAGTGTTCCTCCTTCTTCTTTGCCATTTTACGCCTCCTGCTCCGCCTGCTTTCTCACAATCTCCAAGTTCCTTATGGGTGAGTTCTCGGCATAGGCTATTGCGTCCTCCTCCTCGGCGCGCACCAGGTAGCTGGGGGCGGTGACCTTCCTGCCCGCCACGGTGATGTGGCCGTGCACTATAAACTGCCTCGCCTGCTTTATGGTGGAGGCGAGGCCCTTCCTGTACACCAGCGTTTGGAGCCTCCTGTCCAGGATGTCCCGCACCGTGAGGGCGAGCACATCGTCCAGAGTTGCACCCTCCTTCAGGAGGTTCAGCCTCCGCAAGCGCGCCATGAGCAACTCCTCCTGCCTCGCGGCGTGCTCGCCGCGCTTGCCGAGGAGCTCTCTCGCCTGGCCCCTAATTCCGCGCAGTATCGCCAGGGCCTTCCAGATTTCGCGCTTGTTCTTGAGCCCGTACTCCTTAAGGAGCTCCTTCTCCTCCTGAATGCGGTCAGCCTGCCAGGGGTGCGAAGGCGTGTGGTACTTCTTCCTTATCCTGCGAGGATCGCCCATGAGACCACCTACTTCTTCTTCTTGGAGACGCCCACTGTTATGCCGCGCCTGAAGCTGGTGCGGGTGCGCTGACCGCGCACGGGCAGGCCGAGCTCATGCCTTATTCCGCGGTAGCTGCGGATTTTCTTCAGGCGGTTGAGGTCCTCCCTCAGCGCTATCGCCAGGTCTGAGCCGATCACGTGCAGGTCCCTGCCTGTTTCGTAGTCCTTGCGGCGGTTGAAGAGCCAGCTGGGAACCTTCTGGTTCTGGAAGTCAGAGACTATGCTGTCCAGCCTCTCCACCTCTTCGTCGGTGAGGTAGCCTATCCTCTTCTCGGGGTCAACATTCGCGAGGCGGCATATCACCTCGCCGGTCCTTACGCCTATACCCTTTATGAGCGCCAGACCCACGGGCACCTTCTTGTTGCCGTCTATGTCGGTGCCCCCGATTCTCACGAGGTACTTGAACTCCTCTTCTGGCTCACCCTTGCCTTTGACCACTACTATTCCTCCGTTGGTATGAGGTAATACCACCTGTATATAATACTTTTGGGCTTCAAAATCAAGCTCCTCATTTGAGGAAAAGTACCGTGGTAAAGATTTATGTAAAGTCGGGAAACTTTTTATCCCCTCAGGATTAAGATTTAGCTGTGATAAAGGTAATCTCACCGGCCACAAGTGCAAATCTTGGCTCAGGGTTTGATGTCTTCGCCCTGGCATTGTCCTCGCCCGCCGATGAGATGCGGCTCAGGGAGATTGAGGAGGGCGTCAGGGTCAGGGTTAGGGGGTACCGGGTGCCGGAGAGCGCCCGGGAAAACATCGCTGGCTATGTGGCGTCGAGGATCATCTCCTCCCTGGGCGTAGAGGCGGGGGTGGAGATATCCATAAGGAAGAGGATCAGACCAAAGAGCGGTCTGGGCTCGAGCGCCGCATCGGCGGTGGGCGCCGCCTTCGGCCTCAATGAGCTCTTTGAGCTCGGGCTGAGCAGGGAGGAGGTGCTCCGCTTCGCCCTTATGGGAGAGCACCGCTTTTCGGGTGCCGAGCACGCGGACAATGTCTCTGCCTGCCTCTACGGTGGGTTCACCTGCGTGTCCTACTCCCCCCTGAGGGTGCTTTCCCTAAGGGTGCCGGAGTTCCTGGAATATGCGGCAGTGCTCCCTGAGGTGGAGGTGGAGACGCGCAGGGCGAGGGCGGTGCTGCCCGGAAGGGTGCCCCTGAGGGCGCATGTCCTCAACCTGGGAAGCGCCTCCTTTATGGTCGCGGGAATTGTCCTGGGCGACAGGGAGGCAATCCGCACTGGAATGCGCGACGAGATAGCCACGCCGCTGCGCAGCGGGCTTATCCCCCACTTTGAGGGGCTCCGCGAAGCCGCCCTGAGGGCCGGCGCCCTGGGGCTCGTGATAAGCGGCTCCGGTCCGGCATGCCTCGCGCTCTGCGACTCATCGGTGAGCACCGGCGAAGAGGTGGCGGGTGCGCTGGCTGATTTTTACAGGGACGCCGGCGTTGAGTGCTCAACGTACTCCGGAAAGCCCGGCAGCGGCTGCAAAGTGTGCTAAAAGAAATTTCCGGTGCAGTTTCGCAGAATGAAAGAAAAAATATTTATCTGTGGTTCTACACGCTATTTACTGCGGGCTTAGGGAACATCTACCTTCCTCCGGCAACCACCGGGGTTCTCAGCGGCTGGGGTGCAGCGCACCCTCAGCCAATCCCTGCCGGCAAGCCGCCGGTAACCTAAGCTCGCCCTCCATCCCACCCTTTCAGGATATGTTTTTATATTCTGGCTCTCAAATCTGTTTAGCGGGGACACCCCATGGGGCGACACATCTACATCGCGGCGCCGCTCTTCAGCGTTGCGGAGCGGGAGTTCAACTCGCGACTCTGTGAAGAGCTCGAGCGCCGCGGCTACAGGGTAACGCTGCCCCAGCGCGACTGCACCGGCGACAGAGAGGAGATATTCCGCCGCTGCCTCTCGGGCATAGAGGGGGCAGACATCCTTATCGCGGTGCTGGAGGGAGTCCCCTGCGACGACGGCACAGCCTTCGAGGTGGGCTACGCCTTTGCGCTGGGTAAGCGCATCCTGGGGCTGAGGACCGACTTCCGCAATGCGGGTGAGCACGGAGCGAGGGTTAATCTGATGCTGGAAAAAGCGTGCGATAGGATTCTGGCATGTGAGGAAGAGCTGTTCGCCGCCCTGGAAAAGATGGAGGGAGATTATGGAGAAGAAGCTGAGGATTAAGTCGCTGGACATAAAGGAGGGGAGGTACGAGATAACCCTCAACGAGGAGGACGCCCGCGAGCTCGGGCTGCACGCCCGCGACAGGGTGAGGGTGTACCACGACGGAGAGTACCGCGTGGCGAGTGTGAGCATCTCAAAGCGCGCCATTGGCAGAGGAGAGGCGGGCGTCACCATCGACCTGCTCAACTCCTTCCATATAAAGGAGGGGGACGTGGTAACCGTTGTGCCCACCGCCAAGCCCAAGTCGGTGGAGTTCATCCGCAAGAAGATGGACGGGCTTGCGCTGAGCGAGAGCGAGATAGACGCGATTGTAAAGGACGTGGTGAACCGCGACCTGAGCGACATAGAGATAGCCGCCTTCGTAACAGCGCTCTACATCAACGGGCTCAACATGGAGGAGGCTGCCAGCTTAAGCAGGAAGATGGCTGAGAACGGCGAGATGCTGGAGCTCAGGCGCAGGCCGGTGTTCGACAAGCACAGCATAGGCGGCGTGCCCGGCAACAAGATCACGCTGCTTATCGTGCCCATCGTCGCCGCCGCCGGGCTGGTGATACCAAAGACCTCCTCCAGGGCGATTACCTCCGCCGCAGGTACGGCTGACATCATGGAGGTGCTCGCGCCGGTGAGCTTTTCGGCGCGGGAAATTGAGGAGATTGTGGACAAGACCAACGGCATAATCGCCTGGGGCGGCGGGCTCAACCTTGCGCCAGCGGACGACATCTTTATCCAGGTGGAGTACCCCCTCGCCATAGACCCCCACTACCTGGCGCTCTGCAGCGTCATGGCGAAGAAGTACGCAGTGGGGGCGGACTTCGTGGTTATAGACATCCCCATGGGAAGCGAGGCGAAGGTCAAGACGATGGAGGAGGCGAAGCGCTTCGCCCGGGAGTTTATTGAGCTGGGGGAGAGGATAGGCATAAGCGTGGAGTGCGCCATAACCTATGGGGATAAGCCCATAGGCAGGGCGATTGGGCCGGCGCTTGAGGCGAGGGAGGCTCTTGCCACGCTTGAGAAGGGCTCAGGACCGAGCAGCTTCGTGGAGAAGTCCCTGGAGCTGGCGGGCATCCTCCTCGAAGCCGGAGGTGTGGCGAGCCGGGGGCAGGGCAAGGAGGCGGCGAAGGAGATCCTGCGCTCCGGCAGGGCGCTGAAGAAGATGAAGGAGATAATCGCAGCGCAGGGCGGAGACGAGAAGGTGAAAGCGGAGGAGTTGCCCGTTGGCGAGTACCGGGAGGCGATAACCAGCGACGGCGAGGGCTATGTTATACACATCTCCAACCGCGCGCTTGTGAGAATCGCCCGTGAGGCAGGCTCGCCCAAAGACAAGGGGGCGGGGATACTTCTCCACATCACCAAGGGCGAGAAGGTCAGGAGGGGCGACGTGCTCATGGAAATCTACGCCGAGAGCGAGTACCGCCTGGAGCAGGCGGTGAAGCTGGCGAAGCAGCTCAAGCCGATTACCCTGGAGGGCATGGTACTGGCGAGGGTGCCCGGGATTACATACTTTGAGCACTAGAATGTTAATCTACCCACCGTGAGAGGCAATCGTCCAGCTTCCTGAAGAGCAGGAAAAGTCAGTTCACCACCCTGCAGGCTATCGCCGAAGAAAAAATTTGCGATATTATCGAGTGTAATCGATAAAATATTTAAATTTTATCGACTATCTTCTGGCGAACTCCTCGCACACCCTTATGAAGTTCTTGAAAACCTCGGGTCCGCGGGGGGTGTGCTCCACCTCGGGGTGGAACTGCACGCCGTAGAGGGGCATGCTCTCGTGCGCCATTGCCTCGATCTCGCAGGTCTCGCTGTGGGCCAGCTTTCTGAAGCCCTTTGGCAGCCTCGCGACTTCGTCCTTGTGCGAGACCCACGCCTTGAAGCTGGGCGATAAGCCGCGGAGAATCTCGTCCTC
>JAADFX010000052.1:0-1061 GCA_013152685.1 Methanobacteriota archaeon | reverse complement strand
AGCTTTGCCATGAGCTGGTGCCCTAAGCATATGCCCAGAATCGGCACCCTGCCCGCGAAGCTCTTGATTATCTCGCCCGAGTTGCCTATCTCCTCCAGGTAGGGCCCTCCGCCCACCACTATGCCCAGGGGCGACTCCCTCTCCACCTCTTCAACGCTTATGGTGTTCTGCACGAGCTTTACGCTCTTCCCTAAGTATTTAATGGTGCGGTATATGCGGTGGTTGTACTGCCCGCGGTTGGCGATTACGATATACTCCGTCATTTCACCCACCTTATAGGTGCGCCTCTTTTTTCTAAAAGCTTTATCAGCCTCTCTGCCCAGAGGAGCTTCTTCCTCTTCCTCTCGCTGTCGCGGGAGAAGGAGTATCTCCCGACCTCGCTATGGAAGTCCATCCCATATAAATATATCTCCTTTGCGTTAAAGTGCTCCGCCAGGAAAACCGCCCTGTCGCCGTCGGTGAAGCCCCCGAAGTTGTGCACCCCTCTGAGGGGCTGAGCCTGCGTTGTCGCGATGGCGTTGACGAAGAGCGGAGCGTAGCGCCTCAGCCTCTCGCGGTTGTCTCCGTGGGCGTGGATTACAACCACGCTTCCCCTTGCATTAGCCTCCAGCAGGTCCTCAACCCTTCCATCCAGGTCGGTGACTATTATCTCGGGCACAGCGCCGCGCTCCAGCAGGAAGCTCGTGGCACCGTCACAGGCTATAGCCGTGCCCTCCGGAAGGTGCTCAAGGCGCTCAAGGCTCGGCCCGGCGCCGAAGACGTTGACCCGCCTGCCAGAAATCAGCGACTCAAGCACGCGCAGAGGCAGGGGGCGCCTAACCAGCCGCGCTAAAAGCTCCGCCGCCGACCTGTCCTCCTCTTCGGAGAAGCCGAAGTCTGCGAGAATCTCTATGTAAATGCTGCGCCACTCCTCGTAGTTCATGCCACTCTATGGGGCGGGAGGATATCGAGGGAAAAGAAAAGGAGAGGGCGACAAACTATCTTAAAATTGAAGGTGTGCTAATAGGGCATCAAGCTCTGCGGCTGCTTTAAGTCCACCTCCTCAAACTTATACCTGAAAG
>JAADFX010000051.1 GCA_013152685.1 Methanobacteriota archaeon | reverse complement strand
GTAGCTTGCATCCGGCTCCGCCTCAAGCTCCTCCGAGCTCAGCATTGCCACAAACTCCAGCTCAAGCTCCTCTCCGGTGAGGTGCTCCACCTCCTCAAGGGCACGCAGGGGCACCGCGTATCCCCTCCGCCAGAGCGCCACATTCTCCCTCAGCAGCTCAAGCGCATCCTCCGGGATCTCGACCACGGGCTCGGTGGCGAGGGCGAGGTACAGCTCCTCCAGGAAGCTCCTGTCATCGCTCAGCAGGGGCGCCACCCTGGCGAGGGACTCCTCAGAAAGCAGCACATACAGCTCGTACATCCTACCTCAGCCCGGGCCTAGCTCCGCTCTCCAGCAGCGCCTTCGCAAACCCGTAGCCCAGGCGCTCCATGCCCGTGGCGAATAGCTCCATAAACAGGGGCTTCCTCTCATAGGTAACCAGCTTCGGCTCGCCCTCTATGCCCCCGAGCTCGGCCGCCTTCCTAATCGCCACCTGGCGGGTGCCCACCTCGTCCACGAGGCCCAGCTCCCTGGCACGCTTTGCGGAGTAGATCCTGCCCTCGGCGATGCTCCTCACGTGCTCTTTGCTCAGGTTCCTGTTGCTGGCAACCTCGGCGATGAACTGCTCGTAGAAGTCGTAGATTATCTCCTCCACCATCCTGCGCTCCTCCTCGGTGAGGGGGCGGTAGCCGGTGGAGAAGTCCTTGTACTCCCCCGCCTTGATAACAGTCATGTTTATCCCCAGCTTTTCCAGCAGCCTGGAGTACTCGGGGAAGACGGAGATGACGCCTATGCTCCCGGTTATTGTGCCGGGGTCTGCCACGATATAGCTGCTCGCACTCGCCACGTAGTACCCGCCCGAGGTGGCTATTTCCCCGAGCCAAGCCACCACTGGCTTCTTCTGCCTCGCCTCCTTAATCGCCTCCGCAATCTCAGCGCTGGCGACGACACTGCCCCCGGGTGAGTTTATCTCCACCAGTATCGCCTTTACAGAGCTGTCGTGCAGCGCCTGCTCCAGCTGTGACCTGAACTCCTCCGGCGTCGTCGCCTCTGCAGCCAGAACGCCCTCGCCCGCGTTCATTGAAATGACTCCATGAATCTTTATAACCGCCACCCTGTCGCCGGCTATTATTCCATCCGCTGGTCTGGCGATGATGTAGGCGCTGAGCATGGATATGCCGACAAGCACAATCAGGACTCCAGCCGCAATTGCCAGGTTCCTGCTCATATTCCTCCTCCGAAGTAAAGTATAAATATCACCTCAGAATATCACTTAGTTAACTTCGCACGTAATTTAAGATTTTCTGAGGTTACTGTGAAAAGGGCTGAGTTCTGGAGGTGAAGACTTGGGAAGAATAAGGCAGAAGTACATAAAGCGCACCGCCCTGGAGCTGGTGCAGAGGTATGGTGATTCGCTCACCCTGGACTTCAGGAAGAACCGCGAGTTCGTCCAGCAGGTGCTGGACCTGCAGGGCAAGATGCTTGCCAACAGGATCGCGGGCTACGTCACCAGGCTGCTGAAGCAGAGGCAACGCGTAAGGGAGTGAGATGTTCGAGGGCTGCTTCACCGCAATAGTGACGCCCTTCAGGGGCAACGGGCTGAAGCCTGAGCTGGACGAGGACGCCTTCACCAGGCTGGTGGAGCTCCAGAACGAAGCGGGTGTCGCCGGCATCGTTGCAGTGGGCACCACCGGCGAGTCGCCAGTGCTGAGCCACGAGGAGCACCGCCGCGTGGTTGAGCTCACCGTGGAGCACGCGCGCTGCGCAGTCATCGCGGGCACGGGCTCAAACTGCACCTGGGAGGCCCTGGAGCTGAGCAGGCACGCCGGCGACGTGGGCGCTGCCGCAACGCTCCAGGTGTGCCCCTACTACAACAAGCCCAGCCAGGAGGGGCTCTTCCGCCACTTTTCCACAATAGCGGAGTGCGTGGACATACCCCACATCCTCTACAACATCCCGGGGAGGAGCGCCCTGGAAATAGCCCCCGAGACAATGGCCAGGCTAAGGGAGGAGCACTCGAATATAGTGGGGGTGAAGGAGGCGAGCGGCAACCCGGAGACCTGGCGAAAAATTCGCGAGCTGTGCGGTGAGGACTTCCTGATACTCTCGGGAAACGACGGCGACACCTTCGCCCTGATGAGGGACTTCTCCGCGAAGGGTGTGATCTCAGTCGCCTCGAACATAATACCGAAGCGCATGCAGCGTTTTGTGGAGCTCGGGCTAAGGGGCGAGTTTGCCGCCATGGAGAGGGAGCACCTCGCCCTCAGGGAGCTGTTTGATGTGCTGTTTATTGACACAAACCCCATACCCATCAAGGAGGCGATGAGCCTCGCGGGGATGCCGGCCGGGGGCTTCCGCCTGCCCCTGTGCGAAACCTCTGAGGAGAAGAGGGAGCGCATCCGCGAGGTTATCCGGAGGCTGGGCATCATCTAGGTGGTGGCCTTGATACGCGTCGCAGTGACGGGAGCCCTGGGAAGGATGGGGAGCGGGATAGTCAGGAGCGTTCTCGCCCAGGATGACATGGAGCTGGTGGCAGCCATAGAGGCGCCGGGAAAGGAGGGCGCGGGAAGAGACGTGGGCGAGCTCCTGGGCGTGGGGAAGTGCGGCGTGGCGCTTAGTACCGCGGATAAGCTGCGGGAGGTTCTGATTGAATCAAAGCCAGAGGTGCTCATCGACTTCACCACCGCAAAGGCGTGCGTTGCCACCGCGAAGGTTGCAGCCTCACTGGGAATAAACCTGGTGATAGGCACCACCGGCTTTGACGAGGAGGAAAAGCAAGAGATTGTGCGCGCCGTGGAGGAGAATCGCGTTGCGGCGGTGATCTCGCCGAACATGGCAACGGGAGTAAACGTGTTTTTCAAAATTGCGGAGCAGCTCGCCAGGGTGCTCAAGGACTACGACGTCGAGGTGATAGAGGTGCACCACCGCTACAAGAAGGACGCCCCCTCGGGCACCGCCCTGAGGGTGGGCGAGCTCATAGCGCAGGCCAGGGGCCTGAGCCTGGAGGAGTGCGCCAGGTATTCCCGGGGGAAGGGCGTGGTCGGCGAGCGGAGCAGCGGGGAGATAGGCTTCCACGCGGTTCGAGCGGGTGACATAGTGGGGGAGCACACAGTAATCTTCGCCGGAGAGGGCGAGAGGATTGAGCTGGTCCACCGCGCCCACTCACGTCAGGCCTTCGTGGAGGGCGCCATAAGGGCGGCGCGCTTCGTGGCAGAGGCGGAGAGGGGCAGGGTGTACTCCACCTTCGACGTGCTCGGGATTTAGACATGCCCTCGCCAAGGCTACCACCGGGGCAGAGAGCGGTTGAGCACCTTCCTGTGCTCCATTTTGATGGCATACCCCGCGTTGACATCTCAAAGTGGAGCCTCAGGATATTCGGGCTGGTGAGGCATGAGCTCAGGCTGAGTTATTCTGAGTTCACCGCACTTCCGCGAGTTACCGCTACGCTGGATGCCCACTGCGTTACCGGCTGGTCAAAGCTGGGCTTAACCTGGGAGGGAGTCAGCACCCGCGAGATTAAGAGACTTGCACATCCCCTGCCCGAGGCGAGGTATGTTATGGTTCACTCCGCCGATGGCTACACCACCAGCATGCTGCTTGCCGATTTCCTCGCTGAGGGTGCGCTCCTTGCCGTGAAGCTCAACGGCAAACCCCTGAGCCCCGAGTACGGCTCACCCGTGAGGCTCGTGGTACCGGGGCTTTACTTCTGGAAGAGTGCCAAGTGGGTGGTGGGAGTGGAGTTCATGGCGGAGAACAGGCCTGGCTTCTGGGAGGCGAGGGGATACCACATGCGTGGCAATGTGTGGCGGGAGGAGAGGCGCAGTGATCGGGAGCTATAACGTCGCCTCGCCCTCGTCGCCCTTCATCACTAGCATGCGGTGCAGCCTGTCCAGGGGGAAGACCTCCACCCTGTCCTCGTACATCAGGTAGATTACGCCGTCGGCGATGTCGTAGCGCTGCACCTCCCGGGTAAGCTTCTCCACCTTCTCCCTTGCCGCGTCGAGAAGCTCAAGCTCGACCTTCATTCTCCTTCCTCCCGTCAATTACGCGGTACTCCAGCCGGGCTCTCTCCAGCCTCCTGAGCAGCAGGTGGAGCTCGTCCTCCACGGCGAGGGCGAGCACGTTAACACCGTGGAGCGCCGCCTCCACGCACGCCTGGGCGGAGCCGAAGAAGGCGTCGCAGGCTATGCCGGCCTTCTCCAGGGCTACCCTCGCCTCAACGCCGAGGGCGGCGACGAAGCCGGCGCTCTCCGCGAGGCGCCTTATCCTGGCAAGCTCCACCGCACGGCTTCCGCCCTTCTCCACCTTGGGAATCTTCACGACGTTAACCTCTCCGGGCGCGGGGGCGATGAGCTCCTGAACCTCCACCACGCCCACGTCCTCGCCGCGCCTCGCCCTGTTCAGAACCCTTCCTCGAGCCCTGCCCCCGCTGCGGGCGGCGTAGAGCAGGCCCCGCTCCATCCAGAGGGAGACCTCCTCGCCCGCGTCCAGGTTCTCCGCCGCCACGGCGGTGTAAACGCGCAGCCCTGCAACAACCTCACTCAGGATGAAGCCGGAGAGCTCCCTGAGCTCCCTGGCACCGCTGAGCAGGTGCTCATAGCCCTCGCGGGTGAGAAGGTAGCTGCCCTTGCCCCGTCTCTCCACAAGCTTAGCCTTTATAAGCGCCTTTATGCACTCCGACACCGCCTGGGCGCTGATCCCGAGCTCCCTGGCTATGTCCGCCTGCTTCACCGCAGGCTGCCGCGTGGCTATCTCGGCGAGCACCAGAAAGCTGGTCGCCAGGGGGCGCATGTGAACTCAAGAAAACCTTAGCAAAGACAAAGAATTAGGAACCGTCGCACAGCTCGTGCTTCCGCAGGGGGCAGAAGTGGCAGGTGACCTTGGTGACCACCTCCATCCTGTGGAGGCACACCACCTCCCTCTCCTCCTCTTCCACGTCCTCCACGTAGGAGAGGAAGTCGGCACCGCAGGAGGGGCAGGCGTGGATGAAGCGCGGATAGCTGGTGCCGAACTTCACGCCGCAGGAGGCGCACTGATACTCCCTCCCGGGCTTCATCCAGAATCCCTTTCTGTAGTGGGGAGGCATCGCGGGAACTTCCTTTTATAGCTCCGCAAATTTCATAACGTCTAAATTATTAACAAAAATTTATTAATTAAAAAGAGCTGCAACAATGCCAGGCTAATGCAGAGGATTGTGAACTTAACCCTGCACAACATCCTGCAAAAAACCGACTTCCACGTCTTTTACTTTCTCAAAATCTCTATCCATAGTGATTATTTTGAGCCCAAAATATCTGGCCACGCCATATTGATAGGCATCATCAAAGTCAAGTTTCATGGATTTTCTAAATTCTACAATCTCCTTATACATTTCATCCGGTAATGACAGAAGGGTGGTGTTTTGCAGTACGTCATTAATAAACTTTTCAAAAATATCTTCCTTACCGTATCTAAACAGAATTACACCAAATAGTGTGCAAAGAAAAATCCGTTATGTTGAGACTTCCTGCGTTGTTATCTAAAAACTTCTTACATTCTTCTTTTTTATCCTGATTTAGCAAAATTTCCAGAAAAATGTTCGTATCAACCAGAAACATCATCTCCACTCCAGTGCCATGTGCTGCAGTTCAACTGAAGTAAATTTTTCACCAATGTCTGATAAACCACCTTCCCAGTCGAATTTAAATTTCTTCCTTTTAGTATTTTTGATTTTGTGCTTCTTTAGGAGAAATTCAATATAATCTAAAACTTCAACTTTCAAATACTCAGGAAGTTCCCTTATTTTTAACTCAAGTTCCTCATGGCGCATGATGGCTACCTCATATTGTCTTTCATTCCTCATTGTATTTAAAAGTCACCTAACGTTGTGAA
>JAADFX010000050.1 GCA_013152685.1 Methanobacteriota archaeon | reverse complement strand
AAACGTGGAGACCTGCTTCGGCAGGGTGGGCAGCATAAGGGAGCACAGCTTAGCCGAGCTCTGGCGCTCTCCCGCCGCAGAGGAGGCGAGGGAGCTCATGCGCAGCTGCAGGCGTTGCATGTTCTCGGGCTACGCCGAGACCTCGCTTCTGTACTCCTTAAAGCCCGAGGTGGTTCTCAACGCCCTGAGGATACTCAGAGGGTGATGCGGTAATCCTCCAGCTTTTCGAGTATCTCCCGCGCACTCCTCCCGTATCCAGGGGGGAAGAGCAGCAGCTTCGCAGCTTTGGCATCGTTGACGCTGAGGCGGAGCCACCTCCACCTGAGCGCTCCTATGTCCAGGCCCAGAGTGCGCAGGAAGCGGTAGCTCACCGTTGCGACGCCTCCTGCCAAGTAGGCTATGCAAGCCGCCTCGATGGGTGAGAGCGCGGGAAGCATGAGGAGAAGCGAGGCTATTAGCAAAGCCGCCGCGAGGGCGAGCAGAATCTTGAGGGGCGCCCTTGCCAGGTCCAGGAGGCTGCCCTCGGAGGCGAAGCCCTCACTCACCCAGGGCGACGCCTCGGCGATAACGCCTGCGAGCACCTCGCTCAGGCGCCTGCTCTCAGGGAACACGCCCTTCGAGAGCATGAGCAGAATCCCTGCCTTCTCAGAGTCCTCGCTCACCCTCGCTTTTCTAGCCGCTATTGCGGCATGCCTCTCGCTCCAGTAGTACTCCCGCATAAATTTCTGCACTCGAGGTAGAGCGTAGCCCCTGCACCTGAGCTGGTGGCAGAAGTGGTGCCTCACCTCGTGCTCTAGGGTGGCGTCATCGCCTTGAGGGCAGGTTATCCTCGCCTCCCCGCAGCTTGAGAGGTAGCTGCCCACCCAGGGCGCACCTGCCCGAAGCCACAGGGGCCAGAGCACCAGCTCCAGAAAAAGCCTGAGCAGCTCTGCGGCGAGGGAAGCGCTGTAGGTGTGCACCTCGGGCGAGGGGATTTCAATGCTCACACCCAGCCTGCGCTTTAGCTTAGAGATTCTGCGCGCGGCGATTTCTGTTGCCTGGGCGTCGTAGGAAGCGTGCGCCCGCATGCTCATAAATTGCCCTCCTCCCTATGTTACCCTTGCGCCGGCGGCAAAACCCTTATTATCCGCCCTCCCCCAAGCTTAAGGGATGAGCCTCCTCAGGTCGAGCGCCGCGCTGACCGCAAGCAACCTCGCGGTGCGCTTCGGCAGCTACGTTTACCGCATTCTCATGGGCAGGCTGCTCTCTCCCTACGAGTTCGGCCTCCTCAACCTGGCGCTGCCCCTGCAGTTTCTCGTGGTGGTGCTCGCTTCATCGGGAATAGCGCCCAGCGTGGCCAGGTTTATCGCCAGGGAGAACGCCCGCTCCAGGCTCCGCCTCAGGGACGAAATCGCCGCCTCAGCTCTGCTCTACTACACCCTGCTTGGCATTATCCTCTGCGCAGCCTTCCTCCTCCTCGCGCCTGCGGTGGCGAGAATCTTCCGCGAGCCTGAGCTTGTCCAGCTGGTGCGCATCTCGGCTGTGGCGCTGCCTTTCGGCTTCGCCCTGGCGGTGCTCTCCGGGATTCTCCAGGGCCTGGGCAGATTCGGCACCCTTGCGGCGCTTATAACTGCGCAGCAGGCGGGCAGAATCCTCTTCGCCCTCGCCCTTGTGTTAATCGCCGACACCGCGGGGAGCGCCATCCTGGGCTCCACCCTGGGCTTCGCCCTCGCCCTTCTGCTCGCCCTGCTCCTCCTCCGCTCCACGGGCGTGGCCCTGGGTAGGAGGAGCTTTGAGACCTTCAGGGAAGTCTTCCTATTCTCCCTTCCGGTTTCCCTCACCTCCCTCGCAGCCTTTGCCCTCGCCTACCTGGACATTCTGCTGCTCGGAATCTTCCTGCCGCCCCAGGAGGTGGGGGTGTACAGCGCCGCCTCCCCCACGGCGAGGCTGCCCCTGGCCTTTGCCATGGCGCTGAGCGCAGTGCTCTTGCCCAGGGTTGCCGCGGGTGGCGAGGTGAGGGGCAGGTGGCGGGTGCCTACACCCTGCTCCTCCCCGTGCTGGGTGCCGCCACCCTTGTGGCCCTGGTCTTCGCAGAGCCCATAGTAACCCTGCTCTTCGGCTACGCCTATGCGGAGGCGAGCACGCCCCTGAGAATCCTCGCCCTGGGGAGCTTCTTCTACGGCTTCTTCAGCGTCAACTCCGGCGTTATGCAGGGGCTGGGGAGGGCAGCTCTGCCGATGAAGATTCTTGGCGCTGCGGCGCTGCTCGACCTGCTCCTCAACCTCCTGCTGATTCCCCTCCTCGCCACCACGGGCGCTGCCATCGCCACGGCTTTAAGCCTGAGCTTCGCGGGCGTGGCCTCAACGCTGGCGGTGAGGAGGCTGGTGGGCTAGCCTACACGCTCACCCTCACGTCGTAGTAGCGCTTGTGCACCTCCAGCAGGGTTATCTCGAAGACCAGCGTCTTTCCCGCCAGGGGGTGGTTTCCGGAGAAGCCCTTCTCGGGGGGCACCTCCACCCTTCGTGTCTCCCCCCGGCGCATTCCCTCCACGGCCTCCTCGAAGCCCCTGATCAGCCTCCCGGAGCCCAGCACGAAGGTGAGGGGGCGCTTCTCGTCGGCGCGGCTCACCACCTCACCCTCCTTTGTCATCGCCAGGTAGGCCACCACCACGGTGTCGCCCCGCTCGGCTATCTCATCCCTGTCCATGCCATCTTCCTCCCTCTACTTCTTCCTGTACTTCTCCTTGCTTTTGCAGTTCATGTCTATGCAGCTCAGCACCCTCCGCTTCCCCAGGGGCAGGCTAACCATGGGCAGGCCGCACACATTGCAGCGCTTGTCGGTGGGGTAAATCCCCCGCTTCTGGGGCAGCGGGTAGGAGACCTCGCACTCCGGGTAGTTCTCGCAGCCTATAAAGCGCTTCCCCGTCTTTTTTGAGCGTATTATGCGCAGCTCACCGCCGCAGCGGGGGCACTCGCCCACCACGTCGCCCCTCCTCTTCTCCTCTATTGCTTTGGACAGCTTCTCCCCTATCTCCCTCTCGCGAAGCCTGAAGTTCTCCAGGATGCGGGTGAGCTCCCTCCTGGCCTCCTCCAGGGTGTGCTCCGGCTCCGCCCTGCCCTGCTGAATCTCCTCCAGCTTCTGCTCAAAGCGCCTGGTGAGTTCCTCGCTTATTATCTCGGGCACGTGCTCCTCCAGGGCCTCGATGACGCTCATCCCTATGGGCGTGACCCTTATCCTCGTGCCGGTGATGTACTCGCGCCTGTAGAGGGTGTCCACCACCTCGGCGCGCGTGGCCTTTGTTCCCAGACCGCGGCGCTCCAGCTCCGCCACCAGCGACGCCGGGTTGTAGCGCTCCGGCGGCTTTGTCTCGTCCTCCTCCAGGCTCACCTCCAGCACCCTGAGCACATCCCCGCGCCGGAGCCGGGGAAGGGTGTGCTCCTCCAGCTTCGCATAGGGGTAGAAGACCCGCCAGCCCTCCTCAACCGTTCTCCCGCGGGAGAAGCTGAAGGGCTCGTCCGCTATCCTGACCCTCGCGCTCAGCTTCGCGCGCCTCATGGGCTCGCCGAAGGTGGCGAGGAAGCGGTGCACTATCAGCGAGTAGAGCTTCTCCTCCCGCTGGGAGAGCTTCTTGGGCTTCACGCCGGTGGGGTAGATCGCGGGGTGCGCGGGGTCCTCCTTCTTCCCCTGCCTGGGGTAGAGCTTCTCCCTTGCCAGGAGGAGCTGCGCGAGATTCGCAAAGGCGGGGTTCTCGCCAAGTGCTTTAATAATCTGCCTGTAGCCTATGGTGGGGGGAAGCTTCTGCGAGGAGGTCCTGGGGTAGGAGATGAGCCCTGCCTCGTAGAGCGCCTGCGCGGTGTCCTGCGTCGCCTTGGGGCTCAGCCTGAAGTACCTGTAGGCCTCGCTCTGCAGCGTGCCCAGGTCGAAGGGCACCGGCGGCGGCACCACGCTCTCCTTCAGCTCCACCAGCTCCACCGTCGCCTCCTTCGCGTCCCTGAGCTTAGAGTGGAGCCTCCTGGCCTCATCCCCGTCGAAGAGCCTCCCCCGCTCGTGCTCAGCCTTTACCCTGCTCCTGCCCACCTGAAGCCTTGCGCTCAGCCTCCAGAAGGGCTCCGGAACAAAGCGTGCTATCTCCCTCTCCCTCTGGACGAGTATTGCCAGCGCCGGTGTCTGCACCCTGCCGGCGGAGAAGGTGGTGAACCTCTTCGACGCCCTCTTCACGGCGCTGGAGAGCGCCCTGGAGGTGTTTATCCCCCAGTACCAGTCCATTATGTGCCTGGCCTCTCCAGCTTTGACCAGCGCTATATCCACCTCCGCCAGGTTCTCGTATGCCCGCCTCAGGTCGTGCTTTGTCAGCGCTGAGAAGCGCATCCTCTTTGCTCGCGTGGCAGAGCACGCGAAGCGCAGCGCATTGTAGCCCAGGAGCTCGCCCTCTATGTCGTAGTCCGTCGCTATAATAAACCTCTCCGCCTGGGAGGCGAGCTTTTTGAGCAGGGAGATGTAGCGCCGGGTGTAGCCCTTGCTCCTGTCCACCTCGTACAGGGGCGCCCACTCCACGTCGAAGACGGGGTAGGAGTAGCTGCTCTTCTTCTCCCTCAGCGAGTACAGGTGCCCCGCGGCGCTGGCCACGTAAATCTTCTCGCCGTTGCAGGAGATTTCGAAGTAGCTCACCCCCCCGCTGCGCCTCCTCTTCACCTCGCCGGGAATTGCGCTGGCTATCCTCTGGCTGACCTTCGGCTTCTCTGTGATTATCAGCGTGCCCATGCCCACCACAGAAAATTTTTTAATCTTAGATTGCAATTCCTCACAAGAAAAAACAAAGGTGTCGCCATGGAGTACGCGGAGCGGATAAAGAGGCTGCCCCCATACCTGTTCGCTGAGCTCGACCGCAAGATAGCGCAGAAGCGCAGGGAGGGTGTGGACGTCATAAGCTTCGGCGTTGGCGACCCCGACCTTCCGACGCCGGAGCACATTGTAAGGGCTGCCTGCGAGGCTGCGAAGAAGCCGGAGAACCACCGCTACCCCAGCTACGAGGGCATGCTCGCCTTTCGCGAGGCGGTGGCGGAGCGCTACCGCAGGGATTTTAAGGTGGAGCTTGACCCCGAGCGCGAGGTTATGGCGCTTATAGGCTCCAAGGAGGGGGTGCACAACATCCACTTCGCCTTCGTCAACCCGGGCGATGTGGTGCTATACCCCGACCCGGGCTATCCCGTCTACCGCACAGGTCCGCTCTTCGCAGGAGGCGAGGCGTATGCGATGCCTCTGCGCAAGGAGAACCGCTTTCTTCCCGACCTGGAGGCGATACCCCGGGATAAGCTCAAGAGGGCAAAGATGCTCTGGATAAACTACCCGAACAACCCCACCGCCGCTGTGGCGGAGGCGGAGTTCTACCGCGAGGTGATAGACTTCGCGCGGGACAACGACATAATAGTGTGCTCCGACGAGGCCTACTCCGCAATAGCCTTCGACGGCTACCGCGTGCGCAGCTTCCTAGAGTTCGACGGAGCCATGGAGGTGGGCATCGCCATCGACTCGCTTTCAAAGGCGTACAACATGACGGGCTGGCGCATCGCCTACGCCGCTGGAAACGCCGAGATAATCGCGGGCCTGGGCAAGGTGAAGACGAACGTCGATAGTGGGGCGTCGCAGATTATCCAGGAGGCTGCGATAGCCGCTCTCCTAGGTCCGCAGGAGTGCGTGCGCGAGAATGTGCGCATTTACCAGGAGCGCCGCGATGTGCTGGTGCGGGGCCTGAGAAGGCTGGGCTTCAGCGTTGCCAAGCCGAAGGCGACCTTCTACCTCTGGATGGAGGTGCCCGGAGGCGACTCCATGGCCTTCGCCGAGAAGCTCCTGGAGGCGGGCGTTGTGGGGTGGGCTTCGGGGAGCACGGCGAGGGCTTCGTGAGGTTTGCGCTCACCCAGCCCGTGGAGAGGATAGAGGAGGCGCTGGAGCGCATGGAGCGCGTGCTCTAGCCTCCCAGGTCTGGCAGCATGCTCTGCACGTCCAGCAGTATAAGCAGCCTGCCGTCCACCCTGCCCACGCCTCTGACAAATCCGCTCTCACCCGTGGGCGGCGGTGATATGTCCTGCTCCGGGATGTGGGTCACCCCCACCACCGAGTCCACAATTATTCCCACGTTGGACCCCTCCGTCTCCACAATCACTATTCGCGTGTCCCTGCTCTGCTCGCCGGCTCCGCTGCCGAGGCGGCGGCGCATGTCCACCACCGGTGTGATCTGACCCCTCAGGTTTATAACCCCCTCGACGAACTCCGGGGCGTTGGGTATCTCGGTTATCTCCTGCATCTTGATTATCTCCCTCACCTCTCTGATGTCCAGCCCGTACTCCTCTCTTCCGACTCTGAAGACCACCAGCTGAATATCACCATGCCCCCTTTCTCCCACTGCAACTCCCCCTTTGCCGAGGAGAGGGGGAGGGCTATGCCCTCACCTCCTGCTTGACCTCCACCGCAGTCTTCCCGTCCAGCTTGAACTGGCCCACCACCTCCTCCAGCTCCTGCGCCAGGCGTGCCAGCTCCTGGGCGCTCGCGGCGAGCTGGTCCATGCTCGCCTTCTGCTCCTCTGTGGCGGCGCTCGCCTCCTGCGAGGCGGAGGACGCCTCCTGGGCGCTGACAGCCACCTGCTCAAATCCCCTGGCAACGCTGTCGGAGAGCTTCTCCTGCTCCTCGGCGGCGTGGCGAATCTCCAGTATCCTGGTGGCCGAGTCCCTGGCGGTCTGGGCGATGTACTCCAGATTCTCAAGCGCCCTGGTCACCACCTCACCACTCACCTCTATTTCCTGGTTGCCCGTCTCCATCGCCTTCACCGCCGTCCCGCTGCACCTCCTGTATCATCGTCGCTATCTGCTCCGCCGCCTTCGCCGAGCTCTCCGCCAGCTTCCTCACCTCCTCAGCCACCACCGCGAACCCCTTTCCGTGCTCACCGGCGCGCGCCGCCTCGATGGCCGCGTTAAGCGCAAGGAGGTTCGTCTGCTCAGCAATGCTTGAAATCATGTCCACGATGTCGCTTATCTCCCTCGAGCGCTCGCTCAGCCTGCGTATCTTCTCCGCCGTCCTGGAGGACATGGTTCTGATGTTCTCCATCTTCTGGGTGGCCTCGCTTGCGGATTCGTACCCCTCTCTGGCCGCCTTCTCCGCCATCTCTGCTGCCTTTGCCGCCTCCTCCGCGTTCTGTGCAATCCTGCTTATCATCTCCGCCAGCTTCGCCATGTCCTTGGAGCTGGTATCCGCCATTCTCGCCAGCTTCTGGGCGTTGTTTGCGATCTGCTGTATCGCTGAAGTAATCTCATCGCTGGCTGCGTTCAGCTCCTCCGACGACGCCGCCTGCTCCTCTGCAGTGGCAGCAACCCGCTCCGAGGCGAGCTTCACCTTCATCACAAGCCTGGCCAGGTTCTTCCTGGTCCTCTCCAGCGCCTCGCAGAGCCCATCGAAGGCGGAGCCCTCCGCGGCGGAGATGCCCACCGTCAGGTCACCCTCGGATATTGCCTGAACCGCCGGCAGCAGTCTCTCTACCTGGTGCTCAATGCGCCTCCTCTCCTCCTCGAGCTCTGCAGCCATCCTCTGCAGCTCCCTCATGTCCCTGAGCACCAGCAGCACACCGCTCTCCAGGGGCACCGCACTTACCCGGAGGGGTATCTCCTCCCCGCGCCGCCGCAGCGTCACATCCCTCACAACGGCGCTGCCGGACATCAGCGCCTCCCTGGCGACGCCCTCCACTTCCCTGTCCATCAGGTCTGCGGCGCTGCCGCCGAAGCCCTCTGCAAGCTCCCCTGCGGACGTGTTTATGTGCCTGGGTTTAAGCTCCCTGTCCAGCAGAACCGCGGGCTCCGGAAGGGCGTCAATGAGCCTTCTCACCTCCCCCGCGGTCTCCTGCATGCGCATCTGCATCCTGGAGAGCGCCCCGGCGATGCTCTGGAGCTCGCCGTCCAGCCTGAGCTCTACCTCTCCTCCGCCCCTACCTGAGGCGATGGCTTCCGCATGCTCCGCCAGCCTGGCCACCGGCACTGCCATCCTGTGGGCGAGCCCCGCCCCGACGGCGGCAATGGCGACA
>JAADFX010000049.1 GCA_013152685.1 Methanobacteriota archaeon | reverse complement strand
CGCACCGTCTGGAGGAAGCGCAGCTGCATAGCTCCTGGCTCGCGGGCCATTATGCGCGCCGCCTCAGCAAGCTTCTGCGCCGCCTGGAACTCGCCCTGGGCTGAGATTATCTTCGCCCTGCGCTCTCGCTCCGCCTCGGCCTGAGCCGCCATGGCGCGCTGCATCCCCTGGGGTATCTCCACGTCCTTTATCTCCACCGCCGTCACCTTTACCCCCCAGGGGTCAGTCTGCTGGTCTATCACCGACTGCAGCTTCTCATTCAGCTTCTCCCTCTCCGCGAGGAGCTCGTCCAGCTCCGCCATGCCGATAACACTGCGCAGCGTCGTCTGGGCGATCATCGAAGTTGCAGCGAGGTAGTTCTCCACCTCCACAATCGCCTTCTCGGGGTCTATGATTCTGAAGTACACCACGGCGTTAACCCGCACCGTCACGTTGTCTCTGGTGATAATCTCCTGCGAGGGCACGTCCAGGGTGATGGTTCGCAGGTCCACCTTTACCATTCGGTCCACCAGGGGTATAAGGAACATCACCCCCGGGCCTTTTGCGCCTATCAGCCTGCCAAGCCTGAACACCACCCCCCGCTCGTACTCGCGCACGACGCGAATCGCCGAGCTCAGGAGCAGCAGGGCCACAATAATCAGGGCAGGCAGCGTCACGAAGTCAACCACTCAGCTCACCTCCTCAACCACTAGGGTAAGGTTGTCCACATCAACTACTTTAACCTTTTTGCCCGCCTCTATCCTCCCCTCCCTCGCCCTCGCCTGCCACAGCTCTCCCCTCACGACAACGTAGCCCTCCGGCGAGAGCTCAGTCTTTGCCCTCCCCACCAGCCCCAGCATCGCCTCCTTCCCGGTGGCGGGCCTCCTCCTCATCGCCCTGGCGGCAAGCCCCAGGGCAAAGGCGAAGAAGAGCGCCGTGAAGGCGGTGGCGGAGGCGATGAGCTTGAGGGAGATGGTCAGGAAGGGCTCCTTCTCCGCATCTATCAGCATCAGCGAACCCAGGAGCAGGGAGACGATGCCCCCGGCGGTAAGGATGCCGTGGCTGGGCACCTTGAGCTCTGCTATGAAGAGCACCACCGCAAACAGTATCAGGGCGAGCCCCGTTGCGCTCACACTCAGCGCCTGGAAGCTCCACAGGGCCAGAATAATGGAGATGCCCCCTATTACCCCGGGAAGCACGGCCCCCGGGTTCGAGAGCTCCAGGATTATTCCGTAGATGCCTATCAGGAACAGCAGGTAGGCAATGTTCGGGTCCGACAGCCTGTGGAGGAGGCTCTCCCTGGTGCTCATGGGCAGGCGCACCACGCGGGCATCGCGGGTGCTCAGCACCCTGCTCTCACCCCTCACCTTCACCTCCCTTCCGTCCAGCTCCGCTAGGAGCTCCTCGTAGTTGGCTGCCACCAGGTCTATAACGCCGCCCTCCAGCGCCTCAGAGGCAGAGAGGGAGGCGCTTTTCACCACGAAGCTCTCCGCCAGCTCCACGTTCCTGCCCCTCAGCTCCGCCAGGCTGCGCATGTATGCGCGGGCGTCGTTGACCACCTTATCGCTCACAGCGCCGCCGCCACCCACGGCCACCGGATGGGCGGCGCCCACATTAGTGCCCGGCGCCATGGCGGCGACGTGGCTCGCCACGAGTATAAAGCTGCCGGCGGAGGCGGCTCTTGCCCCCCGGGGATAAACGTAGGCCACCACTGGCACCCGCGAGTCAAGAATCTCCTGGATTATCCCCCTCATGCTCGCGTCCAGGCCGCCGGGAGTGTTGATCTCCAGCACCACCGCCTCTGCTCCGGAGCTCTCCGCCTCCTCCATCACCCTGCTGACGTACTCCTGCATGACCGGGGATATAACCCCCTCAACCTCCGCAACCACCACCTCAACAACCACCTCCCCGCCTGCGGCATGGGCAGAGTTTATAAGCAGGAAGAGGCTCAATAGTATTGCAGGTGCACGCATACTAAAACTCTGCATCTCACTATTTAAAGCCTTTGAGGTGCTGTCATGATAGAAGCGGTGTGGGTTGAGAAGTACCGCCCCAGGAAGCTGGACGAGATGGTGGGGCAGCGCGAAGTCGTGGAGCGGCTCAGGGGCTACGTTGCCTCGCGCAACATGCCCAACCTGCTCTTCGCGGGCCCCCCGGGTACTGGCAAGACGACCGCCGCTTTAGCTCTCGCCAGGGAGTTCTTCGGGAAGAACTGGCGCGCCAACTTCCTGGAGCTCAACGCCAGCGATGAGCGCGGCATTGACGTGGTCAGGGGGAAGATAAAGAACTTTGCGCGCACCCAGGCGATAGGCGGCGACTTCAAGATAATCTTTCTGGACGAGGCCGACGCTCTAACCAAGGATGCGCAGCACGCGCTGCGCAGAACCATGGAGATGTACACCCACACCTGCCGCTTTATTCTTAGCTGCAACTACTCAAGCAAGATAATAGAGCCCATCCAGTCGCGCTGCGCCCTCTTCAGGTTCCGCCCCCTCAGCGACGAGGACGTCGCCCAGGTGGTGCGCAGGATAGCCATGAAGGAGGGGCTGGACCTGACCAAGGACGGGATGGAGGCGATACTCTACGTGGCTGAGGGAGACCTGCGCAGGGCGATAAACCTGCTCCAGTCCGCAGCAGCCTTCGGCAGGGAGATAGACGCCGACCTGGTGTACCGGGTGGTGGGGAAGGCCAGGCCCCAGGAGGTGAGGGAGATGCTGGCCACAGCCATGAAGGGCGACTACATCAAAGCCAGGGAGAAGCTGCGGGAGCTGATGATAACCTACGGGATGAGCGGAGAGGATGTAGTAGCGCAGATGCACCGGGAGACCTTCAACCTGGACATACCGCCGAAGCTGAAGGTGGAGCTCGTGGACATAATAGGCGAGTACGACTTCAGGATCAAGGAGGGGGCGAGCGAGCTGATCCAGCTTGAGGCTCTGCTGGCACAGTTTGTGGCGAAGGGGGGTGGGGAGGATAGAGTGTGACTCCTACGAGCAGGAGGTCCGCAGAATTCACGAGAGGGTGGGGAGCAGCTACCGGGGCACCTTTGTCACCGACCCCCAGGAGATTGAGAGGCTGGTGCGCGAGATATCATCCCGCGTGGACGCGCCCGAGGAGGCGGTGCGCTGCTACGTCTACAGCCACCTCAGCCTGGGGAAGCTCACACCCTTCATGATGGACGACAACCTCGAGGAGATAATGGTGGTGGGCCACGGGCTGCCGGTTTACATCTTCGACCGCATTGCCGGGATGAAGGAGACCGACGTGTTTCTGAGCGAGGCGGAGGTCAGGGAGATAATAGAGCGGATTGCGCGGCACAACGGCAGGAGAGTGGACCCCCAGTCACCGCTGCTGGACGCCCGCCTGCCCGACGGCTCCAGGGTTAACGCCACCCTGCCCGAGGTGTCCCCCCGGGGGAGCACCATAACCATCAGGAAGTTCAGGAGGGAGCCCCTCACCATCGTTGACCTCATCCGCTTCGGCACCATGAGCCCGAGGCTTGCCTCCTACCTGTGGCTCGCCGTGGAAGGCCTGCGCACAAAGCCGGCGAACATCCTGATAATAGGCGGCACCGCAAGCGGCAAGACGTCGACGATGAACGCCCTCTCTGCCTTTGTGCCCGAGAATGAGCGGATAATCAGCATTGAGGACGTGCTGGAGATCTCCCTAATGCACAGGCACTGGATACCCCTCGAGACTAGGCCTCCGGACAGCGAGGGCAATGAGATAACCATGGACGACCTGCTGAAGAATGCGCTCCGCATGCGTCCCGACAGGATACTGCTGGGCGAGGTTCGCGGTGAGGAGGCCCTCACCCTGTTCACCGCCATGAACACAGGCCACGACGGCTGCATGGCCACCCTGCACGCCAACTCTGCGAAGGAGACCCTCTCTAGGCTTACCAGCCATCCCATGAACGTGCCCAAGATAATGATACCCGCCCTGGACATAATAGTCGCCCAGAAGAAGCAGATGGAGGGCCGCACCCTGCGGCGGCGTATCTTTGAGGTGCTGGAAATCTCGGGCACTGAGGGAGAGAATGTCCTCACCAACACCCTCTTCAGGCAGAATCCAAAGACGGGGGCGGTGGAGGAGGTGCTGATAAACGGCAGGTACATGCAGCACCTCTCCTCCATGTCCAACATGAGCCTGAGGGAGATTGACGAGGAGCTCAGGCGCAGGGAGGCGCTTCTTGAGGTTGTGGCGCGGAAGAGGCTCAAGATGAAGGAGATCCACGAGGTGGTGCAGCTCTACTACCGCTCCCCGGAGGCGGCGGTTGAGAAGCTGGAGAGCTATGTGATGGGCGAGAGGCCGAAGAAGAAGGGCTGGCTGGACATCTAGCCCGTGACCCTGATTCTGAGCAGCTTCCTTCTTATGGGCACCAGCTTCTTCAGCTCCACGGTCACCTCCTCCTCGACCCTGAACTTCTCCATGCCCACATCGGGAAAGCTGCCGTCGACGGTGTAGAGGTAGTAGCCCTCCTCCCCGTCTATGCTGACCACGTACTCCCTTCCGCCCTTCCTCTCCACCCTTATGCCCGAAACCCTCCTGAGGGCCTCGAGCACAGTGGTTCCCCTCCTCACAGCCACCTCCTGGCTCTCCGCCAGCTCGTCCAGCGCCGAGTACAGCCCCGCCAGCGTTGCGGTGAGAACATGGGTCTTGCCGAAGGGGTGCCTCTCCAGCAGCCCCGCCTCCTCGAGAATGCGCACATGCCTGGCCACCACCGGCTTGGACACGCCGAGCTCGCGGGCTATGCCGGAGATGTGCATCCTCCTGCCCAGCAGGGTGCGGAGTATCCTCCTGCGGGTGGCACTCGCCATTGCCCTCCATACAGCACTTCCTTTTTCCGACATTCTGGCGAGAGTATGCCCGCAAAGGTATAAAAAGCATTACCCCCTACCAGAAATCATGGACATAAAAATAGAGAACCTGCGCGTTTTTAACGGCGTTTCCTTTGTGGCCCACTCCGCCAGGGTGAGCGGCGTGGGCAGGGTGCCCTGTGAGTGCGGCTCCCGCGAAGACTGCGAGAGGTGCGCCGGCTCGGGCATGAGGGAGCCCACCGATGAGGAGATTTTCAGTATGATAGTGGAGAACGACTACTCCAGCGCCCTTGAGCACGTGGTGTTCAGCTTTGAGATTCGCGGGCTGAGCAAGGGCAACGCCCTGGAGCTGCTGGAGCACCGCATCGCCTCGCACACGGGACGGAGCACCCGCTACCAGAGTGAGGAGGGGTTCGACTTCAACCTCCCCCCCAGGGTGGAGGAGATTCTGAGGAAGCGTGGCATAGACGAGCAGGAGTACAAGGCGCTGGCGCTGAGTGACGCGCCCATGCCGGAGCAGCTTCCCAAGCAGGAGCGCAAAATACTGGAGGAGTACGCAAGGGCTATGCGCACCTCGCGAGAGGCGTACAGTGCTCTTCTTGAGCTGGGCGCTGGAAAGGAGAGCGCGCGCTATGCCACACCCTTTGCGATGCACACCGCCTACACCTACACCATAAACCTCCGCAGCCTCATCAACTTCTTCGGGCTCAGGCTGTGCGTTCGCGCCTCACCCGAGATGCGCGAGCTTGCGGCGAAGCTGTACATGGCCGTGAGGGAGAAGTTTCCCCAGATCTCGCTGGTGTGGTGCCGGGGGTACAACTACGCGGCATGCCCCGAGAATGAGGTGCGGGACTCGCCCCAGGGGAGGGAGTGCCCCTTTAAGGACAGGAATAGCCGGGTCTTCATACCAACAAGGAAGCAGATTCGCGAGGGCATCGCGCTGGAGAAATTCGACCAGCAAGCCTTTGAGAAGGTGAGGGAGAAGCTTCTCCGAAGGTGGGCTGGCAAATCGTAATCCGAACTGCTAACACATGAAATCCATTTCGTCAAATATATAAAGCCACCTCTCCCAGTTACTAGGCAGAGGTGGTGTGATGCACATAGCAGAGGGTTTTCTGCCTTCTCCCTGGTGGTACCTGTGGTTTCTGGTTGCGATTCCTGTGCTGCTGATTGGT
>JAADFX010000048.1 GCA_013152685.1 Methanobacteriota archaeon | reverse complement strand
ACTTCGGGGGCACGCTGATGGAGGAGAACATCTCCAGAAGCGCCGGGGCGAACAACGAGATGATGAGCGAGGCGGAGATTCGAAGGCTGATCAGCGATGCCGGCTTCGAGCCCAGGCGCAGGGACACGCTGTACAACCTGCTCTAGCGGAGGCGCCTCAAATTTCCTAATCATGATTAGTACTAATGTAGATTAGCGCGGCTCATCCACCTGCATGCACTGGCATTTTTATGATATTGCCTGCCCTAACCATCTTTTTTAGGCGGTGGAAAAGTAAAAAGTTGCCATTGTGCACAACCTGCTCTAGTAGGGGGGAAGCAGGCTCCTGCCCAGGAAGCCCTTGGTGAGGTACCTTATGCCCACGTAGAAGGCGAGCAGCGCAAAGAGCAGCTTCAGGTACCTCTCGGGGATGTACTTGGAGGTCCGCGGGCCGATGTAGGAGCCCAGGGCAACGCCCAGGAGCTCAGCTGCCAGAAGGGGCACATGCACCGGCACCTGCTTTATGACCATGTAGCTGAAGATGCTCACCACCATGCCTATTGCAACGCTCAGCGCAGAGGTGCCAGCCACAATGAAGTAGGGCAGCCCCACCACGCTGGTGAGAAAGGGCACGTAGAGGAAGCCGCCGCCAACTCCGAGGAGGGATGCGAGGGAGCCTATCGCCAGGCCTCCCAGGAAGGGAAGCAGCGGGTTGAAGCTGAACTCCTGCCCGAAGAAGGTGAAGGTTATGCGCCTCACGCTGAACTCCGAGATGCGCACCCCCTCCCTCTGGAGCACTTCGTCGCCCTCCCTCTTTATCCTCTCCTCGAAGGCGCGCGCAGCCTCGTAGGCGCGCCTCCGCGCCGCCTTTCCGCGGGGTGTGGTCTCGTAAAGCAGCACAAAGCCGACGAGCAGGGTGAAGAGCCCGAAGTAGCCCAGGTACGCCTTGAGGGAGAGCTTGCCCGCGGTCAGGATTGGGGTGACAAAGCTGCCGATCACCGCCCCGGAGCCCAGGGCAAGGGCAAGGGGCACGACGATTCTCCTCATCCTGTAGTAGTTGAAGGTGGATATAAAGGCGGAGAGGCCCACCAGCCACTGGTTGGAGACGCGAATGCTGTCTGTAACGCGGGCGCTGAGCTCGGGGTTGGTGCTCCTCAAGCTTGAGGCGAACTCTCCCAGCCCAAAGACGGTGAGGTGGCCCACTCCCGCCAGGACGCCGCCGAAGGCACCCACGGTGGAGAACACCCAGCCCACGAACACCGCCCACAGGAAGGCAAGCGGCAGGCTGGGCTCGGGCGCACCTGGAAGTCCCAGGAAACCGGTGCCTCCGGAGGCGAATACCGGGGCGCTGCCCGCTATAAGCGTGAGCGCCCCCAGCGGGAGCAGCCTTAGCGCACCCATACTCCACCTCAGGGCATGAAGGGGTTGAAGTTGAAGAAGCCCCCGCGCTGCCTTCTGGCCACGCCCTCCACGGGGAGGCCGAGCCTGGCCCACTGCACTATGCCGCCGAGCTGGTTGTAGGTCTCAAAGCCAAGCTGGGAGAGAAGCCTGCACGCCTGCGCGCTCCTGTGGCCTGTGCGGCAGTATATCAGGTACCTCTTCGCCGGGTTGAGCTCCCTCAGGCGATGCTGCAGCTCGCTCAATGGGATGAGCTTCGCCCCCTTTATGTGCCCCTCGCCGTAGTACTCCTGGGGCGTCCTCACGTCCAGAACTTCCACACCACCCTTCTGGATCATCGCATACGCTTCCTGGGGTGTAACATTCCTGCACATTTCCACATCACCTCTCTGTTGAATTGTGTTCGTGTTTGTTGAACTTACACTAACAAATTAAAACTTTATTATAGCGGGGACCTCCGGAGCCGGAGCAGTGGCTGTGCCATCGTTAGGATTTTACTATAAGCTATGAGGCGCACGGGCACAGCTGAGCTTCCGCTTCACTCTGGAAGGGCACCGCCATGGCTCTTCAGGAGAATGGTTAGGCTCAGCAGGGCCGTGGCCGACTACATAGTGTACGAGTACGGCGAGGCGGAGCTGCTGCGCAGGCTCGCTTCGCCGGTGTGGTTCCAGGCCCTAGCCTGCGCCTTAGGGTTTGACTGGCACTCCTCGGGCACCACCACTACCACCACGGGAGCGCTCAAGCTGGCGCTCTCACCGGAGGAGCACGGCATAGCCATAGCCGGAGGAAAGGGCAGGGCCTCGAGGCGGGCGCCCGGGGAGATTTCAGAGCTGGCAGAGGTTCTCAACCTGCCCTCCTCGCGGGAGGAGGAGCTCATAAGGGCGAGCAGGCTCAGCGCAAAGGTGGACAACGCGTGCGTGCAGGACGGCTATACGCTGTACCACCACGCCTTCATCTTCACGAGGCGGGGGGAGTGGTGCGTGGTGCAGCAGGGCATGCGTCGCAGCTATGCCAGGCGCTACCACTGGCTCAGCGAGGGCGTCGAAAGCTTCACCCGCGAGCCCCACTCGGGCATAGCCAGCGAGAGGAGAGAGGCGAGGGTGCTGAACCTGGTGGCCGAGGAAAGCGAGGATGTGCGCAGAACCAGCGTGGACCTGGTGAGGGACAACCCGCTGAAGCTGAGGAGGTACCTGAGGGGGCAGCTCACCCTCGACCACTCCATGCAGGAGCTTGCCATGCCCGCGAGGCACGAGCTCAGGAGGGTGGACATCTCGGAGCAGGGGTGGCGCGCCCTGATGCGCGCCTATGAGATTCAGCCAGCCAGCTATGAGGAGCTCATCGCTCTCCGTGGCCTCGGACCGAAGACGCTGCGCGCCCTTGCCCTGCTCTCGGAGCTGCTCTTCGGCGCAGAATGCTCCTGGCAGGACCCCGCGAAGTACTCCTTCGCCCACGGGGGCAAGGACGGCATCCCCTACCCGGTGGACAGGGAGACCTACGACAGGAGCATCTTCCTGCTGAAAGAAGCGCTGGAGGAGGCGAAGCTGGGCAGAAAGGAGAAGTACCGCGCAATTGCGCGCTTAAAGGACTTCCTCGCTCAGGAATAGCTTCTCAGCCTTGCCCGCCTTCTGAAAGAGGTCCAGCGCCTCCTCCTCGGCGAACCTGCACACCTCGGCTATGTCCAGCGTGCGGAAGCTGCCCCCGTGAATCACAACCCTGCCGTCCACTATTACGGTGCACACGTCACAGCCTCTCGCCGCATAAACCAGGTGGGACACCGGGTTGCTGAGAGGCCTGAGGTTTGGCCTCTGCAGGTCCACCAGGATAACATCACCCCGCTTGCCCACCTCCAGGGAGCCTATCTCCCTATCCAGGCCCAGAGCCTTCGCCGCTCCTATGGTGGCAAACTCCAGCACAACCTGAGCAGGCACTGCGCTTGCATCTCCCCTGGAAACCTTCTGGAGCAGGGCGCAGGTCTTCATCTCCTGGAAGAGGTCCAGGGTGTTGTTGCTCGCCGCACCGTCGGTGCCCAGGGAGACGGTAACCCCCGCCTTAACGTAGTCTGCAACAGGAGCCACACCCGCGGCGAGCTTCATGTTGCTCACGGGGTTGTGGGCAACCTTGACACCTCGCTTCTTCATAATCTCTATCTCCCTCCCGCTGACGTGCACCGCATGCGCGGCGAGCACATTCTCACCCAGGAAGCCTATCTCATCCAGGTACTCAAAGGGGCGCTTTCCCTTGTCCTTGACGAAGCCCTCAACCTCCTCCTCTGTCTCTGACACGTGGATGTGTATCCCGGTGCTATGCTTTTCGGCAAGCTCCCTTGCCTTTAGCAGAAGCTCCTTCGAGCAGGTGTAGGGCGCGTGCGGGCCCAGAAACACCCTTACGCGCGAGTCCTTATTCGCGTACTCCCTCAGCCCGCGCTCCGCCTCCTTCAGGAGCCTCCTTCCCTGCTCCTCTCCCCCTATATCCAGCAGAGGGTAGGAGAGCACGCCGCGTATTCCCGACTCGAGGACGCTCCTCGCCACCTCCTCCAGGTGGTAGTACATGTCGTTAAAGCAGGTTATCCCGCTGCTGAGCATTTCAAGACATGCCAGGAGGGAGCCGGCATAAACGTGCTTAGGCTCCAGCTTGGCCTCCACCGGCCAGATCTCCTCCTGGAGCCACCGCATCAGCGGAAGGTCGTCCGCGGAGCCGCGGAAGAGCGTCATCGCCGCGTGGGTGTGGGTGTTTATTAGCCCCGGCATCACAATTTTGTTCCTCGCGTCTATAACAAAGTCGGCCTCGCCCTTTATCTCACGGGCAATCTCCACGATGACGCCGTCCTCAATCGCCAGAGAAAAGTTTTTTAATACCCGGCGCTCCTTATCCATAGTAACTACGATTCCGTCTTTTATGAGCACATCCATATCATCACCCGAGGTAAGCGGAATGATAAAGATAGCTGTTCCCAACAAGGGCAGGCTTCACGAGCCGGCGATGCAGCTCATGCGCAGCTCAGGCATGGTGGTGCTCAGCAATGAGCGCCGCCTCTTCGCGAGCACCGTCGACCCCGAGATTCAGGTGCTCTTTGTGCGCGCCGCAGACATACCCGAGTTCGTCTACGATGGTGTGGCTGACCTGGGCATAACCGGCTACGACGTGGTGGTGGAGTCTAGTTACGATGTGGAGCTTCTCCTTAATTTAGATTTCGGTAAAGCTCGCCTAGTTGTGGCTGCGCCCGAGAGCTCGGGAATAGAGAGGGTGGAGGACATAAAGCTAGGCACAAGGGTTGCCACGGAGTTTCCGAACATAACGCGCCGCTTCTTCAGCGAGCGCGGAATAAGTGTTAAGGTGGTGCGCGTCTCCGGAGCCTGCGAGATTGCCCCCCACATAGGCCTGGCGGAGCTTATTGTTGACCTGGTGAGCACCGGCACAACGCTAAAGATGAACAAGCTGCGCGAGGTGGAGACGATCCTGGAGACCTCCGCCCAGCTCATAGGCAACCGGGAGGCGGTGAAGCAGAAGCGGGAGAAGGTGGAGGAAGTAACCACCGCCTTCTCCAGTGTGCTCGCCGCCAAGAGGAAGAAGCTGATAATGATGAATGTGCCCAAGGAGGCGCTGGAGGAGGTCAAGAGGATAATGCCCGGAATGGCTGGCCCCACGATAGCCGAGGTCGCCGCGGCAGAGCCCATGTACGCGGTGAATTCGGTGGTGGACGAGCAGGAGGTTTACTCCATTATTAACAGGGCGAAGAAGCTGGGCGCGAGGGATATCCTGGTGCTTCCCATTGAGAGGATTATAGAATGAGCTTCCTGGTAATACCCGCGCTGGACCTGAAGGGGAGGCGCTGCGTCCAGCTTGTGGGCGGCGATCCCGAGAAAAAGCTTGTTGAGCTTTCTGATCCCCTCGCCGTGGCGAGGCGCTGGCAGAGCCTCGGGGCGAGAAGGCTGCACCTGGTTGACCTGGACGCGGCGATAGAGGGGAGCAGGGTCAACCGCCCGCTGGTGGAGGAGATTATCTCGGAGCTCAGCATACCGGTGCAGCTGGGCGGGGGCATAAGGAGCATCGCCGAGGCTGAGCACTTCCTGGAGCTGGGCGCGGCGAAGGTGATTCTGGGCACGGCGGCGCTAGAAAATCCGGAGGTGCCCGAGAGGCTCGCGGAGGAGTACGGCAGGGGGAGGATAATCATAGCAATAGACGCAAAGCATGGCTACGTGGTGGTGCGCGGGTGGAGGGAGAGAACACAGCTCCGCGCCTCAGAGGCAGCCAGAAAATTTGCGCGCTACGCCGAGGAGCTGCTGTTCACCAACGTCGACGTGGAGGGGAGAATGCAGGGCGTTGACCCGCGCGCTGTTGGCGAAGTGGTGGAGGCGAGCGAGGCGAGGATAATAGTCTCAGGCGGCATCACCACGCTGGAGGACATAAAAAAGGTGAAGGAGCTGGGCGCAGGCGGCGTGGTGATAGGCTCGGCGCTCTACACCGGCAGGATAGACTTTAGAGAGGCGCTGAAGCTGGAGGATTAGCACTCCCGTACTACGCAGCCCTCGCCCCTTTCGGGTATCTGCAGTACCGCCGAAAAAGGCGTAATGCTTAGCCTAAATTACTTGAAAATTTCCTCTCTTATAAAAGACAAAAACTCTCTGAGCGCTCTTTCTGGTTCCTCACTCAGGTAATTTTCCACCACCCTGTCCTTGCTGCCCCTGTGAAAATGTTTTGGAAATGTTTTAACATACTTCCACCTGGGATGGGGGGCATTGTCATGCCTGAAGATGCTTTCACCTCTCTGCCAGTGAAAGGAATATTTGCCCCGCGATATCCACACATCTGCAAAAGAATCGTCGAGAAAGTTCAGCCTCAACTTA
>JAADFX010000047.1 GCA_013152685.1 Methanobacteriota archaeon | reverse complement strand
AGGGCGGAATGTCAATCGGAGCATGCACGTCCTGAGCGAGAACCCTGCCGCAGGCTTCAGAGACTTCCACAACCTCAGCCTCAAGGGCTGAGACGCTGCCCAGAATCCTGGACAGTGCAGCGGTGAAAGAGAGCTTTTTCATCTCCTCTCACGGGTGAGAGAGGGGATGGCTGTGGATATAAGTATTTCGGTTATGGTTTACATATAAGTTAACATATTGAGGAGGATGTCCATTAAAGTTAAAAATGTTAGTTCACCTGTTTCTAGAACCCCGCCCTCGCGATGCTTTCCCTGTAGAACCTCTCTACCTCCTTCTTCTCCTCCTCTGTGAAGCTCCTCACGTACCTGTCGTCCGCAAGCTTCCTGCCTGTTCTCGCCTCCCATTCTTTGACTGGGATGCTGAACCTCTCCTGCACCCGGTCGCGGTAAAGCTCCGGCAGGACGTTGAAGGAGCAGAAGGGCACAACCCGCAGGTCGGGCAGGGCGTAGTGCACGCAGCACTTCCTCACGCGGGCGATGTCGTAGTTGTAGGTGTCCTGGAAGTGCATCATTCCTATAAACAGGGAGTTGCGGTTCAGCTCCTTCAGCTCAGCATAGGAGCCCCTGGTGAGGGCGGAGATAAGCACCCGCTTCAAGTCCAGGTAGGGCGGCTTCTTCTCCTCGTCGATAAAGCGGGAGATGTTCGCCAGGGCTTTAATTATGGATATTCCCCTGCCCGCGAGCTTAAAGCGGGAGTGCTCCACCTCAAAGCTCAGCTCCTGGAGGAACTCCAGAAAGCCCTCGACGTCGAAGAAGCGCGTAATCGGCACCAGGGTGCTGCCCTGCTTGAAGGCGTAGGTCGCCATTCCGCAGGCGAAGTGCGTGGACAGGCGGTACTTGGGGGTGGAGAATATCGCCTCCATGAAGCTGGTCAGCCGCGCCGTGCTGGGCACAGGGAAGAAGTCCTCCCTGGCTATTACCCCGTCGGTCTGCTCCTCTATCGCCTTTATAACCCCGGGTATGGTTATGCGCTGCTTCTCGCGCTCCCTGCGCGGCATTCTCCCAACCAGCGAGACGGGCTGGAAGTTGACCCCGCGCACCACGTCCAGGTTTCCGAAGGCAAAGCGAATTATGTCTCCCAGCTCGTGGTCGTTTCTGCCTCTAATCACAGTCGGCACCAGCACCATGCTCATCCCGGCGATGCGCGCGTTGCGTATTACCCCGGGGACCTCGTAGTAGTTCTTCGGGTTCGTCTCCGGGGTTACGCCGTCGAAGCTCATGTAGAGGATGATGTGCCCTCCTTTTCCAGCCTCCTTCACCCTCCTCATCAGCTCCAGGTTGCGCGACAGCTCTATTCCGTTGGTGTTGAGCAGGATGTGCTGAAACCCTGCCTCGCGGCAGGCGGCTATAATCTCAGTGAGGTCCTCCCTCAGCGTGGGCTCGCCGCCGGTGAGCTGCACAGCCTCAGCACCCACGGGGCGCTCGCTGCGCAGCACCGCAAGCATGCGCTTTATTCGCTCCAGCGAGGGCTCGTATATCCTGCCACCCTCCTTGGCGTAGAAGAAGCAGTACCAGCAGGTAAGGTTGCAGCGGTTGGTTACCACGATGTTCGCCAAGCCAGTATGGGACTCGTGCTCCTCGCACAGGCCGCACTTCAGCGGGCACCTCGCCTTGGGTGCTTCAATGTGGGGATTGTGGAGCTTCAGTCCGCGGTCGGCAAACCTCTCGGCGAAGTGGTACATCGCCGCGTCTTCCCAGTAAACCTCCCTGGTGACGCCGTGGGTGGGGCAGTACTTTGCTATCCACACCTTGTCGTCCTTCTCATACACCACCGCCTCCACTATCATTTCGGAGAAGTTCCTCTCCATGGCGCACTCAGGGCAAAGAGAAGAGGTGTGGCGCAGTACTCTTGCATCCTCCCCTGCCAGACTTGAGAGAAAGCCAGAATCACCGTGGCGGCCAAAGGCACAGCTAAAGAACGAACTCTGGCTTTCCATTCACTCATCCTCCCTTACTTTATAAAAATGAATTGCTAATGTATTTATTTCTCCTGATATTTAAGCTTTCGCTTTTTTCTCGACAGGTAGGCAGCCGCCGCAACCACCAGGAGTGCTCCGAGGAGCACCAGTGCCACTGCGAGCAGCACACCTCTGTTTTTCATGTAGAGGGGCTTAATTGTCCCGTGGGCGTCTCCGTGGCACCTGCTGCAGCTGCCCTCCCCGCAGGCATCCGACTTGGCGCTGATTGAAAAATCCCCCTCAATGCGCCACCTTACACCGTAAATCCAGGGCGCGTACTGCGCGGCTCCGGCGAGGGGAACGTCAGTGGTGTTTTTTAGAATTATGAACATGCCGGTGCTGTTTGCCACCACCAGGCTCTCGCCGTAGAAGTAAACCGGCTCCGGCATGTGCTCCCCCTCGTAGCTCCACTCAGCATGGCTGCGCTGCTCGCCCGAGTGGCACTCCTCGCACTCCCTTCCCCTTCCGAAGCCGTGGGATACCTTGTCCATGTGCACCCAGGCTATGGCGTTGCCGTACTCGGGCAGGGGGAAGGTGCCCGCCACGGCGAAGGCGTCGCTGGAGGTGTTGCGGAGCCCCGGCAGGGTCCTGAACCTGAGCCCCGTGGGGCTGAGGCTCTTCCGCATGTTCAGCACCGCCTGGGGCATGGGCTTGACGGGTATCCACCTGCCCTGCATGTCCCTTATCAGCACCGGCACGTCCATTATTCCGTAGTAGTTTATCTTTGCGAGAGGTGTCTGCATTCCGTAGTACTCACCGGGTGCCCAGAAGGTCGCCTGGTAGCCGGCTAAGCTCGAGACGTGGCATGCCTCGCAGGTTAAGTTGGCGTGCACACTCTCTGCAAGCTCGCCCTCCTCCCGCAGGTGGCAGTCGCCGCAGGTGGCGCTTCTGGTGATGTTGTGGTCCTGGTAGGTGTGGCATTCCAGGCAAGAGAGGTTCAGCTCTGCGTGCACATCGTCGGCTAAGCCAAAGACCTCCTCGCGGAAGTAGCCGGCGCCGCGGCGGTACTCCTCAGCGCCCACGTGGCATATCCCGCGCCCTCCTCCGAAGTAGCAGGTGCTCGCCTCCACGCTGCGGGAGAAGAAGTGCCTGCCTTTGCCCCTGTCCGGCTGGTAGTGGCAGTCCAGGCAGGAGGTGTGGCACTGCCGGCAAACGCGGTCGTTGAGCTCCGCCTGGGCCGCGGAGTAGGGCACAGCCAGCTCGGAGCGTATTGTGGAGAGGTTCACCAGCCAGTAGCCGCAGTTGTGGGGCGCAGGGTAGGTGAATCCCGGGTAGGCGCTCTGCATCCTGGCGCCGCCCATGCTGCTCGTGAGGTAGTCCTCAACCTCGCGCGGGTGGCACCTGCCGCAGGTCATGTTCGCTATTGTTGAGTTGAAGGCGTAGTTTCCGGTGCTTCTGTCGTGGTAGAGCACCGTCTTAACCAGGTAGGGGTCGTTTATTATCCTAAGCGCAAGGCTCCCGGGGGCGAAGACGCCTATCTCCGGATAGTAGGAGCGGTTGAGCCTCAGCAGCGCCCTCTCCCTGGAAACCACGATGAGGGAGAGCATCCCCGCGTGGGCGCCCTCCTTCGTGTAGCTGCTGGCGTTGCCCAGGTGGCAGTCCTCACACTGGGGTCCGCCCAAACCCTGGCGGAACATCCTGCTCTGGTTCCACACCTCCTCCAGGGTTACGATGTACTCCTCGTACCCCTCCATCAGGGTGGCATTTTCGTGGCAGTGGGTGCAGGAGCTTGCCTGAAGCGCGGGTATCAGCAGCGCGGCGATTGAAGCAGCCAGGAGAAGAGCCCTCATTTTTCCAACAGTTCCAGGATCATCTCCTCAAACCTGTCCTCGGGTATGTAGCCGACGGCGCCACCCACCACATCGCCGGAGGCGTTGAGGAGGATGAAGGTCGGGGTGCCCCTCACCCCGTAGGCTCCGGCCAGGGAGCGCTCCCTGTCGAAGTCGAGCACCACGAAGTTCACCCTGTCCCCGTACTTTGCCCTCATCTTTTCAACCACCGGCTCCATGCGCACGCAGATGCTGCACCAGGTGGCGGAGAATTCCACGATGGTGGGCTTCCCGCTCTTGAGCGCCTCCTCGTAGTCCCTGCGGGAGTCGAACTTCATGCCCTGCTGCTCCGCGGTGCAGGCTGAAATGAGCATTACCAGCAGGAGTAACGCAAGTGTCCTGGGCATGCCACCACACTCCTGCTGAATATTCGCCGGCTCCAAATAAAACCTTTGCGCACCGGCGGCAGTGGGTGGTTGTTCCCATTTTACGCATAACCTGCCCGCATTCTTTCCTTTTTAAGGCCTCACAGCCCGAGTTGACCTGTAATTGAGTCGGAAAAATTTATATAGGTGATTCTTCGAAAATTAGCGTGAAACCCGGAGATTCGGGTGGACCTGAAAGGGTCTCTGAAGGAGGTGAACATGTGGCAAAGCCTGGGACTCTGGCAGTAGTGTTAGGTTTAGTTTTGTTTCTCGGCGCATTTGCTGGGTGTGCGGAGAAACCCGCCGAGAAGGCGGAAGAGAAGCCCACAGTGGTCAAGAAGACCCACAAGGCCAGGATATACACCGTGGGCCACGGTGGCCACGTGTCGGTGACCGACATCGAGATAGACCCGCGCACCAAGACGGCGCGTGTGGTGGCGGGCCCCGCGAGGATACGCGTTTCCGGCTACGGGAGTGACAAGGCATCCCACACGGTGTCGGTGAGCAAGGACGGCAAGATTCTGTACTGGGCTGCTCTGGATGGGACAATAACAGAGCTCGACCTGCGCAAGCTTGGCCTTACCTTCGACAAGACGCCCTGGGGCAAGCTGAAGCAGTACAAGACCTTCGTCGCCAAGGACGCGGAGTGGAAGGAGCTGGGCGGAAGTGAGGACAGCCTGCACTGCGGCTCCAGCTTCTCGCCCGACGGAAAGCTGCTCTACGTCTCCAGCATAGCGAGCGGTGCGGTGCTGGTGTACGACACGCAGAAGCACACCAAGGTGGACAAGATACCCGTGGACGCCTTCCTGTGCCTGGACCAGGTGACCAGGGACGGCAACTACATGTATGCGGCGAACATGGCGAGCGGCGTGCTCAACAAGGTCAACCTCAAGACCAGGGAAGTGGTGAAGAAGGTGGACCTCACGCCCCACGGCGGCTACTTCCTGCACATAGGCGAGCTTGACCCCATGGGCAGGATGCTGGTGGTCACCGCCGCCAACGAGTTCAAGGAGGGCAAGCCCTACAACATACCTGTTGAGGGAGCCACCGGCGTGGGCGACGGGAGGCTGATCTTCTACGACACCGTCAGGGACGAGGTGGTGGACTCCATCCAGGTTCCCGGCAACCCCCACGACTGCACCTGGACAAAGGACGGGCGCTTCCTGATATGCTCCATCCGCCATCCGCCCAGCGACCCGACGAGCAGCGCCATTATAGTGCTGGACGCAAAGGAGAAGAAGCTCATCCCCATCAAGGACGAGCAGTCGGGCAAGGAGGTGCAGGAGTTTGATGTGTGCAACTCCTGCCACAGGGATGTGGGCGCCGACCTCAGCAACTTCGTTGACCCGGAGACCCAGGTGCTGGTGAACCTGGGCCTGCTGGAGCATCCGGAGAAGGGCATTGCCCTGCACTGCGGCATCGACGCCGCGTGGGCTGAGAAGGTCAGCCTTGGCTGCGGCTGACCCGGCCTCTCTTCTTTTATTTTTTCCATGAGGCTGCTTCTTCTGTTCCTGCTCATCTCCCCCGGCGCCTTCTCTCAGCCGGCGGTGAGTGTGGACCTCCTGGACGGGGGAAAGGCCAGGATAACCTACCTGGTGGAGGGTGAGGCTGCCGCAAACCTGAGCAGGCAGCTAAGGAACCCGATGGTCCAGGCGGCAGTGGGCGAGCGGATGGCGTCCCTCTTCTGCTGGGAGGTGGAGGACTTCTTTATTGTGCCGGGCGAGGAGGAGCTCAGGATAGTTGTGGACTGCAGAGGCTTCGCCAGGCGCAGCGGGGGTACCTGGAGAACAGAGGGCAGGAACCTCAGCGGTGTGGTGCCCCTCACAATAAAAATAAGCCTCCCCCCGGGCGCCGAGCTTGTGGCGTCCCACCCTCCGCCCCACCGGGTGGTGGACGGCTCCCTGGTGTGGCGGGAGGTGACCTACCTGCCGGCGGTGGAGTACAGGCAGGGAGCGGGGCTGACTCAGCCGCAACTCCTGCTTATTATTGCAGCCTTCCTCGCCGCCATCCTGCTCGCGTGGGCGAGGTCTAGGAGGCGCTGATTCCGTTATTATCCATATCCATTAACTTTTTCACGTCTATTAGTATGATTAATTTATTTTTTCTTTTTCCCACACCTTTCACGAACTTTTTATCGTCTCCGATTGGTG
>JAADFX010000046.1 GCA_013152685.1 Methanobacteriota archaeon | reverse complement strand
ATGGAGCCTCTCAGGATTGTGCACATCTCAGACACCCACTTCGGGGAGGAGCTGAAGCCGGAGAAGTTCAAGAGGGCTGTGAAGCAGATAAACGCCCTGGAGCCCGAGCTGGTGATTCTGAGCGGGGACATCGTAACCTGGGGCATCCACAGGGAGTTCAGGAACGCCTACGAGGCGCTGGGCGAGATAGAGGCGGAGCTCTTCATAGTGCCCGGGAACCACGACGCGAGAAACGACGGGCTGAAGTACTTCAGGCTCTACTTCGGAGAGGTGAAGAAGTCGGTAAAGCTGGACGAGCTGGTTATAGCCGGCGTGAACTCCACCCTGCCCGACTCCGACGACGGCTACGTGGGCGAGGAGCAGCGCAGGTGGGTGGAGCGCAAGTTCAGGGAGAGCTGCACCAACATGCTGGTGCTCCACCACCACGTTATACCCGTGCCCCACACGGGGAGAAACAGGAATGTGCTCATTGACGCGGGCGAGATTGTGGAGAGCCTCATGCTCCACTGCCACGGCGGCATTGTGCTCGCCGGTCACAGGCACGTGCCCTACTCCACGAAGCTTCTCAGGACGCACATCATCCACGCGGGTACGCTGAGCTCCTACAAGGTGCTAATGCCGGACAACAACTACAACATAATAGAGTTCGACGGCGACAGCCTAACTCTGAAGCTCAGGTTCATAGACCACGGGGAGGTGGAGATAGGCAGGTTCGCCATAAAGAGGGGCATGCCCGAGGCGATAGCCAAGTACCACGCCCTGTGCTCCACAAAGAGGGTGCTCTTCATCGCCAGGGAGGTGGAGCGCGCGAGGAGGTTCGCCTCCCTCTTCAACCGCCTCTCGCCTGAGAACATGCACGCAAGCGTGACAACGCCCGAGAACAGGCGCATCGACGAGCTCATCGCCGGCGCGGACCGCGTGATTGCGCTCGAGGAGTTTGAAAAGGCGCACGAGGTGTGGAGGGCAGAGGTGGGCGATAGGGAGGCGGAGAGGCTGGTGAGAGTCCTGGTGGAGAAACTTCTGGAGAACTAGCCTCCTCCTGAGCGGGGGCACTGGGTGTAGGTGCACTCTGTGCAGCTCCCCCTCGCCGGCTTAACCGGAGGCTCACCTTTTATGTCCGCGACCGCCCTGAAGGCCCTCTCAACCTCCCCGGCTTTGCCCTTCAGCAGGAAGGTAACGGAGCCCTCTCCCCCACCCAAGCCGCCGGCGCCCAGAGGAAGCGCCTCCACTCCGAAGAGCAGGCGGAAGGCCTCCACCTCGGTGATGACCTCCCCGGCGACGGGGAAGATGCCCACGGGTATGCCCGTAGAGAGGGAGGTGACCTGGATTCCTGCCTCCCTGGAAACCTCCTCGATGGAGCCCGGGATGAACTTCTCCAGCGTTACGGGCACAATTATATCTATCCCTCTCGCCTTGGCGATGCCGTAGATTTCGGCTATTGTGCCCCCGACGTCGCTGGCGAGCATCACTCCGGCGGTGCCCCTCGCGTCTATGGCGTTGGCGCCCTTTATGAGCACATCCCCCGGCTTCATCCGCTTCACAGCGCTGCCAACACTCTCCTCCACCCTGCGTCCGCGCTCTATCACCACATCCCGCAGGCGCGCCTTTACAGGCACCACGCAGGTGCCCAGGGCGTCGGTAAAGCCGGCGAGGTAGCGCCCCTTTTCCAGCTCCTCTCCAAGGAGCTCCTCCACCACGTAGGCGTTGGTGCTTCCCAGGCCGATGGCGACAATGCCGCTCCGCAGCGCCTCTCTGACTTTTGGATGCGCCGCCACGGCGCGCGCAACCAGACGCTTGGCTTCAGCTGGAGTTAGCGTGACCTGAGCCTTCATCCCCTGCCCCCTCAGGTGCGCTCCGCAACGCTCTCTATCCTGCAGCCCGTCTTTTCGGCAAGCTTTTTCACCGTCTCGAGGGCTCGCTCCCGCTCCTCCTCCGGGCCCACCAGGTAGAATCGCATGAAGGAGGGCATCTTCTCCTCTATCCCCGCCTTCAGCGCCGCGAAGCTCACCTCCACGTGCATAACCTCAACGTCTATGTCGCGCAGCGCCTTCTCCAGCTCAAAAATCACCCCCTTCTCCAGAATGTGCCCCACCATCCTTATCTCCGTCTTGGGCTCGAGCAAGGTACCACCTCTAAAGTTTTATAACTCTGGGTAAATATAATCCTTGCGCAGGTGGGAGAATGCTGACCGCCGGGAAGGTAATGATAAGGGAGCCAATCACCGCCTCGCCAGAAGATACGGTGGCAAGGGCGATGCTCACCATGACGGTCAGGGGCATAGGCGGCATGCCCGTGGTGGGCGATGATGGTGAGCTCCTGGGAATGATAACCCACCGCGACCTTATCCTCGCCGGCAGGGAGGCGGAGAGGCTCAGGGTCAGGGACATAATGACCACGAAGCTGGTCACCGTGGAGCCCCGCACACCTGTGAGGAGGGTGGCGGAGATAATGTGCTCCACCGGTTTGCAGCGCCTGCCCGTGGTGGAGGGGAAGAGGCTCGTGGGCCTGGTGACGCAGAGCTGCCTCCTCAGGGTGCTGCTGCAGCTCCTGAGCGGGCGATAAGTTTAATACTCCGGTACTCCCCCTTAATACCTAATGAGGCTTTCTGTTGTGGTGCCAGCGTACAACGAGGAGAGGTACCTGGAGCCCTGTCTGCGCGCCCTGCGCGGGCAGGGGGTTGAGTTGGAGCTGGTGGTGGTGGACAACGCCAGCAGCGACGCCACGGCGGAGATAGCCGGGGAGTACGCCGACCTGGTGGTGAGGGAGGAGCGCAAGGGCGTCGCCTTCGCCAGGGAGCGCGGGTGGCGCTCGGCGAGGGGTGAGATAATCGCCTTCACCGACGCCGATACGGTGGTGGCAAGAGACTGGGCGGAGCGCATCCTGGAGGCGCTGCAGGGCGACGCCATCGCAGCGTATGGGCCGGTTTACCTGAGCGACGGGCTCTGGCACGAGAAGCTCCTGGCAAAGTACGGCTTCACCGCCTTCCTGCTCCTCAACCACCTGCTGGGAATGCCCCACTTCTCGGGGCAGAACTTTGCCGTGAGGAGGAGCGCCCTCGAGCGGGTGGGCGGCTTCAACCTGCAGCTCAAAAGCGCCGAGGATGTGGACCTGTCCCGGAGGCTGCGCATGCTGGGCAGGATAAGGTTTATAAGGGACATGGTGGTATACACCTCCTCCAGGCGCCTGAGGAAGGGCTACCTCAGGTTCCTCTGGCACCACAGCGCCAATTACTTTTCCCTGCTGCTTACCGGCAAAACCAGAGATTTTGAGGACGTGAGATAATGGCAAGGCTCTGCGTCGTCGCCGACACCTACCCCCCCAAGAAGGATGGTGTGGTTACCTTCCTGCGCAGCGTGCTCCCGCTTCTCAGGAGGCACTACGACATAACGCTGGTGGCGCCGCGCTTCTCTAGGGAAAGCGACGCCTTTGGCGACGTGGAGGTGGTGCTCACCCCCTACCTCCCCCTGGAGCTGGCGAACTACTACCCCGCGCTGCCGGAGACGAAGCTTGCCCGGGCAATAAGGCGCAGCGATGTGGTGCTGGTGAACGACCTCGCCCCTCTGGGAGCTGCGGCGATTTCCCTGGCGAGCGCTCTGGGCAAGCCAATAGCCCTTTTCTGCCACCACGACGAGGCGACCATGCTGACGAAGGCCTTCAAGCTTGAGGAGCGCAGGCTTATTCCGGAGCGCGGCTTCAGGGCGGCGGTGGAGAGCATAGTCAGGCACTACTACAGCAGGGTGGACCTGTTCTTCGTGGCGACCTCGAGATTTAAGAGGAAGCTGCTCCGCCTGGGCATACCAGAAAACAAGATAGTCTTTGCACCCTTCGCCATAGACGCGAGCCGCTTCAGGCCGGGTGATGGCAGAGAAATGAGGAGGCGCTACGGCATACCCGAAGAGGCGAAGGTGGTGCTCTACCTGGGGAGGATGTCCCACGAGAAGAATGTGGAGACGATTATAAGGGCAATTCCCCGCGTGGTGGAGGAGGAGCCCTCCACCTGGTTCGTCTTCGCCGGCGGCGGTGCAAGGCTGGAGGAGTACCGCTCCCTCGCCGCGAGGGTGGCGCCCCACGCGAAGGTGGTCTTCACCGGCTGGGTGGAGTGGGAGCGCGCAGCAGACTACTACGCCATGGGGGATGTGTTCGTCTTCCCCTCGCTGCACGAGGCTCAGGCCTTCGTCACTATGGAGGCGATGGCGTGCGAACTGGCGCTGGTTGTGAGCCGCGACGAGGGCGAGGACAGCTACTACCGCGAGGGGGAGAACTGCATATTTGTGGACGACCCCCTGGACGAGAGGGAGCTGGCTGAGAAGGTGCTCCTCCTCCTGAGGGACAACAAGCTAAGGCGCAGGCTGGGGAGAAATGCGCGGCAGAGCATCCTGAGCTACTCCTGGGAGGAGCACGTGGAGAGGCTGATGGAGGGGCTTCGCAGGATAGAGCACAAGCGGAGCAGCAGGCGCAGGCGGGTGAGGAGACTCCTGCTGAACAAGTACTTAGCAGGAGCGATGCTCCTCTACTGGGCGAGCAGGGGAAAGATAGGGATATGATAGTAACTCTGACCACCGACTTCGGAGGCAGCGAGTACGTGGGGGCGATGAAGGGCGTGATTCTCTCCATCGCCCCTGAGGCGAGGGTGGTGGACATAACCCATGAGATAAGGAGCTTCGATGTGCGCCACGCCGCGTACGTGGTTAAGAGCGTGTGCCCCTACTTTCCCAGGGGGAGCATTCACGTCGTTGTGGTGGACCCCGGCGTGGGGACTCAGCGCAGAGGCATAGCCATTGAGACGCGGGACTACTACTACGTGGGCCCCGACAACGGGGTGTTCACCTTTGTGGAGGACATAAGGCGGGTGGTGGAGCTCAGGGTGAAGGCGAAGTCGAGGACCTTCCACGGCAGGGATGTGTTCGCCCCCGTGGCTGCGAGGCTCGCCAGGGGAGAGCCCCTGGAGAGCTTCGGGGTGGAGGTGGAGGACATTGTGAGGCTGTCAGTAATGGCGCCCGAGGAGAAGGGGGGAGTGATAAGGGGGGAGGTGCTCTGCGTGGACGTCTTCGGGAATGTGATAACCAACATCCCCCGCAGCCTGCTCGCCAGAGCAAATATTAATTACGGCGGTAGGATTCGGGTTAGGCTTGGCAAAGAAGAGCTGGAGATGCCCTTTATGCAGAGCTACGGCTTTGTGCGCGAGGGAGAGCTTCTCGCCCTTATAGGGAGCGAGGGCTACCTGGAGATTGCGGTGAACCGGGGGAGCGCCTCGGAGAGGCTCGGCGTGGCTGGCGGAGAGAGGGTGGAGATATGCGCGGCTTGCTGATCGGCAGGTTTCAGCCCTTTCACCTGGGACACGTGTACGTGATAAAGGAGATTGCCAAGGAGGTGGATGAGATAATCATAGGCATAGGCAGCGCCCAGAAGAGCCACTCGCTTGAGAACCCCTTCACCGCGGGCGAGCGCCTGATGATGATCTCGCGCAGCCTGTACGAGAACGGCATCCACAAGAACTACTACATCATACCCATAAACGACATAGACAACAACTCCCTGTGGGTGAGCCACGTCAAGAGCCTGACCCCGCCCTTCGACAAGGTTTACTCGGGCAATCCCCTGGTGAAGCGCCTCTTCAAGGAGGCGGGCAAGGAGGTTGCCACACCTCCGCTGTTCAACCGCCGGGAGTACTCGGGCACGGAGATAAGGAGGAGGATGCTCAGCGGCGAGCCCTGGGAGGAGCTCGTGCCCAAGGCGGTGGTGAGGGTTATAGAGGAGGTTAGGGGCGTGGAGAGGCTGCGCGATTTGGCGAAGAAGGACGTGCTCTGAGAGATAGGCGATGGGGGGAGGAAGGAGCTTCAGGGTGTGCCCCCTGTGCGGCGGGGAGGTGGAGTACGCCGGGATAACCGCCGGCTACATATTCCCGGGCGTGAACACCGCCCAGAGCTACGTGTGCAAGAGGTGCGGCTACACCGGCGCCCTTGTGCTGGAGGTGGATTCCCCGGAGCTGCCCCGGCTGCTGGAGAGGGAGTACCTAGAGGGAAAAGCAGCGCAGCCATCGCACATCCCCGGGAGGTGGACAGGGCTGTGGAGGCTGCTTCTTGTGCTCTTCCTCGCCAGCCTGCTGTACACCCTCTACGCGGCGCTGTAGCTACCTGCGCTGCTCCTCAAACTCCCGCCTGCGCCTCTTCCTCCTGCGGAAGATGTCCCTGAGCTCGGTGTGGATGAACCCCTTCTCCTCCAGGTCGGCGCGCTCCTCCTTCACGGTGAGCTTTATGACCACCACCAGGGCGAGGATGAAGAAGGTGGCCATCGCCAGCGTCATGGGCTCTATTTCCAGCGCGCCGGTGAGGATCACCTCCCTGAGCACGGCAACGAGGGCTATCTCAGCCATGAAGCTCACCGCAACGCGGTGCTCCTTGAGGTAGACTATTAGCATGCGGTAGGTCTCGACGAGGATCATTATGTAAAGAATCTCCGAGACCACGCGCTTGAACTCGAAGGCGTGGGAGATCTCGAAGACTATGCTCAGGAGCACCTTTATGCTGACGTAGAAGACTATCACCGCCAGGGCTATGATTATGAGGTCCTGGATTGTCTCCAGGGTCTTCCTGAAGACGTCGTGCACCTTCCTGTACATCACCGGGTGGGACTCCTCGGTGGTCATTTCCTGCCTCCCAGCTTCGCCCTGGTCTTCATGAGCTCTCCGCCCCGCACAAAGGTTATCTCTATCTCCTGGCCCACCTTCTTCCTGGAGATTATGTCCACCAGCCTCTCCATGGAGTCCACCTTCTCGCCGTCTATCTCGACGATTATGTCCCCGCCGATGGTGAGGATGTAGCCCCTGTAGATTATCTGCACCTCACCGGCGCGCAGCCCTGCCCTGTCAGCCGGCGAGCCCGGCACCACCTCCACCACCATCGCCCCCTCCTTCACGGGCAGGTTGAGCACCCTGGCGAGCTCCTCCGTCACGGTGACTCCGCTTATCCCCAGCCACGGGCGGCGCTCAATCTCGCGGTCCTCCTCTATCATCCTCTGCATTATCTCCCGCGCCCTGTTGATGGGGATGGCGAAGCCTATTCCTATGCTCCCGCCGCTGGTGGTGAGGATGGCGGTGTTGATGCCTATCACCTCACCCTGGAGGTTCACCAGCGGGCCACCGCTGTTGCCGGGGTTTATGGAGGCGTCGGTCTGTATCAGCCCGTGCATCACATAGCCCTTGCCGCTCCTTATGCTCCTGTTGAGGGAGCTGATTATGCCCAGCGTGGCCGTGCGGTCCAGGCCAAAGGGGTTGCCTATGGCTATGACAAACTCTCCAATGCGCAGCTTCGAGGAGTCGCCCAGGGGGGCAACGGGGAGGTTGTCGGGGGGATTCAGCAGCCTTATTACCGCTATGTCGTTCGCCGGGTCGCTTCCCACCAGCTCGGCCTCGTACCTCTCGCCGTTGCTCAGGGTGACCTCAATCTGGTCAGCATTTTCGATAACGTGGTTGTTGGTGAGCACATAGCCGTCGCTGGAAACGAGTATCCCCGAACCCGTGCCGCGCTGGGGTATCACCTCGAAGAAGAAGCCCCTCTTGAGGACGGTGGAGGTGATGTGCACAACGCTTGGCGAAACCCGCTGGTAGGCGCGGTTCACCACCTCGTCCAGCGAGCCGGTGATGTTTACAACCTCGTACCTCTCAACCCTCACCTCCTCCTTCTTTGGCATGGAGAGCGCCGCAAAGTAGCCGCCAGCGGCACCCGCTACGAGAGCCACGAGAATGAGCGAAATTAGCTTGAACAGCTTTTCTGAGCCCAACTTCCACCACCTGCCAAGCGCCGAGCTATGGACTTACTTTCCAGCTCATACTATAAAAAACTTCCAGGAGAAAAGTTTTTAGTAACCTGTCGTTACTAAAATTTTTTACACCGTGAGGCTCCGGGGATAGTATAGTAACAAAAGGTGACTAAAAGGAGGTGGTAGCATGTGGAGGAGAAGGAGGATATTTGATGATTTCTTCAGGGAGCTGGAGGAGATCGACAGGCTCTTCGACAGGATGTTCGAGAGCATGCGCAGCTGGCGCGGCATCGAGGGCATAGAGGAGCAGCCCCTCTACTGGGGATTCTCTGTGCGCGTCGGCCCGGAGGGCGTGCCCGAGATTCAGACCTTCGGCAACGTTGAGGCGGCGCCCACGCTGCGCACCGGCGTGAGGGAGCCCTATGTGGAGACCATGGTGGACGAGAAGAACGGCGAGCTCCTGGTGACTGCAGAGCTTCCGGGGGTTAGCAAGGAGGACATAAAGATCAACGCCACCGAGAACAGCGTGGAGATCTCCGCGGAGCGCAACGACAGGAAGTACCGCAGGGTCGTCGCCCTCGATGCAGAGGTGGACCCGAGCAGCGCAAAGGCCAAGTACAACAACGGCGTGCTGGAGATAAAGTTCAAGCTCAAGTCCAAGCCCAAGAAGGGCGTGGACATAAAGGTGGAGTAAGGGAGGTGGTGGCGATGATGCCGGCTCTGTGGGAGGAGCTCCACCGGCTTGAGGAGAGGATGAACCAGCTCTTCCGCGAGCTGTGGAGCATACCGCGCGCCGAGGAGCGCTTCCCGGGCTTCGCGGGCGTTAGAAGCCCCTTCTGCGACGTTCAGGAGACGGAGAAGGAGGTGATAGTAACCGCGGAGCTTCCGGGGGTTAGCAAGGAGGACATAAAGATCAACGCCACTGAGCGCGAGGTGGAGATCTCCGCTGAGGTCAGGCGCGAGGAAGAGGAGAAGAAGGAGGGATACCTCCGCAGGGAGCGGCAGTTCTCCAGGTTCTACCGCTGCCTTTCCCTGCCGGCGGAGGTGGACCCGAGCAGGGCGAAGGCCACCTATAAGAACGGCGTGCTCGAGCTGCGCCTCCCCAAGGTGAAGGCTGAGAAGAAGACCAGCATCAGGGTGGAGTAGCCTTTTCTCTCCATTCTTTTAACATTTTCTCGTGCCTCTCGCAGAGCTCCGGCTGGGAGAGCTGCGCTTCTATGAGCTCCTCCTGCCAGTGGGCGTTGTAAAGCCTGCACCGCCTGTTTTCGCAGAAGGCCTCGCCGAAGAGCTGGTAGAAGAGCGCCTGCAGGGCGTAGCCCCTGAGCACCTCGCCCAAGCGCGGGTCGCCGTAGTCCAGGAGCTTCTCCCTCAGCTTCTGCTTGAGCCTGGCCTCGGCGAGGGCGTCCTCGCCAAGAAGGCGGCGCTGGAGGTAGAACTCCCTCGGCTTCGCGGGAGCCTCAACTATGCCGGAGGTGGAGATTAAGGCGGGGTAGCCCAGGATAATCGCTCGAAGGTGGTAGCGCCTGTCCTCCTCGGAAAAGGTGGCGAGGAGGCGGGGAGTTATGACCAGGTGGAGCCTCTCCAGGCTAACCTCTTCCCCGGGGAGGAGGCTGCGCATGTAGTGCTGCAGGGCAAAGCCATCGTAGAGCACGCCTCCAGCCCTCGCCTTGCCCTGAAGCACGCGGAGCTCGTACCTGACCTCGCCGTAGAGAGGCTCCTCCCGCGCCACCGGCTTCATCGGGTCGGAGATGCGCATCCCGGCGATTTCCCTGGCGGCATCCTCCAGGCTGGCGAACCTCGCGAAGAAGCCCCCCCTGAGCTCCACCCGCGCGCCCCTCTCGGAAAGGTAGCGGGCAAGCTCGCCGAGGTCCACCTCCTCTCCGCAGCCCTCGTCGTAGATGAGGACCCTCATCCTACTTCTCGAGCATCTCCAGCGCCACCTCCGCGGCGCGCTTGCCTGAGAGCAGCATCGCCCCGAAGGTAGGCCCCATGCGCGGCAAACCGTAGACTGTGGAGACCGCCATGCCCGCGACGATCAAGCCAGGGTGCGCCTCGCCGGTGTGCTCCACCACCGCGTCCTCGCTGCGCTCCACCCACATGGCGCCGTAGCCGCGCACCTTCATCAGCCCCCTGCGCACGAGGGCGCTGACCACCTCGGCGTCGTGGCCTGTGGCGTCTATCACCACCTTCGCCTGGAGCGACACCGGGTCGACGCAGGTAATCTCTCTGGGCAGAGCCGAGATTGGCGTCCAGTTTATCACCACGCCCGCGACGCGGTTGCCCTCGCGCAGCACCACGTCGTCCACCTTTGTCATGTTGAGAATCTTCGCTCCAGCGTCGCAGGCTGCTGCGATCAGCTTTGAGCACGCGTGCGGACCGTCGGTTACGTAGAGCCCCTTCACGTACTCCTGGTAGGGCACGCCTATTTCGTCAAGCACCTTCTCGCCGGGGGAGCGCACTGTAACCTTGTTCATCAGGTAGCCGCCTATCCAGAACCCCCCGCCCAGGTAGTTGTTCCTCTCGATGATGAGGGTCTTCACCCCCCTGGAGGCGAGCTCCTTTGCGGCGGTAAGCCCGGCCGGCCCGCCCCCAACTATAATCACATCACTCTCAGCATGCTCACTCAGCATCCTCGAAAACTCGCCAACTATTGCCTGGGTGACGTCCTTCTCCTCAACCTTCTCGAAGAGCATGGCTACCAACCTCTGATGCTTTGGGTAGCTTAACCTTCTCAGCAATATTGGAAGCCTCAGCCGCAGATGCTTAGGCTCAGGGTGTTGTCCCCTATTCCCCTGTTGTGCACCAGCACTCCGGGGTCCGAGAGCCAGGCGCCGGGGCTGCAGCTCATCCTCACCTCCCTGACAAACTCGCGCCTGCACCCCTCTAAGAGAGAGCCTGGAGGAAGCATTCCCGCGGTGTAGTGCTTCATCACCTGCTCGCGGGTGGCGTTCAGCACATAGACGCTCACCGGCTTCTCCGCAGACAGGTTCACCCCGATAGCCCTGCGGGTGGGGCTGAGCTGAACGTAGAGGAACTCCCCATCCCTCAGCGTCAGGTTTTTCGAATACCGCCGGGGGCATTGCCTGCTCTCCCGGGTTAGGGCAGCCGGGGCTGTTTCCACGAACTCCCCGTAGGTTATGCGGTATTCCACCTCCACGCCTTCGGCTGCTCTGTTCTCAATTACCAACCCCTCACCCCTGCGAACCCTCAGCTCCTCCTCCAGAGAGCGGACGCCTCTCCATGCCCTGTAGTAGGAGAAGGCCTCACCGCCGGCGAGCCTCTCCATCTCCTCCCTGGAGGGAACAAAGTACACATTCACCTCCCCTGTGGAGCTGAGGCTCACCTCCACCTCCACCGGAGACCTGAAGGGGTAGGCGGGGTCGTATATCTCCACGAATGCCACGTAGCCGCTTCTCAGCCTGAGCTCCCCCGACTTCTCCCTGCCGGCAAATACAGCCACCACGTAGCACTCGTTTTCCCTGCAGTGCACGCCCACGCCCGCATCGGTGTAGAGGCGGTCGTAGTCGATGATTACCGACCTGTGGGCGGGACTCCGGAGCCACGCCCCCACTGCCTCCGCCGGCAGGGAGGAAAAATTTGTGGTCCTGATGTAGTAGAGGTTCTCCGCAGCCACGGTGTAGAAAAAGCCGCGCCTGTTCAGGTAGTCGTAAACGTCCTCCCCCTCCGGGGAGGTGTGGGATATGTAGCCCATCTCTGCCAGGTGGACGGCTCTCTCCCGGGCTATGTCCCTGAGGGTGTCGCTCCACCTGAGCGGAGGCAGCCCCTCGTCAAGGCGCAGCCCGTTTATCCTTTGGAAAATCTCCTTCTCGACGGCGGGATAGTCAGGCGGAGGCGCCGGTGCACCTCCGGGAGGCTCACCCCGGGGCTCTCCCAGCATGGTGAAAAGAAAAACCGCAGCAGCGGCGGCAAAAATCAGCAAAACCAGAGCCCTCGAAATCATAAGCAAGCAGCTCCCCGGTATCGTGGAGAAGGTTGAGGGACAGGGGTCCTGCGACCCCTTGTATAGCGGGGGGTCGATTTGAACGACCGCTCTCCGGGTTATGAGCCCGGCGGGATGGACCTGGCTACCCCACCCCGCTATGGTGGTATTCTATGAGTAGGAGATTACCATCATTATCCAAATATATAATTCCGGGTGCCGGTGCCCCCTGCCCAGTAAACTTTTTATTCTCCGATGCCGAGCATATTGCGAGGTGAGATGTACAAGGATGAGCTTATTTATCTTCACCAGTTTTTCATATACCTGATGCGGTTCCTGGTGGACAACGGGGTCTCGAGCGACTACTTCAAGGAGTACATAGAGCTGGGAATAAGCCCCCACCACATACACAGAACAAAGGCAGAGCACAAGTACGCTCTTTTTTTGCTCGCCTCTCAAATTTCCAATGTGCTCGCTGAGAACAATGAAATAATACCCCGCGGGATTGCCAAAAAACTTAAGGAAATCGCCGACAGAGCAAAAGAAGACATTACAAAGTAAAAAAATAAAGTTTTAGAGACCCGATGCGACTCGGGCTCAGGTCTACACGCAGCCAGTCGGCTTCGGCAGACCGGCGATCTTACACGCCTGCTTCGCTGGCCCGTTGGGGAACAGCTTGTAGATGTACTTCAGGTTGCCCTTCTCCGGGCCGAGCTTCTTCCCCACCTCTTTAACAAGGATCCTGATCATTGGAGCTATCTGGTACTGCTCGTAGTACTCCCTGAGGAAGTTTATGATCTCCCAGTGCTCGTCGGTGAGCTCAATGCCCTCCTCGCGGGCAAAGGCCTCTGCTACCTCCTTGTTCCACTGGGTCGGGTCCTTCAGAAATCCGTCCTCGTCCAGCTCCAACTCCTTATCTCCCACTTTCAGTGTCTTTGCCATCACTACCACCAGTTAGAACTCGCCTCAATCATATTTAAACTTTTCGACTCCCCTTTCAGCACAGCCGAAAGCAGCTTTTCAGAGAATCCCCTTGGTGCTGGGAATGTCCTCTCCCCGCCTTTCGAGGGCCGTGCCGAGGGCTATTCCGAGAGCCTTGAAGAGCGCCTCAGCCTTGTGGTGCTCGTTCTTCCCGTCGAGCAGCTTCGCGTGGAGGTTGATTTTAAACTCACTCGAGAAGCTCTCAAGAAAGTGGGAAATCAGCTCGGTGCTCAGCCCCTCAACGCGCTTGTACCTGAACTTAACGCCGGAGGAGCAGTAGCTCCTGCCGCTTATGTCCACCGCAACCAGCACCAGCACATCGTCCATGGGCACAACCGCATGCCCGAAGCGCCTTATCCCGGCTTTGTCTCCCGCGGCCTCTCTGAAGGCCTGCCCCAGCACTATTGCCACGTCTTCAACAAGGTGGTGCTCGTGGTCTCCTCTGGCCCTTAACACCAGGTCAAACCTGCCGTGCTTCGCGAAGCTCGCGAGCAGGTGGTCGAAGAAGGGCAGGGTTGTGGAGATCTCATACCTCCCGCTCCCGTTTATCTTCAGCTCTGCTGTTATCTCCGTCTCCCTGGTGCGCCTCTCAACTCTTGCCCGCATGGGTAGCGCTTCTCGGCTCTGGCTAATAAGGGTTTCGGCCAGCCCGTGCAGGTGGGAAAGCTTTAAACCCTTCCGGAGCGAGGCAGTTGCATGCGGGAGATTGAGCTTGAAATTGTGGCTCTGGACAGGAGAGGTGCAGGGGTGGGAAGAGCCGGGAGGAGGCGCTACCGTGTTGACTACGCCTATCCCGGAGACAGGGTGCTCGCAGTGCCGATTGGAAGGGGAAGAGCCAGGCTTGTTAGGGTTCTTGAAGCGGGTGAGCACAGGGTTGAGGCGCGATGTGAGCACTTCTCAGTCTGCGGCAGCTGCAGGTGGCAGGGCTTGGCCTATGAGGCGCAGCTCAGATTTAAGGGCGAGCTCATGGAGAGGCTCTTCTCCCGCAGGGTTGAGGTGGCGCCGAGCCCGAAGGTGTGGTACTACAGGAACAGGATGGACTTCACAATAGCGAGCAACGCCATAGGTATGCGCCGCTATTCGAGCTTCGCCGAGGTGGAGAGCGCCGAAGGGTGTGCCCTGCTCTCAGAGGAGAGCGACGAGATACTCCGCCTCTCCAGGAGGTTTTTTGGCGAGGAGGGGCTTGAAGCCTACGACCTGCTCTCAAAGCGCGGCTTCCTGCGCTACCTGGTGGTAAGGGAGGGGAAGTTCACCGGCGACAGGCTGATAAGCGTGGTTACAAAGGAGGGGAGCTTTCCCCTGGAGCGCTATGCTCTGACCTTAGGCGAACTCGCGAAGAGCGTGGTGTGGGCTGTAAACGACTCCCTGGCAGATGTCTCCTTCGGAGAGGTGCGCGCCTTCACCGCCAGAGACTACTTTGAGGAGAAGCTTGCGGGAATAACCTACCGCATTCCCGTGTTCTCCTTCTTCCAGACCAACCCCTACCAGGCGGAGCGCCTGCTCGCCTGCGTCAGGCGCCTGCTGAGCGGCGCGGAGAGGCTTCTGGACCTCTACTGCGGCGTGGGAACCTTCTCCCTCGCTCTGGCGGACCTCGCAGGTGAGGTGGTGGGAATCGAGGAGGATGCCCGGGCGATTGAGGCAGCGCAGCTAAACGCGCAGCTGAACGGCATCGCAAACGCCCGCTTTATCGCCGGCAGGGCGGAGGAGAGGCTTCCGGAGCTCGAGGAGAGCTTCGACGCGGTGGTGGTGGACCCGCCCAGGGCGGGGCTTCACCCCAGGGTGGTGAGGGCGCTCAGCAGCCTAAAGCCGGAGGTTATAGTCTACATCTCCTGCAACCCCCACACCCAGGCGAGGGACATACAGAAGCTCCACGACTACGAGCTCGAGGAGCTCAGGGCACTGGACATGTTCCCCCACACGCCGCACGTGGAGAGCATCGCCCTGCTCTCGCGGCGCTAGAGCAGGTAGCGTGAGAATATTAAGCTGAGCTCGAAGATGAAGATGAGAGTGGCTGCTATTGCGAAGGGCGTAACCGGCGTTGGGTCAGGGGCGAGGGTGACTGAGAGCGCCAGGAAGGCAATGTAAACATACTTCCTCCAGCGCCTGAGCTGCTCTATGCTCGCGAGCTCACTCTTTACCAGGAAGGCCACCACCAGGGGTATCTGGAAGATTATGCCGGCGCTTATGAGCATGAAGGCTATGAAGCTGACGAAGCGGTGCAGCGAGAGCATGGGCTCGGCGCTGCCCTCGGCGTAGCTGACCAGAAACTTCGCGGATAGCGGAGTAAGAAGGAAGAAGGAGAAGAGCACTCCCAGGGTGAAGAGGATGAAAGAGGTGGGCACCACCTTTATTATGAACCTCCTCTCGTTTGGGTATAACCCTGGCTCGGCGAACCTGAAGGCCTCGTAGATTATCACCGGGAGCGCCAGGTATATGCCGAAGAAGAGGACCACCAGGAACCAGGTGTAGGCGTACTCCACAGGATTTAAGGCGATGACCTTTACCTCCGCCGGCAGGAAGTGGGATATGAGCAGGGAGATTATCCTCCTGCCGAAGAGCAGGGCAATCGCAAGGGAGAGCACCCCCACGGCGGCGAGGGATATCAGTAGCCGCTGCCTCAGCTCGGCAAGGTGCTCCTCCAGGGGCATCTCTCTATCCTGGAGCTCAGCCATGCCTCACCTATTGCGCAGGAGCTAAAAAAGATTTTCTGCGTTAGCCTTCGCTCTGGGTAGGATGAAGGTCAAGGAGAGGTACTTCGCAAAGCAGAAGCTGGTAAAGGCTCTGAGGGAGGAACTTTCCAGGGTTTCTCCCGCCTTTGCTACGCTCCTGGACGGCAGGGCAAGGGTGGAGGTTGCAAAGACTGAGGAGGGAGTGACCCTCTTTCTCATAAACGGTGAGCCAAAAATTTTTGAGGTGGAGGGCAGGTACTTCCCCACGCTCAAGGGCCTGCTCGATATAGCGGTGGACAGGCGCTATGTTGTGGTGGACGCCGGAGCGGTGCCGCACGTGGTAAACGGCGCCGACATAATGCGCCCGGGCGTTGTGGAGTACGATCCGGAAATTAAGGAGGGAGACCTGGTCGTCGTGCTTGAGGAGAGGCACCGCAAGCCCATCGCCGTAGGCAGGGCGCTTTTGGCGGGGGAGGAGTTCGGGAAGAGGGAGAAGGGGAAGTGCATTAAGAACCTCCACCACGTGGGGGATAGGATATGGAGGCTGAAGATTTAAACCGCGCCTATGCGGCGCTCGTGGGCGTGCTGGCGCTGCTCTTCGCCGGGATTCTGGCCAAAGCCTCGGCAAACTGGCTGCTCTGGAACTCACCCGTCTCAATCGCCGGCTTATGGAGCTGGGTGCTCCGCTACAAGCTGGACGACCTTGCAATGCTTCTCATAGCCGGCTCTGCAGCTTACCTGCTGCTCCTCCGCCTCGGTGAAAGGTGAGGCAGGATGCGCGAACATCCGCCCAGAGCTCTGGAGGGCGCCCTCGCCGCACTGGGGGCGAGCATTGAGCTTGCAGCGCCGGCGGTGCTCCTGGGTCTGGGGGGCTACTACCTGGGCAAGCGCTACGGCGACGCTGCTGCCTTTCTGGGCATGGTGGCGGGCATATTCGCAGGCCTGGCGATAGGAGTAAGGGCGCTCATAACCAGCTACGTTAAGAAGCCCTAGCTGTGCCTTCCGCGCAGCTTCATTATCTCCTCACTGCTTCCCAGGACAATGAGGTGGTCCCCTGCCTCAACCTGAAACTCCGCCGGCGGGTTGGGCACAAGCTCTCCGGCGCGATAGACGGCGAGGATGGCTATGCCCCTGGAGGCGAGGTCCATGTCCTTTATCCTCTTCCCTGCCAGCTTTGAATCCTCGCCTATCCCCACCTGCGCCACCTCCAGGTCCTCCGCTATGGTCACCCTCTGGAAGAACTCCGCGACAATCGGCTTTGCCACCGCCCTTGCGAGCAGCCTCCCTCCAATAACGTAGGGTGAAATCACCTTGTTCGCCCCCGCGAGGTAGATCTTCTTCATGGACGCGAGGCGGTCCGCCTTTGCCACTATCCTGAGGTTCGGGTTGAGGTTTCTCGCAAGCAGGGCGATGAAAACCGTGTCCACGTCGTTGCTGACTGCGATGAGAATCTCCTTCGCCTCCTTTATGCCAGCCCTGAGCAGCACCTCCTCGTCCTTGGCGTCGCCCCTTATGAGGTTCTCCCTCTCCTCCTCCGCCTCTAAATCTATTATCACGTGGGGTATCCCCGCCTCCTCAAGGGCGGCGACTATCTTCCTGCCGTGGTAGCCGTAGCCGCATACTATTGTGTGGTTCCTCATCCGCCCGCACCCCCTCCAAGCCTCTCCGCCAGCAGGTCAGCCACCGCCTGCAGGTAGCCGTAGATAATCCTGCCGGCATCGTACAGGAAGAGCACAGATATCCCGAAGCCCAGGTAGGTGAGGAAGGTCTTTACCTCCGGCATCCCCGAGAGAAAAGGCGCCACAAGGGCGAACACAATCCCCACGAGAGCCGCACAGGCTATGTCCAGCGCCGCCCGCCTGAGGTCCCTCCTGCTCCTGATGCGCGTTGCGTGGGATGCCAGCAAGCTGGAGGGCACTGCAATCAGCTCCCTGAGGTCCTCCAGCATCTTGAGAACCAGCCCAAAGATGGCGAGCCACATTGCCACGGGTATCAGGGTGCCCATGAAGCCGGCTATTTCTCCCGGAAAAATCTCAAAAATCCTGGAGAGGTAGGGGAGCAGCACCAGCGATGCCAGCATCAGCATGAGTATCAGAGCCGAGTTGAACACCACGCGGGAGAACCTCGCCCTTATCTGCGCCGCCCCATCCTCCCGCACAGCAGCTCTTTCCGCCGGCTTTATCCTGAACCGCGTTCTGCCCTTCTCAATCAGCGCCTTGGCGCGCTTGAGCTGCTCCCTGGTGCCCAGTATGAGGAGCACATCCCCCGCCTCCAGCAGCATGTCCGCCGGGGGCGAGGTGATGAGCTCCCCCCTCTTCCACACCGCCACGATGCTCGCCCCCGTCCTGCTTCTCAGCCTGGTCTCGGCGATGCTCTTGCCCGCGAGGGGCGAAGCCTCCTCCACCCTGTACTGCCCCAGCGAGATGCCCCTGAATATGGTTATCCTGTCCAGAAACTCGGCGCTGTAAGGGGAGAGCACACTCTTCACCAGAAGGTTGAGCGCCGCCTCGCGGGGGTCCACCAGGTAGTCCACGCCCGCACGCTTCAGGAGCCTGGAATTTTCGGGCTTCTCCAGCCGGGAGGCGGCAATAAGCGAGGGGTTCAGCTCCTTCGCCGCCATTGCAACGAAGGCGTTCTCGGCGTCGTCGCGGGAGGTGAGAATAATCCCCAGCGCCGCGTCTATGCTCGCCTTCCTGAGTATCCGCTCGTCGGTAGCATCGCCAGCGACGAAGTTCATCCCCAGCTCCTGGAGCTTTCTCAGCTTCTCGTTGTCGTCCTCAATCACTATAAAGGGAATGCCGTAGCTCTTCAACTCCTGCACCGCCTGCTCCGCAAGCTCGTTGTACCTGAAGACCACCACGTGCTCCTTGAGGCGCTTTATTCCGGCTATACCAAGAGTCCTGCTTATGCCGCGCTGTATGAGGTAGGAGGAGATCACGGGTATTATCGCCAGCACTGAGAAGACGCCCAGCACAATCAGGAAGAGGCTGACCACCCTGCCCTCTGTGGTGGTTGGAGTTATGTCGCCGTAGCCGACGGTGCTTATGGTCACTATCACGAAGTAGAGGGCCTCAAGGGGGGTGAGGTTCTCAAACCTCATTATCAGCAGGGTGCTCACTGCGCTCAGCACCACTAGGCTGGTGAGGATGATGGCGATGTCTCTGGCGGTGCTGTTCATCTCCCTCGGAAGTATATCCCCCACACGCATATAATTAGCTTCCTCTCAGGAAAAGTATTAGCGCACTCACCACATCTCCGCAGAGGGCGCTGAGCAGAAAGGCGATGGTTATGGGAATTACGAAGGGCACCGCGGGAGTTACCCACACCTCGCCCTCGCCCTCAGCTTTGCCGAGCTCGGCGTCTGTGCGCAGCAGAAACCTAAACTCCCCGCCGCTGCCATAGACCGCCTCGTAGGGCTTTATGGCGGAGGCGGGCTTCCTGTAGCCCAGGAAGAGGGCGTAGAGCTCGGCGGGGCTCCTCACCCTTCTGAGATGGGGGAGGTTCCTGAGAAAGAAGTAGATTGGGAGAAGGAGGGAGAGGAGGATCGCGTTGGTGAAGACTGATAGGGAAAATACGGGAAAGAGGGACACAACGCCAGGAGGTGGCTCCGGGAAGACGGCGGCTATGCCTATGAGTATCACCGCATCACCCCCGCCCATGAGCCCGAAGTAGGCGAGGGGCAGTGTAAGAGCTGCGGTAACCGCCAGGGAAATCAGGAGGCTTACAGCGGGTGAGGCGCTTCCCGTGCTGATGGACTCCAGGAGGGTGAACACCACACCCAGCGCCACGAGGGCGAGCCAGGAGGAGTCCCTTATCTCGCGGTACCGCCAGTCGAGTATGCTGGCGTGGATGAGGAGAATAAGGGCTAGGGCAAGCTTGACGTAGTGCTCCATCACCCTTAACTCTCCACCTAAACGTATATATATTTCTGATTACCACCTACTTCAAAAAGAAGGCGAGGGAGAGAGTGAGCGATAAGCTGCTGCAGCCGCCGGAGATTGTGGAGAGGTGCGCTGATTTTAAGGAGCGGTGGTATGCAATAGCCAGGGAGATAGACGCAATCGCCGAGTTTACCTCGGGAAGGGGCGATGCGCTTCTGAGAAAGTTCCTCGAAATCGCAGAGGAAGCCGGGCGCCTTGGCGGGGAGCTGCAGCTGGTCACCCTCTCGGCGAAGAGGTACAGACCGGAGCTTGTGGATGAGCTCGACGCCAGGGCGGAGGTGATTGAGGAGGGACTCGGCAGGCTCCGCGGCAGGGCGGAGGAGGAGGCTGAGAACCTCAGAAAATTCAACCGGGTGGCGGAGGAGACCTCCTCCTACCGGGAGGAGATAGGAAAGATAGAGGCTGAGCTGAAGGAGGTGGAGTCGAAGGTTGCGACTCTCTGCACCAAGTTCTTTGAGAGGAAAAAGGAGCTGAAGCTCGCCAGGGATAAAATAAAGGCGAGGGTTGAAAAGGGGATATACGACCTCCAGGAGAAGTTCCAGGATAAGCTATCCGGGATCCTGAAGGACTACGAGCTTTACCTGGGCGAGGAGAAGACTTCGCCTTCAGCCCTTTTTGAGAGGATGCTGAAGGACCCCGGTGCGGTGGAGATGGTCAGGCTCAGGCCGGTCAGGCAGAGCACCGGATTCTTCGGAATAAGGCTGAAGCGCGAGGAGTTCGGGGAGGAGGCGAGGCTGGAGGTCCTCAGGTTCATAGCCCAGGAGCTGCTGGAGGAGGCCAGAAGGCTCAAGGAGGCGGAGCTGGAGAGGGCCAGGAGCCTGAGCAGGGAGTTCGCGGACCTGGATGCTCTGGAGAAGGCCTGCCGGGATGTGGAGAAGCGCAGGGAGGAGCTGGAGAGCTACCGGAGGGAGCTGGAGGAGAAGATAGCCTCACTCGAGGCATCGCTGAGCAGGAACTTCGACGACTACAATGAGATACTTTCCGTAAAGGAGGAGCTAACCCGCATCTTCGACGGCATCGACGGGGAGGTGAGGGACTTCCTGGAGTTCACAGCCGCCTCCCTGGGGGAGGTGGAGATAGAGAGGGACCCTGAAAAGAGGCGGCTGCTTGCCAGGCTCAGGGAGCTGGAGGGCGATGTGAGCGCCCTCAGATCAGAGCTGGAGGGTGAGAGGGAGGAGAACTCAAGCCTGAGGAAGAGGCTCCAGGAGTGCAGCGAGCTTCTTGAGGAGCGGGAGAGGACGATTTCAGAGCTCAGGGAGAGGAGCTCGGAGCTGGAGAGGTCACTGTCGGAGCTGGAGGCGCGTGCTGCGGAGCTGGAGAGCAGGGCGCAGGCCAGGGAGAGGGAGCTGGAAGAGGCGAAGCGCAGGCTGGAGGAGAGGCTGGAGGGCCTCGGGAGGGAGCTGGAGGAGCTCAGGGAGAGCTGCGAGAGTCTTTCGAGGGAGAGGGCAGAGCTTCAAAAGGCACTGAGGGAGGCTGAGCAGAGAAGCGCCGAACTCGAGGATAAACTCTCCAGGCTCAGGAGGGAGGTGAGGGAGTCCCTCCTTGAGGTGCTGGAGAGGATTGGGAGCTAGCAGGTTGCCATGCAGAGGGACTTTCTGCCGTCAGAGAGGTTCGGTGTCCTGAGGAAGGGCTGGTTTGAGCTCATTGAGAGGGTTGAGGCCTTAAGGGAGCACCGCCAGGCGGGGGAGGAGCTTGCGGGGGAGCTGGAGGCGATTTCGGAGCTGGCCGGGTCCTGGCTGAGAGACCTGGAGGAGGTGTGCGCCTCGGCGATGCACAGGCTCCCGGAGAGGAGGGAGTTCTTCGAGGAGGTGCAGAGGGAGCTGCTCTCCGGTGTGAGTGCGCTCGAGGGCACCGCGAGGGAGGATGCCACTAAGCTCCGCGTGTACCTCGGGCTGAGGAAGGAGGTGGAGCAGGGCAGGGAGAGGCTGGAGGCCCTGGAGAGGCGGCACCGCGAGCTCCAGGCGAAGGCGGCGGAGGCATGTGAGGAGGCGGAGCGCCTGAGGAGGAGGTATGAGGGCAGGGTGGAGGAGGTGAGGGCGGAGACTGACAAAAAGCTGGCGCTGGTGAGGGATGAGTTTCTGGAGGCGGTGGGGAGGCTGCTCGGGGGGAGGAGGGTTCGCGATGAGGCCGGCGAGGAGCTAACCCCGGAGGTGCTCTTTGAGCGCCTCCTGCGCCACAGGGGCTATGAGGAGAGGATAAGTATCTCTGGCCGCGGTGGCGGCAACGGGGCGCTTAGGAGAAGGCTGAGGGAGCTCGCAGATGAGGGAATGGAGAGGATACGTCCCCTGCTGGAGGAGGAGAGGCGCAGAATTTCGGAGCTGGAGGGGGAGAGGAGGGAGCTGGAGCAGGTCTCCGGACTGTGCAGCAGCCTCACTGGAGAGGCGGAGAGAGTCGCGGGCGAGGTGGAGGAGCTGAGGGTGAGCCTGGAGGAGCAGAGCACCAGGCTCGAGAGCCTGTCCGGCAGGTTCGGGAGCTACGGGGCAATTCTCGCGCTCAGGGAGGAGTACCTGAGAGTCCTCGAGCAGGCGGCGGAGGCGAGGCGGAGGCTGTTTGCGGCGCTGGAGGAGCTGGGGGCAGCTGCCCCGGAGGTGGAAGCGGACCCGGAGAAGAGAGAGCTCCGGAGGGAGGTTGCCAGGCTGAGGGAGGAGCTGAAAGCCAGGGAGCGAGCCCTCTCCGGACTCGGGGAAAAGGTGGAGGAGCTGAAGAGGGAGGCGGCTGAGCTGAGGGAGGCGGTGGAGCGGCTGAGCGCCGAGAGGGATGAGCTCCTGGCGCGGAGGAGGGAGGCCGAGGAGCTCGCGGAAGAGCTGGATGAGCTCAGGGAGGAGCTCCGCGGGGCGCAGCGCAGGATGGGAGAGCTGGAGGCGGCGCTGAGCGCGGCGAGGAAGGAGCTGGAGAGGGAGAGGGAGCTTAGAGCGCGTGCTGAGGAGGAGGGGGAGGAGCTCAGGCGCAGGCTTAAAGCTCTGGTCAGGGAGAGGCGCATGCTTGGGGAGGAACTCTCGCAGGCGCGCAGGGAGATTGAAGGGATGCGCACCCGGGTGGAGGAGCTGGAGGAGGAGATGGGGGAGCTGGCCAGGGAGAGAAGCGCCAGGGAGGAGATGGTTCGGAGGCTGGGGCAGGCGATGGAGGAGAAGGCGAGGCTGGAGGAGGAGCTCAGGGGCAGGGAGCAGGTCCTCAGGTCCCTCAGGTCGGAGCTCGGAAGGGCGATTGCCGACAGGTCAATCCTCGAGAGGGAGCTGAGCGAGGCGCTGAGCAGGGAGAGGAGCCTCCGGAGGAGTGCTGAGAGCAGGCTCAGGGCTCTGGAGGAGGAGCTATCCAGGCTGAAGCAGCGCCTCTCCGAAGGCGATGAGGAGAGGGAGCTCCTCGCCCTGGAGGTGGAGAGGCTGAGAAGGCTCCTCAGGCGAAGGCGCGGCGGTGACAAAAAGGTTAAGAGCAGGGGTGAGGAAGCCTACGTGGGCGAGAAGATAGACGCACTGCGCAGGAGGAAGTAGCGTGTTCTCGGCGCGCGTGCTGGAGATTGAGCCCTTTCAGGTGATGGAAATTCTTGCGGAGGCGCAGCGCCTCGAGCGCCTGGGGGAAAAGGTGGTTCACCTGGAGATAGGTGAGCCCGACTTTCCGACGCCGGAGAGGGTGGTGGAGGAGGCGTGCAGGGCGATGAGGCGGGGGGACACCCACTACACCGACGCGAGGGGCAGGCGCGAGCTGAGGGCGGCGATAGCCGGGCACCTCCGCGATACCCTGGGTGTGGAGGTGGACCCCTCGCGGGAGGTGCTGGTCACTGGCGGGGTGAGCCTGGGGCTCCAGTTTGTGCTCGCCTCCCTGCTGGAGCCCGGAGACGAGGTGCTTGTGCCCGACCCGGGCTACCCCTGCTACCCCAACTTTGTGAGGTTCTTCGGCGCAAAACCCGTGGGAGTCGCGCTGGAGGAGGACGGCTCGCTGAGCCTCGAGGGCCTACAGGAGAAGCTGGGCAGGCGCACGAAGGCGGTGCTGCTCAACACGCCGGCGAACCCCACGGGCACGTACCTGAGCGGGGAGGAGCTCCGCGCGGTGTGCGAGCTCGCCTCAGAGGCAGGTGCCTGGGTGGTAAGCGACGAGATATACTCGGGCTTAATCTACGACGGCGAGCGAAGCCCGAGCGTGCTCGAGACAGGGTACGAGCGCTGCGTCATGCTGGACGGCTTCTCGAAGCTCTACGCCATGACAGGCTGGCGGCTCGGCTACCTGGTGGCACCCTCAGAGCTCACGGCGCAGGTGCTGAAGCTCCAGCAGAACTTCTACATCTCGCCCAGCTCCTTTGCGCAGCGCGCCGCCGTGGTGGCGCTCTCCCTGCGCGCCGAGCTTGAGGCGATGAAGCGGGAGTTCGACAGGCGCAGGAGGTACGTGGTGGAGAGGCTCAGGAGGATGAGGGGGGTGAGGCTTGTGCACGAGCCCAGGGCGGCGTACTACGCCTTTCCCGACGTGAGCGAGATTTCGCGGGATTCGGCGAGGCTGGCGCGCTATCTGCTGCGCAGCGCCGGGGTGGCGGTTACCCCTGGCTCTGCCTTCGGCACGCGGGGAGAAGGCCACCTCCGCATATCCTACGCCGCCTCCTTCGAGGCAATAGCCGAGGGCATGGACAGGATGGAGGCGGTGCTTGAGGAGTACCCGGAAGGAGGGTAGTGCTACTCCTCAAGGGCGAAGCCGAACTCCTCCCTGAGCACCATTATCGCCGCCTGCGGGGGTATTACCCCGCGCTCCGTGATTATTAAGTCTATGTACTCCGGCGGCGTTACGTCGAAGGCGGGGTTCCTGATCTCCACCCCGGGGAACTCCTCCGGCGGCGCCACCTCCGAGGGGGGGCGCTCCTCAATCTCCACCAGGGCGCCTATCACCGTGGCTGGGTGGAACTTGTAGGTCTCAGCTGCGACCATGAACACCACCCTCGCCTCGTGGGCTGCGAGGGCGATCTGGGAGGTGCCTATTTTGTTTATCACCGCCCCGTTGGCGGCAATGCTGTCGGCTCCAACTATTACCTTGTCCACCTCCTTCATGAAGGTGCGCACTGCGGAGTCCACGATTAGCGTAACGGGTATGCCCTGCTCTGCGAGCTGCCTGGCGGTGAGGTGCCCCTGGTATCGGGGCCTCGACTCCGTGGCGATTACCTGCACCTCCTTCCCCTGGCGGAAGGCGGTGGTTATCACCGACAGCGCCGCCTGGGAGTTGCAGTGGGTAAGCACCACGTCGCCGCTCTTTATGCGCCTCGCCCCTATCTCCCCTATCCTCTCCAGCGCACGCTTTGAGCGGGCGATGAACCTCTCCGCCGCCTCCACCACGGCGCTCCTTATCTCCTCCACCTCGTCTTTGCCGCCAGCGGCGAGGAGCACGTAGTTCACCGCATTGGGCAGGCTGACCGCCGTGGGCCTGGCGCCCTTCAGCACCTCTCCAGCTTTATGCAGCTCCGAGAGGAACTCCTCCGCGCTGTTTCCGCGGTAGCTCAGGGCAAAGTCGCGCAGTGCACGCGCCGCGCTCTGGGCTATCCTGGCGGCGCCCCTGATCTCCATGCTGGCGATTTTTCTGGCTACCTCCTCCACACTCCGGCTCATTGCGTCTCCCCTCCTCTACTCTGACGCCCCGGGTATATATACCCTCCCTTACATAATCCTTTTTTGTCGTTGCTGAAGCGTAGAGGAAATGTCCTTGAGGGCCCGTAGCTTAGCGGTAGAGCGCCCGGCTCATAACCGGGCGGTCGTGGGTTCGAATCCCTCCGGGCCCATCGCCGCCTTTTAGAATCTACTTTTCCAGAGTCCTCTCCAGCGCTAATTTTTAAACCTCCCGTTTTGGTTTGGGGATTGGGGGTATGCTGGTTGGAAGTGGAGTTCGTCAAAAAGACACCTGGGGGAATGGTTCTCTACCGTATCGACGGCAAGACCACATACACCACTCCTGGCTCTTATGTTGAGAAGGTGATTAAAAGGCTCTCTGAGCTTCAGCTTGACTACTTCACGACCACGGAGATTGCCAAAGATGGTGAGGACAAGAGGCGAATCAGCGAGGCGCTTAGTAACCTCTACAAGCGCGGAATCCTTGCGAGGAGCAGGGGCTACATAGGCTTCGGCAACGAGGTATTCTACATCTACTTCAGCCACGCCCACCGCGAGCTTCACGACGTGTTTGTCGAGGAGTACCTGGAGAAGCATCTCCCGGCAGAGATAAGTGAAATTTACAGAGAGCTCAAATACAACCTCCACGTCTGGAGCAACTACGACATCAGAACGAGGTATGGCGCTGTTGACCTCTCGCTTCTCGAAAATTACGTGAGGAATGGACTGCTGAAGAATAAGCATGTCAAGGAGCATAACGGCGAATATGTCCATGCCACTTTCTACTGGGCTCTTGACGCCAAGGAAGAGTTCATCGACTCTATCATCAAGGACAAGCTTGCAGAAATCAGGCAGCAGCGCACTGAGAGGATAGGCAAGGGCAAGAAGTTCGAGGCGGAGCTTGAGGAGCTTTTCGGCTATGCCTTCAAGCATGACGGATTAGTATTCAGGATTTACGATCACAACCGCCAAGTCAGGAAGATTATCCGAGGCAAGCTCAGAATCTTCGACCTGGTAGCCTATGCCATGCCCTACATCCGCATGGGTGACAAATGGCAGAGGCTCAAATGGTTCCACGGTTCAATCCCGATAGTTTTTGAATTCAAATTCAACGAAGCGATAGGGGCGGGCTGGCTCGCCACCTTCGTTCAAGAGGTTCAATGGGCTTATGGCGAACATGCCATTCCCGCTCTCGTTATAGGAGGAGAATCCGGGAGGATATATGACTCTGCGTGGGAGTATGCGAAACGAGCGGGCAACGTCTGGATAATTCACGGTTCCCAGCTCGAAAAGCTCCGCAAATACTTCAAGGAAGAGGTAGAGGCTTCCGAGCCTTCTGAGTCTCATTCTTCGCCTTCAGAAATAGCAGAGGGGGGAGAGGCGTGGTAAACAGGGCACGAGTCGGCAGATACTACGAGCACAAGAGCAAGGCTCTCCTGGAACAGCAGGGCTACCACGTCACGAGGTCGGCAGCCAGCCAAGGGTTGTTCGACCTCATAGCTGCCAACGAGCGAGAGGTGTTGCTAATCCAGGTAAAGACTCGTGACTGGCCCTATAGGGAGGAGATGAAGGCGCTCAGGGCTTTCAAAGTCCCGCCCTGTTGCAGGAAGGTAATCCACCGCTGGCGCAAAGGCCAGCGGTTACCGGACATAAAGGAGGTGGAGTAGTTGGAAGTAGAAAAATGCCAGGCGGACGGATGCGAATTCCTCGGGGTAACCCGAGTAAAAGGGGATAAGCGGCATTGCTGCCTTGAGACAGGAGATTTAATCCTGCTGAGCGACTTGGAGCGATGCCCGAAAGAAGTGCAACTCAACGACGAAGAGACAATCACCAAGGAGGAGATATGGGAAATCAGCCAGACGCTCAGGCACGCGGAGGAAATACTCGAAAAAGTCAGCCAGACCATAACGGAGCTAACGAAGAGGTTCGACGACGAGGATTTGGTTGCCCTCATCTGGGGGAGGAATAGCGGGAGTATCAGGAAAGGCGACATCAGAAATGTAATTGCTGCGATAAACAGGGCTAAAACGGTTTCAAAACGTGATGCTCTGAAAAAATTCATCGCCAGCCTCGGACATAACACAAGAATCAAAGACGTAAACAAGGTAATCGAGGAGATAGAGCGGCTAAACCGAAAATACGGTGGAGGGGAGCAGTAATGCCATACTGTATTCTATGCGGCTCTGAACTTGACTTTCAGCAAAAATGCCCCCGTTGCGGATTCAAAGTAACACACACTGAAGAGATTCCAGCGGGCAGGAACACCCTTGTCAGAATCCATGCCAAAGCCATAAGGAGGAGGGCGGAGACGTGGCGAGCATCAGAGCACTAATCGACACTGGCGAGCTAATCTCCCCTCGCATCACACTGAAGCGCTGGGAAACCATCCAGGAGCTTAAGCTATCCGACATACTTGAGCTCGGCGAGCACGGGCTCAAGGTTCTCCTTCACGAGCTTGGTAGGTCATATCCCTACGCGATAGCTTTCACTGTAAACACGTTCTACCGTCCACCCCGCCACCACTGGCTGTGGCAGTTCAGGCGAGGCTGGAGAAATCCTCACCACATACCGGTGGGCGAAAGGGGCGCTGGTACCTCCACCTTTCCGTTGGTGGGTTTCCGGAGCAATCCCCCAGGTCGAAGTAGCCCCCCTCCCCCAGCTCCCTCCTCC
>JAADFX010000045.1 GCA_013152685.1 Methanobacteriota archaeon | reverse complement strand
CCCTTGCATGGGAGGTAACCTCAAGCGCTATTCGCTTGCTGTCTTTTATGAGGATGTCAATGTCCACTACAGAGGGATATCCGAACACATAGCCTTCGGTGTCGCTGTGGACCTACTTCTCCACCTTTGCCATGAAGTCCTTCTCAAGCAGACCGCGGAGGGTCTCTCTGAAGGCGCTCTCACTCATCATACTCCACCTTGCTCCTATTGCTCCAAGCGTGGTCTTTATACCCCTGACCTCCTCCCAGAGCTTCTCCTGACCCTTCCTCAGCTCTATGGTCTCCTCACGGAGGCTCTTAACCTCCTCCCAGAGCCTTTTTATCTCTCCTCTTATCTCCCTCTGACCTTCCAACAGTTCCTCATAGCCTATAAGCCCGGCGACGGCGTGACGAAACTCCTCATCCTCCTTAAGAAGCTTAAGAAAATCCTTCTTGAGCATGTAAGGAGGTAGAAGGGTAACATTATAAAGCGATAGCACTTTTCAGGCTCTCTCCACCAGCTCCGCCAGGGCATCGATGAACTTCGGAGATGTGCCGAGCGACTCAGCCCTGCGGAAGTGCTTTTATTCCAAGCCTGCGGGCAAGCTGAGAATAAACGAAGTCTATCTCGTAGAGGGTCTCTATGTGGTCCGAGACGAAGCTCACGGGCACAAGCAGCACTTGCTTTACCCCCTCCTCCGCAAGCTCCTTCAGCACGTCCTCCACGCTCGGCGAGAGCCACCTCCCGAAGCGCAGGCCGCTCTGGTAGGCCAGGCGATAGCCACTGAGCTTCAAAAGCCGCGCGACCCCCTCGCAGGTGGCGCGCACCTGCTCCTCGTAGCTATCCCGCCTTGCGGCCTTCTCGGGCAGCGAGTGGGCTGAGAACACCACCTCCACCTCCGCGCGCGGTGGAAAGCGTGCCAGCGCTTCTGCCACCTTCCCGGCGAGCGCCTCCAGGTAGGGCGGAAAGTCGCCCCACCTCTCGATGCGGCTCACCTCAAGCTCCGCGCCGAGCTCCTGCACAGCGCGCTCCAGCTCAGCGAAGCAGGTGCCAGTGGTGGCACGCGCGTAGTGGGGGTAGAGGCTCAAGGCGATAACCTCCTTAATGCCGGCTTCGACAATGCCCTCCACAGCGCCTTTTATGCCGGGCTCCACGTAGCGAAAGCCCACGAACACCCTGTAGCCAGAGCCGAGTTTTTTCTCCAGCGCCTCCGCCTGGGCGCGGGTTGTTCTGGGCAGGGGGGAGCACCCGCCAATCAGGGCGTAGCGCTTTTTCACCACCGGCGCGCGCAGAGTAGCGAGCAGCCATGCGAGGGGCTTCTGCACCGGCTTTGGAAGCGGGAGAACGTAGGGGTCTGAGAAGAGGCGGTACAGGAAGGGCTTCACCTGCGACAGTGCCTCGGGCCCGCCCATGTAGAGGAGCAGCACCGCTTTCCGCATGGGGTAAACTCTGCGCTGGGAAATAAAAAGTTAAGGCAAGGGGGTGAGGATGTACCCCTCCTCCAGGCTCCCGACTACGGCGCAGCTCCTGCGGTGCCAGCAGTAGCTTGCGATGTAGGCGCAGGTTACGGCGTCGAGCAGGTCCTCGTAGCGCTTCAGAGCAGAGCCCCGCAGCCTCTCCACCTCCACGGCAAGAAGCTCCTCAGGCACGCGCAGCGGCGGCTCCGCCTTAGCTAAGGAGCGGAGGAGCTCTTGATAGCGCCGGAACTCGCTATAGCGCAGCTCGCGGCTCCTTCCCTTCCTGGCCTTGTACTTCAGGGTTTTGCTTAAGCTGAAGATTGCCACCATCGCCGAGTGGGGAAACACCTCGGCGAAGGCCCTGCCCTCGTGGGGAGCCGCTAAGCCAGGGTTGTTCTCAAAGCCGGCGCCCTCCAGAAGCCTCGCCAGCCTCTCGCCGCGCACCCCGCCGTAGCGCTCAAGCAGGCGGCGGTTCACGGGGTAAACCCCAGCCTCGTAGCGCCTGAAGAGCTTCGCAACGCGGAGGTCGCACTCCCTGCTTCCTCTGGCGTTGGCAACCACCAGCGGTGCGTCTATTGCAACAAAGGCGGGAGAGCCACCCACGTGTTTGAGGATGTAGCCGGCTATCTCCTCCACGCTTCCCAGCGCTGGAGCCCAGGCAACCAGCTCCTCGCCCCTTGCCACCGCCACGGCGCTGGTATTGCGGGGCGACCAGGCGAGGTCCACGCCCACGAAGTACATGGTTATAAATGGCGGGGGAGAATAATAAAGTGATGCGCCCGCGGGAGGTCGAGGAAAAGCTCTCGCAGCTCGAGAGGGAGCTGGACGAGGCTGAGTTCTGGCGCCTTGTGGCGCGGGTAAAGCGCAGCCGGAAGCTTATAGAAGCCCATGCCGACAGAATCGCGGGAATAGACGCGGAGATATTTGCGCGCAGGGCAGGGGTGAGGGTGGGCATAGCTCTGGGCACTGCCGCCATGCTGCTCCTCCTTCTCCTGGCGGCACTCCTGCTCCTACTCGCTCCGAAGATGCAGCCGGCTCTGCACGGCCTGCTCACAATCCTCGCCACCTTCCTGCTAATGACTGCGCTGCACCCCCTCGCCCACCTCGCCGCCGGAAAGGCGCTGGGCATGCGCTTCCTCTTCTACTTCCCCGACGGCCCCGCAAGGATAGAGCCCACCCTCAAGCTGGACTACGCCAGCTACCTGCGTGCCTCTCCCAGAGCGAGAGCGGCGATGCACCTCTCCGGCATAGCCGCGAGCATCCTTGCCACGCTCATCGGCTTCCTCGCCGCGTACCTGAGCAATGCCCCACCCTTCGCCACTCTTATATTAGGAGCACTGCTCCTCCTGAACACAGCCTTCGAGTTCTCCCCTCCCCTGCTCGTGAAGCTGGGCTTCAGGATATTCAGGAAGTCCGACGCCTACCGCGCCTTTAGAGAACTCACCCTGAGGGAAGAGCCATGATGCCCATCCGCGACGAGAACCCCTCGCGGAGCACGCCCTACGTGACCTACGCCTTAATCATAGTCAACGTTGCCGTCTTCGCCTACGAGCTCATGCTGGCGCTGCAGGGCTCTCTGGAGGAGTTCCTCTACACCTACGGCATGATTCCCGCGCTTGTGTCCCGCGGGGAGGCGCTTCACACCCTCCTCACAAGCATGTTCCTGCACGGCGGCGTGCTCCACCTCGCGGGAAACATGCTCTACCTGTACATCTTCGGCGACAATGTGGAGGACGCCATGGGACACCGCAGGTACCTGCTCTTCTACATCCTCTGCGGCCTCGCCGCGAGCGGGCTGCAGATAGCCATCAACCCCGCCTCCACGCTGCCCAACGTCGGCGCAAGCGGCGCCATTGCAGGGGTGCTGGGCGCCTACTTCATCACCTACCCCTTTGCGAGGGTGCACACCCTGGTGTTCTTCGGCTACTTCATCCGCTGGGTGAGCCTGCCGGCGGTTGTGCTCCTGGGCTTCTGGTTTGTGTTCCAGCTATTCGCCGGCACAGCCACGCTGGAGACGATGAAGCTGGGCTACGGCGGCGTGGCCTACTTCGCCCACGTGGGCGGCTTCGTCGCGGGCATGGTGCTGGTGGGACTCTTCAGGAGGAGGTAGCGCTATCCCCTGCCCAGCAGGCTCTCAATCGTCTTGAAGAGTATCGCCCTCTCCACGGGTTTTGGCACCACGGCATCGGCGCCGGCGGCGAAGCTCTTCTCCCTGTACTCAGGCTCGTAGAGCACTGTGAGAACAATCACCGGGGCGCGGCACCCCATGCCGCGTATCCTCCTCAGCGTCTCCCAGCCGTCCAGCTCAGGCATCATGATGTCCAGCAGGATTAGGTCAGGGGACAGCTCCTCGAGAAGGGAGAGCGCCTCCATGCCGCTCCCGGCGAGGTGGACGGTGTACCCCCGCTTCTCCAGGAGGCTCCCCAGCATCTCCAGAAATCCGGGATCGTCGTCCACGCACAGAACGCTGGCCACCGGCTGACCCCCGCATTAAGGTGCGTGGAGCGGAATAAATAGTTTGCTTTTCAGAATCTAAAAGTCAGACCACCAGCGTAAACCCCAGCGCAAAGGTGTCCCCGAGCCCAACGGTGGCTTTGGGATTATCCACGTAAAGCGCCGGAACCACCACCAGGCCCTTGTCAAAGCGGTGCTTCATGAGCTCCCTCCTCGCCTCTATTCCAGCACGGCAGGGCTTCGGCGGAGAGAAGCGCTCAAGCTCGGCGATGCTAGGCAGCCTGCCGTGCTCTGCCCTGAAGGCGGCCAGGAGGGAGCCGAACTGCAGCGCCGCCTTGACCTGCTTGGGGTAGTCGTCGCTCAGGCAAAGGGCGTAGGAGGAGCAGTGCAGCACGGCGCGCTCCACCTCGGCTGAAACCTCCTCCAGGGCGGGGATAAGCTGAGCCTCGCCGGTGAGCTGCCGGAGCTCCGCCCTGTCGAAGCCCACGCTGTCCACTATGGGGAAGAGCCTGCGCCTCACCTCCCTGAGCACGCGTGCACTGCGGTACTGCGCCAGCTCCAGGTGGAGGAAGAGCTCAGGGTTGAGCTCCCTCCACTCCTCTATCAGCCTCTCCACCTCCCTTACTCTTCCCGCCCTCTCCGGCTTTGCCAGGTGGAAGCCCGAAATCATGCCCTTGGGTATGCTCCCGATTTCCCCCCTTATGAGTTCCACAAAGGTGGTGTCGATGCTGAGCTCCTCTCCCGCCGGGTCCCAGGAGGCTATGAAGCGCGTGTTTTCAGGCACGGCATTGCCGAAGTGCACCTCTCCCCTTTTCAGCTCAATCACAAAGTGCATCGCGGGTGAGCACTCCTCGTCCAGCTCCCTCACGCTGACAAAGCCCCTGTCGCCGGCTACGAGGACATGCTCGCCGAGCAGCTCACCCACGGCGCGGCACCTCTCGGCAAGGTGCAGGTAGCTTTTTACGCCCAGGCGAGAGGCTGCCAGCGCAGCCTGGCCACACTGCCCGCCTATTGCTAAGAAGTCGTAGCCCAGGTTCTCAAGGAGGAACTCCATGGTGCGCCGGCTCACGTACACCTCCCGCTGCTCCCCAGTGGCGGCGCACTCGCGGAGCGGGCTCAGCTCCTTCGGGAGCCGGAGGGCGTCGAGCTCCCCCTGCCTCGCATGCTTCACCGCGTCCACATTCACATTGAAGGCGAGCAGGATTCTGCCCGCCATATAAGCCCTGGCCTGCTTGAGCCCGCAGCGGTAGTACACCCTACCACCTCACAAAGCCCAGCTCCTCGCCGCTCTCGCGGAGGAGCAGGCTGCCCGGCTGCACCACTGCCACCTCCTCCCTCACGGGTGTCAGCACGCTCAGCGCCCTGCCGTCAAGGCTCTTAACAATCCCCAGACCGAGGACCTCGCCCCTTTCGTCCGCGAGCCCCACCAGCAGGTTGCGCCTCAGCCTGGCTCCGGCTTCCGCATCACCTTCGCCGGCCACGCTGACCCGCTGAAACCTCACCTCCTCCATGCTCAGCCTCTTCTCCCTTGCAGGGGAAAAGTACCTGCGGAAGGCTTCCCTGCGCAGGGCGCGGCGCTCCTCGAAGCTCTTGGGCTTTGCCCTGGCGGAGACCTGAAGCCTGAGGCAGGGCACGTGCGCATAGCTCCGCAGCAGGGGCTCAAGCTCCCGCCCACGCTGCAGCGCAATGACCAGCTCGGGCTTGAGAAGCTCTATCTTGAAGCCCTTGAGGGCGAAGCCGGCGTTCCTCACAAAGCCCGTGGTGTTCACCACCGCCACCTCGCCCCTCGCCCTCTCCAGGAGGAGGCTGGTGCCCACCAGCAGGGGCAGGAGGTGCCTCCGCGGAGATGTGGAGCCCACGAAGTACATCGCCCCCACCTTCCCCAGGCGGAGCTCATAGAGGAACTGAAACTCGCCCAGGGTAACCGTTGCCGGCGGACCCAAATCCTTCTGCCCTATGTCGGCATCAACCAGTGAGCACCTCACCCCAGAGCCGAGCAGTGTTTTCAGCAGGAAGCGGATAAAGGTGCTCTTGCCGGTGTCGGTCTCGCCCAGCACGAGCACCCTGCGCGGCCTCTCCTCAGCTATGCGCCTCGCCGCTTCCTCCCACCCTTGAGGGAGGTCAACCTCCATGGGGTTATTTCACCGCGGCAGAATAAAAAATTTACAACCAGAAACAGGCAAGGACAAAAAGTAGAAAAAAAGAAGAGCTGAGCCCTTAGAAGACGGGCTTCACCTTGTACATCGTTATGCCTGCTTTGCGCAGGAGCTTCATCGCCTTTACGCCATCCGGCGGGAAGACGTGAATCGTCGCGTGGAAGGGCGGGACGGTCATCACCGTCTTGTACTTTATGGGTATCTTGTTCTTCTGGAGGATCTCATAGGCGCGATGGTAGTCGCCGTTCATGTAGTCCACGCGTATGGGTATGCTCACGTCAGTGCCACCGGGCACGTCGTCCACAATGAGACCCTGCCTCTCCTTCTCCTCCCACTCGCGTATATCATCGTCGGTCAGCTCTTCCTCAAACTTTCCGGGGAACTTCCTGGAGCTTAGCCAGGGCGCCTCAAGCGGGTTCATTCCCATTCACTTCACCTCACATAACAGTTTTTTATTATATGCATTGCAGCAGGAATGCCGCTGAGCATTATATGGACCTCCTGGTATATAAATATTTGCCCTCGTCTGTATGGGAAAAGAATATATACCAGTCCCTGATATAATAGCATTGTATTATGGTGGTGCCATGGAAGGAGTGGGAATACTCACTGAAAGGCAGGCGCAGGTGCTGCGCTACCACGCAATGGGCTTCACCCAGGAGGAAATTGCGCGGGCTCTCGGAATCTCCCAGCCCAGGGTGTCTAGTGCCCTGAAGGCGGCGCAGGAGAAGATAGCTCTGGCGAGGAAGACGCTGGAGTTCTACGAGGAGCTGAAGTACATAAGGGAGCTCCGCGAGAGGGGCTTCCGCGGTGATGCCGTGCTGAGGTAGCCCCTGGAGGGCAGCAGTACCCGCGCAGCAACCGGAGAAGTGCTCCGTGTAACGAGCACAGACTCCCTGACACTCTCTGCAATAATCTCTTTCAGCTCCTCTCTGGCCCACCTCCTCCTCTTCGCGTGGTTATGCAAATCTCCTGTATTTGTCCTTACTCGCCATTGTAAGTATATCAATCCCACAAGCGCCCACTTCTGCGTAAGGTGCGGGGCTGTGCTGGACCTGCAGAGCGCCATAAAGCAGGAGCTTATCATGGGTGAGGTGGCAGCAAAGGAGAAGCTTGTGCAGGAGATCAAGGAGCGGTGTACAAGGAGATAATCGCAGAGCTGAAAGGTAAGCAGTCTCAATAGAGTGCGATTTTAAATATAACACGCCACGTTATAAATGGGCGTGCCTCGAGTCGCTGGCGGAAGACTTTGTGAAAGAAGCTGCTTCTAAACCTCACTCAAAGGTTGTTGAAGTAGTGGTTTAATGCCG
>JAADFX010000044.1 GCA_013152685.1 Methanobacteriota archaeon | reverse complement strand
TCGCGTCAAGCCGGGTATCCTGGAGCAGGGCATCCTGCTCAAGCTGCGCTTCTACTTCGACCAGTACGTTAACCTCCGCCCTGTGAGGCTTTATCCAGGCATCCCCACGCCGCTTAAGGACAAGAAGCCGGAGGACATAAACTTCTTCGTGGTGAGGGAGAACACCGAGGACTTCTACGTGGGCGTGGGCGCGCGCATTACGAAGGCGAGGCAGAGGGAGGAGCTGGAGGTAAAGCGGGAGCTGTACGAGCTGAAGTTCGGGATGGACATAACAAAGGAGGGGAGCGAAGAGGTTGCCTTCCAGATAGGCGTGATTTCGCGGGAAGGCGCTGAACGTGTGATTCGCTACGCCTTCGAGCTGGCGAAGCGGGAGCGCATGCCTCGCGTTACCAGCGTGGACAAGGCGAATGTGCTCACCCACGTCTACTCCCTGTGGAGGGAGGTGTTCGAGGGGGTGGCAAAGGAGTATCCGGACGTTGAGACGGAGCACAACTACGTTGACGCGGTAACCATGTACTTCCTGAGCATGCCCGAGCATTTTCGCGTTGTGGTTACTCCAAACATGTTCGGAGACATCATCACAGACCTTGGAGCGCAGATTCAGGGTGGCATAGGCCTGGCACCGAGCGGGAACATAAATCCACGCGGAGTTAGCATGTTCGAGCCGGTGCACGGCTCCGCGCCCAACCTAAAGGGCAAGGGTCTGGCGAACCCCGTGGCTCAGATTCTCGCTGGCGCGCTCATGCTCAGGGAGCTGGACGAGGGCGAGGCGGCGAAGCTTGTGGAGCAGGCGGTGGCTGAGACTCTCAGAGAGGGGGTGCGCACCCCCGACATAGGGGGCAGCGCCTCCACAGAGCAGGTGGGCTCGGCGATAGCTGAGAAGGTGAAAGCACTTGCAGAGGGTTGAGCAGCGGGTGGTGGAGTTTCTCAAGAGCCATGGCGTGGCGCTTGGTAAGGAGCTCTACGAGAGCCTCGGAATAAACGACTTTATCCTGTGGCGCACCTGCATGCTGAGCAGGCGCATCGTAACTAAGCGGGTTGGAAGGCGCTACCTGCGCCTGGATAAGCGCGTCGAGGGCTACGCCCGCCTCTCGCCATCGATTCAGCGGGAGTTCCTCACCTACACTGTGGTGGGGCTCGAGGAGCAGGGAAGGGAGGTTGCAGAGCGAGCGGCTCAGCTTGAGAGGGAGATAGCCGAGATAAGCGCACGCAAGCTGCGCCTTGCCAGGCGGGTGGTGGAGGAGGCGATAGGGAGGCTGGGCACCGAGGGGGAGGAGCTGCTGAGGCGGAGCTGCTTCATCCTGGGGGGAGACGTCCCCCTGGGCATGGCTCATGCCGATCCCAGACCTGAGCGCAGCACCGGCGAGCTTGTGGCGGGTTCAGATCTAGACCTGGTGGTGATTCTCGGCGACGAGGTGAGTGCCGAACTCGAAAGGAAGCTGGACAGCTTGCTATTTGAGATAAAGCACCGCCTGCTCGCGATGCCCCGCAAGGAGGAGCTGGACTACCTGATTAAGAGGTGGAGCAAAGCCAGAGAGCAGCTGCGCTTCCAGAGCTTTGAGGACATGGTGGCGTGCAAGATCCTCTACGAGGCCAAGCTGCTCGCGGGAAGCGAGGAGATGTTCTCCTCGCTGAGGGAGGAGATGGCGGAGCGCAGCGTGGTGGAAAGGCTCAGGGCGCTTGAGGCAAGGGCGCAGGAGTACCGCAGGTGGAGCGAGCTCGTGCTTCTGACAACTCCTGAGCCGGAAGAGGAGCTGCTGCTGCGCACCTTCACCACCACGATAGAGGCGGAAGAAATTTTCTGAGCTGCTGATTCAGAAGAGATAAATTTATGAAGGTAGGGTGGTGGTTATAGATATGAACGACGTACTGCTGGAGAAAATAAGTAACATAGAGAAAATGATTATTGAATTAAACACAAAAATAGATAATTTTCTCGGATATGAGGAGATGACAGAGGAAGAACTAAAAGAAGTGGAGGAAATTCGCAAAGAAGTTAAGCGCGGAGATTACGTTAGATTTGACTGGTGTAGTCATAAAAGCGGATAAAAGGGAGAGGGTTTATGGATAAACTTCTGCCTGGCCAATCCTTTTATTTATCCTAAGCCTAACTAAGAGCATGCCCCGCATCCGCGTGCTCAGCGAGAGCGTCGCCAGCAGAATCGCCGCCGGTGAGGTGGTGGAGCGCCCCGCCAGCGTGGTCAAGGAGCTGGTGGAGAACAGCCTCGACGCAGAAGCCGGGCGCATTGTGATTGAGATACGCGACGGCGGGAAGAGCTACATCCGCGTAAGCGACGACGGCGTGGGCATGTCGCGGGAGGATGCCCGCCTGGCTTTTGAGAGGCACGCCACCAGCAAGATTTCCAGCTTCAGCGACCTGTACGCGGTGCGCACCCTAGGTTTTAGGGGCGAGGCCCTGCCCAGCATTGCGAGCGTGGCGAGGGTTACCATGGAGACCAGGGAGCGGGGTAGCTTGGAGGGCACGCGCATAGTGGTTGAGGGCGGAGAGGTGCTCAGCCTCGAGGCGAGCGGCTGCGCCTTCGGCACGAGCGTTGTGGTGGAGAGGCTCTTCTTCAACACCCCGGCGAGAAGGAAGTTCCTGAAGAGCGCCGCGGCCGAGGGGAGCGCCGTGGTGGCGACGCTCACCCGCTACCTCCTCGCCTTTCCCGAGGTGCACTTCGAGTTTTTCAGAGAAGGCAGGCGGAGCATAGTGGCGCCGAGGGCAGGGCTGAGGGGGAGGCTGGCACAGCTCTACGGGAGGAGCACGGCAGAGCAGCTCCGCAAGCTTGAGCTGGAGCGCGGAGGCTACCGCATCCACGGCTTTGTGTCCCCTCCCTCGCTTACAAGAGCCTCGCGGGCGGAGCAGTACCTCTTCGTGAACCGGCGCTACGTGAGGAGCAGCCTGCTCCGCGATGCTCTGGCAGAAGCCTACCACACCCTCCTGCCGAAGCACCGCCATCCCCTTGCCTTCATCTTTCTCGAGCTCCCGCCGGAGCGCGTGGATGTGAATGTGCATCCCGCTAAGATAGAGGTGAAGTTCAAAGAGGAGGAGAAGCTGCGCTCCCTTCTGGTTGAGGCAATCAGCGAGGCGCTGCACCAGCGCAGCCCGGCGAAGCCAGAGCCCAGACAGCTGAGCCTGGAGGTGGAGCGCGCACCTGTGCGGGGCGTTGTGAAGGAGGCAAAGCCGGAGTATGGCTCTGAGCGGAAGGCGGGAGCGCGGGCCCTCTTCTTCAGGCAGCTCAGGCCCCTGGGCCAGCTGCACAACACCTACATCCTGGCCGAGAGCAGCTCCGGTCTTGTGCTCATAGACCAGCACGCCGCCCACGAGCGGGTGCTCTTCGAGAGGTTCAAGGCTCAGCTGGAGCGGAGGGAGCTGGAGAAGCAGCAGCTCGTGTCGCCGGCGCTCATTGAACTCTCTCCCAGGGAGGCGGCAGTGCTGGAGGAAAATCTGAGCTTCATCGCAGACCTGGGCTTCGAGGTGGAGAAGTTCGGGGAGCGCAGCTACCTGGTAAAGGCAGTCCCCCTCTTCCTGGGCAGTGCCGTCGGGGCTGAGGAGGTGAGGGAGGTGCTCCACTCCCTGATAGAGGTGGGCAGCCTCGGCGATGTGGAACGCCGGCGGGAGGAGATGATATACCGCGTCGCCTGCAAGAATGCGGTGAAGGCGGGGGACTACCTGAGCATGGAGGAGATGCGCTCCCTGCTCGCCCACCTGAGCAGAACCTCCAGACCGGAGACCTGCCCCCACGGCAGACCAACGATGGTCACCCTGGGGCTTGAGGAGATTGAAAGGAGGTTCAGCAGGAGGTAGCCCTGGGAAAAGTATATAAAGCCAGGGGTGCAAGCTTCTCCAATGGATGAGAAAAAGAAGGACAACCGTCCCTGGATATGGTTCCTGGTGCTGATAATGGTGGGAGGGGTTCTCGCCAGCGGCGTGCTCTCAGACCTCTTCGGCTCTGGCGGAGAGGAGGAGCGCCCTGCTCAGGGGCAGCTTCCGGAATCCGAGCTGGAGCTTCCGCCCATTAAGCTTGTGCACAACGTGGAGAACACCACCATCGTCACAGCCCTGGGCATGGCGCGGGTTTACACCAATGGCACGCACGCCTTTATCGACGCAAACCCGCCCCTCGCGGGCAAGACTTTGGTTTTCACCATAACCCTGCTCAACGCGACCCGCGACGGCATCCCCGTGGAGGTCGCTGAGGAGGGCGACCTGGTGACGGTGAACTACGTGGGCAGGCTTGAGAGCGGCGAGCTCTTCGACACCACCCTCCGCGAGGTTGCCGAGAATGAGAGCATACCGAAGTCGGAGTACTTCACCCCCAGGGAAACCTATGAGCCCTTCACCTTCACCCTGGGTGCCGGCGAGGTTATCCGTGGCTTTGACAGCGCTGTGGCTGGAATGCGGGTGAATGAGACCAAGACCGTGACCCTGCCGCCGGCGGAGGCGTATGGGGAGTATAACCCCATGCTGGTGGAGGCCATACCCATAGAGGATGAGCTCCCGCGCATCGAGTACCTCAGGCGCTACATTACCGTACCCAGGGAGGAGTACGAGGCCATCATGGGCCCGGCTCAGGTGGGCGCCACGATAGACATCATGGAGAACATTAAGGCGAAGGTCACCAGGGTGGACGCCAATGTGACCATCGAGGTGCTGCTCAGCCAGGGGGATGTTATCAACGTGGGCTACCCCTGGAACTCCACCGTGGTCTTCGTGGGCGAGGACAGGATAGCGATACGCCACGAGGTTAGCCCGGGCGAGGTGGTGCAGTTCAGCTCCCTGCCCTGGAACACCACCATAGTGGAGTAGCTACCTCATGGAGTACCTGCAACCGCAGTACCTCTGCCGGTACAGGCCCAGCTCCCTGCTGAGCCTGACGCTCTCCTTGAAGCCGTCCCTCTTTTTGAAGTTGGACTCCAGGTAGGCGACGTCCCGCCGCTTGCCTGCTTCCCTCCCCAGGGCGTTTATCTTCTCAGCGCTTTTGTGGGGGCTTATGGTGAGCGTGGTTGCAAAGGCGTCGCAGCCCAGCTCCCTCGCGAGCCTGGCGCTCTCCTCCAGGCGCAGGGCGTAGCACACCTCGCAGCGCCTTCCCCCCTCGGGCTCCTCCTCAAGCCCGCGAACAGCACTGAACCAGCGCTCCATGTCGTACTCCCCGACAATCAGGGGGAAGTCCCACAGCTTAGCCAGCTTCTCCGCCTCGCGGAGGCGCCTCTCGTACTCCTCCCGCGGGTGGATGTTGGGGTTGTAGAAGAAGGCAATCACCTGGTACTCATCCCTGAGGCGCAGGTAGGGCACCGTCGCGTCCGGGGCGCAGCACACGTGCAGGAGGAGCTTCTTTTTCATGGCAGGATCTCTCGCTCTTATTTTTCGGTTTCCTTTAAAAGACCTTCTACAAGTATTTTGAGCTCTGGGATCCTCTCCTTTATGGTTTTCCATACGATACCATAATTTACTCCGAAATATCCATGAATAAGCTTATCTCTCATGCCTGCAATTTCTTTCCATGGAATATCTGGATGTTTTTCACGGAATTCATCTGGAATGTATTTAACAGCTTCGCCGATTATCTCAAGACTTCTTACAAAAGCACGCATCAATATTGGGTCATCTACGAATTCATCGTATTCCAGACCTGCAGATTTTTCCAGGAGGAACTCGCATTCATCCAAAATATGCCTGAGATAGGGTGTTGGATTTTTCATATGGGTATAACCTCTCCTTCTATATACTTTTTAATGTAGGGGCTAATGGACTCCTTTGTTACCAAATCAACTTTTATCCCCAAAATTTTTTTCAAATACTCTTCCAGTCTTACAAATTCTAATAAGTCTGGGATTTCCTCGAACTCGACAATTATATCAATATCGCTCGTGTCTGTTTGCTGGTCCCTTACATATGATCCAAAGATACTAATTTTTTTGATTCTATACTTCTTTTTAAGTTCGGGTTCATGTTTTTTAAGTATTTTTTTTATTTCCGAGATGGATTTCTTCATTTTCTCCACCATTTTAATTTAAAATTACGTCACCTAATTATTTATGTTAACCTAAGTAGCTTAAAAAATCTTCCCCGGGTTCATAATCCCCTGCGGGTCCAGGGTGCGCTTGATATCCCGCATTATCTGCGCCGCTTTTCCGTGCTCCAGCTCGAAGTAGGGGCGCTTCTCCACACCTATTCCGTGCTCCCCGCTCAGCGTGCCCCCCAGAGCGAGGCACTCCCTGAAGAGCTCCTCCACGGCGGCCCTCGCTCTCTCAAGCTCCTCCTCGTCGTTCAGGAGAAAGGTGGGGTGCAGGTTCCCGTCGCCCGCGTGACCGAAGGTGGCTATCCTGAGCCCGTGCCTCTCCGCAATCCTGCCTATCCTGCGCATCATCTCGGGCAGCGCCGCCACGGGCACAGTGATGTCCTCCAGCAGTAGCGTCTCCGCAAGGCGCGCCAGCGCGGGCAGAGCGGCCTTGCGCGCCTTCCACAGCTTAGCGATCTCCGCCTCATCGTGGGCGAGCTCCACCTCCGCGCCCGCCTCCCTGAAAATCCGCGCAACTCTGCGCATCTCCCCCTCTACGCCTTCGTCGAAGCCCTCAACCTCAGCAAGCACGAGGACTTCCGCAGAGCTGAGGTGAATGCCCGAGAAGCCCTCCACCGCCTTAACCACGCGGGAGTCCATGACCTCCAGCACCGCCACGTCTGTGCGCGCCCTCATGGCTCTGGCGATCGCCTCCGCGGCGGCGTTGAAGTCGTGGAAGCCTGCGATCATGGCTGCGCGGTGGCTGGGCTTTGGCACCAGGCGGAGGCCTATTTCGGTGAACAGCCCCAGCGTGCCCTCGCTGCCCACGAAGAGGCCCTTCAAATCGTAGCCGGAGGCGCTCTTCCTGTACCTCCCGCCGAGGCGCAGCACCTCTCCCGAGGCGAGCACCACCTCCAGCGAGGCGACGTAGTCGCGGGTGGTGCCGTACTTCACAGCCCTGATTCCCGAGCTGTTCATCGCCACCATCCCGCCCAGGGTGCACACGCTCCCGCTTCCCGGGTCGGGAGGGAAGAAGAGCCCGTGCTCTGCCAGCACGCGGTTGAGCTCCTCGTAGACCACCCCCGGCTGGGCAGCGACGAAGGCGTTCGCCTCGTCCACCTCAATTATCTTATTCATGAGCGTGAAGTCCACCACCACGCAGCCCTCTCTGGGAAGAGGTGCGCCGCTCAGGCTGGTGCCCGCTCCCCGTGCTACAAGGCAGAGCCCGCGCCTCGAGGCGGCTCTTACAATCTCCACAACCTCCTCCCTGCTGGTCGGCCTCACCACCGCGGCGGGGTACCTCCTGTCCGCTGGGGTTGCGTCGTAGGCGTAGAGGAGCAGGTCCTCCCTATCCAGAAGCACTCGCTCCTCAGGCAGGAAGGAGAAGACGTCCCTCATGGAGTTAACCTTGGCGCGGTGGCTATAAAAGGCTTGACTCACTCCTCACCCCTGGCCCTCTCAATAAAGCGCCTCACCTTCTCCGGGTCCTTTCTTCCTGGTGAAGCCTCAACGCCGCTGGACACGTCCACGGCATAGGGTTTAACCACGCGCACCGCCTCCGCAACGTTCTCCGGGGTTAGACCACCAGCCAGGATAACCGGCTTGGGCAGCGCCTCCACTATCCTGCGCGACACCTCCCAGTCGTGCACTCTGCCCGAGCCGCCCCCCCGCGCCGAGGGCGTGTCCAGGAGGATGGCATCCACGTAGTTCACGTAGCGCTTTGCCAAGGCGATGCTCTCCTCGCCTCTCACATGAATGGTCTTTATTATGTTGCAGGAGACAAGTCCGCGCAGCTCCCGCACGAAGCGCGGCGACTCATCGCCGTGGAGCTGTATGAAGTCAGGGCGAACCGCCAGGTACATGTTGAGCGCCTCCTCCACGCTTCGCGGCATAATCACCATAACGCCGGCGGTGGTGAAGGGCATCTCCTCCATTATCCTCTCCGCCTGGGCGAGGCTTATTTTGCGGGGCGTATCCACGGGAACCTCCACTATAAAGCCGGCGAAGTCGGCGCCCAGCTCGGAGACCAGCTCCACATCCTCAACGCTGGTGTTGCCGCATATCTTTACCCTGACCATGCTATCCGAAGGCAGCGCGGAAATTCCCGTCGGAAAAGAAACTAGCTCCTGCTCGCCTCGACCAGGGCGAGGAGCTTTTCGTAGGCCCTTCCCGAGTCGATGCTCTCCTCCGCCAGGTTGATGGCCGAGTCGATGCTTTTCGCCCTGCCGGCGACGTATATCCCCGCGGCGGCGTTGAGCACCACGATGTCGCGCCTCGCTCCAGTTTCCTTCTCCTCCAGCAGTGCCCTCGCTATGGCGGCGTTGCCCTGCGCATCCCTGCCGAGGAGCTCCTCCGGGGAGGCGCGCCTTATCCCGAAGTCCTCCGGCGAGAGGGTGTAGGTCTCCACCTCGCCACCTTTTAGCTCCGCCACCAGCGTCTCGCCGCAGGTGGAGATCTCGTCCATGCCCTCGAGGCCGTGAACAACCAGGGCGTGCTCCACCCCGAGACGGGAGAGAACCCTGGCGATGGGCTCCACCAGCGAGGCGTCGAAGACGCCCAGCACCTGCGCCTGCGCATTCGCCGGGTTTGTAAGCGGACCCAGCACATTGAAGACGGTGCGTATGCCTATCTCCTTTCTCGGGCCTATCGCATGCTTCATTGCCCCGTGGAAGGCGGGGGCGAACATGAAGCCTATCCCTATCCTCTCTATAATCCCCTCCACCTGCTCCGGCGTCAGGTTGAGGTTTACGCCCAGCGCCTCGAGCAGGTCGGCGCTTCCCGCCTTGGAGGTGACGCTCCTGTTTCCGTGCTTGGCTATCGGCACGCCAGCGCCAGCAACCACAAAGGCGGCTATGGTGGAGATGTTGAAGGTCTTCATCCTGTCTCCGCCGGTGCCGCAGGTGTCAACGAGCCTGCCCTCAACGCGCGGGCTTATTCGAGCCGCAAACTGGCGCATAACGCGGGCGAAGCTTGCAATCTCCTCTATTGTTTCGCCCTTCATGCGCAGCGCGGTGAGAAAGCTGCCAATCTGCGCTGGCGTGGCCTCTCCCGACATTATGAGCCTCATCGCCTGCTCCGCCTCTTCCTCGCTCAGGTCCCTGCCCTCGACCACCTTTGATATGAACTCCTTCATCACCTTCACCTCGCGAGGCGCGAAAGGTGACGACGATGACAAAATTTGAACGTCATGGAACAAGAATTTGTCCGCGCAGGAAGGTGCTGGCAAGGCCTCCCACCCTCACCCTACTCCCGCAGGGCTCCGCATACACTGTGCCCTCCCTGCCCAGGAACCTGCCCTGCCTCACCACCAGCCTCCCCCCGGAGAAGACACCGTGGCGCAGCAGATACGCCAGAAGCGCGCCAGCTGCGGTGCCCGTAACCGGGTCCTCGTCTATGCCGCAGAGGGGGGCGAAGAACCTCGCCTCGGCTTCGCTATCGCTGAGGGCGAAGGCGTACACCCCGGCTGCACCCACGCGGGAGCACACCTCAGAAATCTCCTCCAGCTTTGGTCTGATCTTCCCCAAGCTCTTCCTGTGCGAGAGGTGCACCAGCAGTGCCGGAAGCCCTGTTGAGGCGACCTCCACGGGCAGGTGGCCCAGCTCCGCCCTGTCAACACCCAGGATGGAGGCAGCCTCCCCTCTCTCTACTCCCGGGGAGAACTCCGGCTCCGCCTGGGTGAGCCACACAGCAAAGCCACCGCTGCGCCTCTCCACCTCCACATCCAGCACGCCCACTCTGGTCTCCAGGGTGAGCCGGCGCCCCTCAGCCATGCCTTCCTCCACCAGCACGTGCACCCCGGCTATGGTGGCGTGCCCGCAGAGCTCCACCTCCCGCGTCGGGGTGAAGTACCTCGCCTTGAAGTCCGCCCTCCAGGAGCTGGAGAGGAAGCAGGTCTCCGTCAGGTTGGCGTCCCTAGCGATGGTCAGCATCGCCCTGTCGTCAAGCCCCTCCGCATTTAGCACCACCGCCGCGGGGTTGCCGGCGTAGGGCACGTCCGAGAAGGCGCTAACCTTGTAGAAGGGCAGGAAGCGCATGCTAAAAGCTCGCACGGGGTGAGGATAAACCTTGCGCAGCTCAGCCGCAGGAGGTGGCGGGATTTACCCCATAAAGCGCCTGAGCCTTGCCAGGAGCGCCTGCTTGGGTAGCGCGCCCACCACGCGGTCCACAGCCCTGCCCTCCTTGAAGAGCACCAGCGTGGGGATGCTCAGCGCCTGGTACCGCATCGCCGCTCCCGGGTTGAGGTCCACGTTGAGCTTTGCGAACACCACCTTACCCCTGAGCTCCGCCGCCAGCTCGTCTATCACGGGTGCGAGCATCCTGCAGGGCTGGCACCAGTCGGCGTAGAAGTCCACCAGCACCAGAGGATAGCGCTGCACCACCTCCTCAAGGGTAGCCTCGTTCACGTGGAGGGGTGAGGATGGGTAGCTCTCCTGCGGCCTGTGCCCGGAAGCACGCTGAAGCAGTTTCTCCAGCTTCCGCCTCTTTATCTCCTCTATTTCGTCCATGCGAACCACCTGCGCGTCCGGTGGGCGATAGTTATTTATTGCCCCAGGGGAAAGTTATTTTATTGCCTGTGTTGTGTAACATGTTCAACAAATTTGAACATATTGTTGTTAAGCCGCGGCGATGGAAATGTTTGAGGCCAGGAGTCTGATATGTTCGGGCGAGCCGAGTGTTGATTCTGTAATGCAGTGCCTGCTCGGTCTCCGCCCCCTGGAGGCGGAGCTCTACTTTGAGCTGCTGAAGGCTCCGGGCACCCCATCGGAGCTGAGTGAGAGGATAGGAAAAAGCCGGAGTCTCGTGCAGAGGGCCCTCCAGAACCTGGTTGGCTACGGGCTCGCCTACAGGCGGGTGGTCACCAGGGAGAGGGGCAGGGCCTACATGTACGAGGCGGTGCCTAAGGAGGAGGTAAAGAAGCTCCTCAGGAATGCGGTGAAGCAGTGGGTAAAGGCGGTGGACGACGCCATCTCCAGGTGGTAGCCGGGAAAAATTAAAAAAAGCGGAGCCGGGGAGCTAGTGTCCCTCCGGCATCTCCTTGTCCTTGGCGCTGGGGTGTACCACGTCCTCCGCTAGGATACCAATCGCTATCTTGAGCAGCAGCGTGTACACCAGGAAGCCAAGGGCCCACACGGCGAGGGTTATCATTATCTCCATGAGGGTGGGGTAGTACTCCCAGATCTCGCCGATGGGCGTGGGTATGAAGCCGGGGATCACCAGCCCCATGCCCTTCTCGGTCCAGATGCCCACAAAGGCAAAGATGCAGGCGATGTTCAGGGTGGTGAAGTTCTTCCTGGTCTTCGGGAAGAGCAGCAGCAGCGCCGCTATTATCTCCATGGTGATTGCCGCCCACATGTAGGGCTTGAGCTTTGCGTAGGTCACTCCGTTGTGCTCCAGACCGAAGAAGAGGTACTTGAGGGGCGCCAGGTGGGAGGTTGCCGCGTACGCCACGGTGTATATCTCCGAGCCCAGGAAGAAGAGGTTCACCAGCATTGATATAAGGGCGATGTGGGCCAGGGTGAACAGCGCCCTGTCGCTCACCACCAGCTTGCACCCGGGCTTGCCCACGCAGGTGTAGCGCCTGACTATCTGCAGGATTATTATCATCAGCGCCGGTCCGGCTGTAAAGGCGCTGGCCAGGAAGCGGGGGGCCATGATGGCCGTGTTCCAGAAGGGCCTGGCCGCGAGACCACCGTAGAGGAACGCCGTGACGGTGTGGATGCTTATAGCCCAGGGGATGGAAATCAGGATGAAGATGTATATCCACTTTCTGGGCTTCTCGCGCACATAGGCCTTGTAGAGCAGGTAGCCCGGTATCAGCAGGTTCAGGAAGAGGTAGCCGTTGAGCACTATTACATCCCAGGTGAGCATGCTCTGGGGCCAGTTGGGCGTGCCGGTGATGGGCAGCAGGTGGAACATCCTGTCTATACGTCCGAGGTCAATGAGCACAAAGCTCAGGCACATTACCAGCGCGCCCACCGCCAGGAGCTCGCCGAAGATGGTTATGTGCTTGAACTCCTTGTAGTTGTAGAGGTAGGCGGGGAGCACAATCATGACGGCGGCCGCGGCTACGCCCACAAGGAAGGTGAAGTTCGCGATGTAGCTGCCCCAGCTCACCTGGTCGCGGATGTCGGTGATTATCAGGCCGTACTTGAGCTGGTAGTAGTAGGATATGCCGCCGAAGATCACCAGCAGCAGCAGGCTGGCCAGCCAGGCGTAGTACTTCTTGCTCCCCGTCAGGGAGACCTTTATTGAGGTTATCACAAAGTCGATTAGCTTGCCCATTCGCATCACCTCAGTCCATGAAGTAGAAGAATTTTGGCTGCGTTCCCAGCTCCTCCTTCAGGCGGAACACGCGCTTCTTCTCCAGCACCTTGCGCACGTCGCTCTCCGGATCGAGCAGGTTGCCGAACTTCCTCGCCCCCACGGGGCAGATCTCAACGCACGCGGGGTAGCGGCCCTCCCTGGTGCGCTGAATGCAGAAGGTGCACTTCTCCACAACACCCTTCATCCTTATCCTGTTGCCCAGGTAGTGCATCTTGGGGTTGATCTCCTCCTTCGGGATGTAGGGGTCGCTCCAGTTGAACCTCCTGGCCCAGTAGGGGCACGCGGCTATGCAGAACCTGCAGCCTATGCACCAGTTGTAGTCCACCACTATTATGCCGTCGGGCTCCTTCCAGGTGGCCTTCGTGGGGCACACCTTTACGCAGGGCGGCCTCTCGCACTGCTGGCACTGGATCGGCATGTAGAACTTGTCCTTCTCGGGCACCTCCTCGGGGTGGTAGTAGTGCTCGCTCTCCTCCAGGTTGATGCCGGCCAGCACCTCGCCGAACTTTGTGCGGAAGTCCTTCGCCTTTCCTCCGGGGTGGATCTCAAATTTCTCAAACTCCAGCACCCTGATCCACTGTATCTCGCCCCTCCAGGGCTCCTTGGGGTTTGCCCGCGACTGGTTGTTCTCGCGCACGCAGGCGTAGACGCAGCGCCGGCAGCCTATGCACTTCTGGATGTTGAGGGCATAGCCCCACACCACACCCTTCTTCGGGGGCGTGGTCTTGATGGTGGCGTCTATCCCGTACTTCTCCCTGTACTCCTTCTCAAGCCGCTCTATGACGCGCTGCTTCTCCTCCTCGCTCATCTCCTTGTAGTGGCTCTGGAGGAGCTCCTCTATGGTAACGTCGATTACTGGAATGCGCACATTTGCGAAGGGGATAACGGCAGCGGTGGCGCCGGTGGCGGCCTTTTTCAGAAAATCTCTTCTGCTCCTGTCAACCATCTCTCTACCTCCACGCAGCATACAGGGCGAGCAAAACGCTGAGGGCTAGCACCAGGAAGGCGTAGATGGGGTAGTTGGGCACCTCATCCCAGGGCTCGGGGGGCTTCTCCGGCGGCTTCTCGGGTGCAATTGGCTTGAAGGCGGGGTCATGGGGGTTGTGGCAGTCGGTGCAGATCACATCCGGCGTGGGGCTGGAGATGTTGCCCACCCACCTTCCGTGGATGCGGTCCTTCCAGTCCTCGTACACCGGTCCGTGGCACTGCCCGCAGAGCAGCGGGGAGGCCTCAAAGGGTATCTCGCTGCCGTTGAAGAGGCGCAGGGTGTCCCTGTTCACGGGGTTGTGGCAGGTGAGGCACCAGAACCTCCCGTCGCCGTGCTTGAGCTCAAACCTGTGGTTGGGGGTGGTGGGCGCACCGCTCAGGTCACGGGGCACCGGGTTGGGCGCAAACTGGGCGTGGCACACGTTGCACCTGCCACCCGGCTCTGGCTCACCTGCGGGCAGCTCGCCGTATCCCTCGAGGGTGCCGTGCTTCTTGTAGTACTCACCCGCGGGCCCCAGCTCCGGGGGACCGCCCGGGTGGCACACTATGCAGCTTTCCCCTGTCCTTTCCGCAAACTGGGGCGTCGCATCCACTGCAGCAAGGGCGCTCAAAAGGATAAAAAGAATTACCAGACCATTAGCAATACGCACTTCCATCATCCTCTCAATCTCCTGCAGAATTTTTGAACCGTCGCTGAGGGAGGGTATGCAGAGCCACCTGACTAATTTATTAAATAAATATTTAAAAGTTTTGTTCGTGCACCCTCCGCGGGAAGATTGGTGAAAGATTTTCCACGTGAAGCTTGGCGCACTGGCTGTGAAGCTGAGCGACTTCGACTACCACCTGCCCAGGGAGCTCATCGCCCAGGAGCCCCTCGCCAGGAGGGACGCCTCCAGGTTAATGGTGCTCAGGGGGGATGTGATAGAGCACCGCATCTTCAGGGAGATAGTTGACTACCTGGAGAGGGGCGACCTGCTGGTCTTCAACAACTCCCGGGTTATACCGGCGCGGCTGAGGGGGAGGAAGCAGACAGGGGGCAGGGTGGAGCTGCTTCTCGTTAAGGAGCTGGAGCACAACCTGTGGGAGTGCATGTACAGGGGCAGGCTGAGGGAGGGCACCTCTCTGAGCTTCGCCCGCGGAATCTCGGCGAGGGTTGAGTCTATTCGCCAGGGGCAGGCGGTGGTGCGCTTTGCCGGCGGGGATATTAAGAGGGCGATGCGGGAGATAGGCGAGGTGCCTGCGCCGCCCTACATAAAGAGGAGGGTGAGGGAGGAGGAGTACCAGACCGTCTATGCCAGCAGGAACGGGAGCGTTGCCGCACCCACGGCGGGGTTCCACTTCACCCGTGAGCTCTTGGAGGAGCTGCGCTCCCGCGGGGTTGAGTTCGCCTTTATCACGCTGCACGTGGGTCCGGGAACCTTCCTGCCCGTTCGCGAGGAGGAGGTGGAGAGGCACAGGATGCACGAGGAGCAGTTTGAGATCCCCCACCGGGAGGCGGAGAGGATAAACCTCGCCCTCGAGGAGGGGCGCAGAGTCTTTGCGGTGGGCACGACCACGGTGCGCGCGCTGGAGAGCGCCTTCAGCGGCGGCAGGGTTGAGCCCGGGGTGGCGAGCACCACCCTCTTCATCTACCCCGGCTACGAGTTCAGGGTCCCCTACGCGGGCATGATAACCAACTTCCACCTCCCGCGGTCGACGCTCCTCATGCTTGTGAGCGCCTTCGCGGGGAGGGAGAGGATTCTCAGAGCCTACAGGGAGGCGGTTGAGCGGAGGTACCGCTTCTACAGCTTCGGGGATGCGATGCTTATATTTAGGGAATGAGAAATTGTATGCCCATGGAGCGCCTTGAGAGGGCGATTGAGGAGTTGAAGAGGAGGAGGGTGGGAGTTGGCATAGTGCTCAAGCCCCAGAACATCTACTACCTCACGGGCTTCTACCCAACCGCCTTTGCGGTGCTGCTTCTGGAGGATGAACCCTCCCTCCTGGTCTCGCCCATGGACGAGGCGCTCGCTTCCCGCTCGGGGGTTGAGGTGGAGGTGGTGAGGAGCTTCAGGCGGAGGCTGAGGAGGATAGGGGGCAGGCGCGTGGGGATAGAGAAGGGCTACGCCAGCTTCGAGTTCTGGGAGCGCTACCTGAGGGGCAGGCAGGTGGTCAGCCTGGGGTTCATAGAGGAGATGCGCATGGTTAAGGATGGGGAGGAGCTGAGGAGAATCAGAGCCTCGGCGAGGGTTGCTGAAAAGGTCCTTGGGGAAGTGGAGGCTCTGCTGGATAGTGTTAGAAGCGAGAGGGAGCTGGCAGCCAGGGCGGAGTACCTGCTGAGGCGCGAGGCGGGCTCCGCCTTCGAGGTGATTGTGGCCTCAGGTAAGAACTCCTCCATACCCCACCACACCCCCGCGGGGGAGCTGGACACCTCCTGCGTTATTGTGGACCTCGGTGCCAGGGTGGAGCACTACGCCAGCGACATAACGCGCACCTTCTCCCTCTCCGGAGGCGGGGTCTTCCCGGAGCTGTACGAGGCGGTGCTGGAGGCGCAGAGGGCGGCGATTGAGCGCTGCGTGGCCGGGGCTACCGCGGGGGATGTGGACAGGGCCGCGCGGGAGGTGCTCCGGGAGTACCGCCTGGAGAGGCACTTCCTCCACTCCACCGGGCACGGCATTGGTTTAGAGGTCCACGAGGCTCCGAGGCTGAGCAGGGGGAGCAGAATGGTGCTCCGCGAGGGCATGGTGGTTACAGTTGAGCCGGGGGTGTACAGGGAGCTTGGGGTGAGGGTGGAGGACATGGTTTTAATAGGAAAAAGGCCAAAGCTGATTACCAGCTACAGGAAGTGATCCGCGTGCTGGCGAGCTTCAAGGGTGCGTCGCCCAGGCTGGGGCGCGAGGTGTTCGTCGCCGGCTCGGCGCAGGTGGTTGGCGACGTGGAGATAGGCGACTTCTCCAGCGTGTGGTACAACGCCGTGCTGCGGGGGGACAGGGATAGAATTAAGATGGGCAGCTACTCCAATGTGCAGGACGGTGCGGTTGTGCATGTCTCAAAGGGCTATCCAGTGGAGATAGGCGATTTTGTGAGTATAGCCCATAACTGCGTGGTGCACGGGTGCAGAATAGGGAGCAACTCCCTCATAGGCATGGGCGCCGTGCTGCTCAACGGCGTTGAGCTGGGGGAGAACTGCCTGGTGGGAGCTGGGGCGGTGCTCACCGAGGGGAAGCGCTTCCCGCCGAACTCGCTCATCCTGGGAGTGCCCGCGAGGGTGGTGAGGGAGCTCAGCGAGGAGGAGGTGGAGGCGATAAGGGAGAATGCGCTGGTGTACCACCGCCTCGCCAGGGAGCACCGGGAGGGAAGGCTGTGAGGCTGCTGCTTGTGGACCCGAGCGTGGCCGGAATAAGCGGCGACATGTTCATAGCGGCGCTCCTCGACCTGGGCGGTGAGGTGGAGCCGCTGGAGGAGGTGGCGGAGCTTATCCGGGAGGAGACGGGGAAGGAGCTTGAGCTGGAGCTGAGAGAGGTGGAGAGGAAGGGCATCGCCTGCAGGGGGGTGCGGCTGCGCATCCCGGAGGACTTCCGGGGCATGGGCTACGGGGACATCCGCGGCTACCTGGAGGGGCTCCTGGAGAGGTGCGACCTGAGCGAGAGAGCGCGGGGTTACGCCAGGCGCTGCCTGGAGACGCTGATAGAGGGGGAGAGGCGCATCCATGCGAATGGGCACCTGCACGAGCTGGGGAGTGTGGACACCCTCTTTGACATCCTGGGCTCCGCCGCGCTGCTCGACTCCATTGACGCCTGGGAGTGCAGGGTAATCTCCCTGCCGGTGAATGTGGGCTCGGGCAGGGTGAGGACCTCCCACGGCGAGCTCTCTGTGCCCCTCCCGCTGGTGGCGGAGATTCTCAGGGCTCATGGGGTGCCATTCTTCAAGAGGCACAGCGGCGAGCTAACCACGCCCACGGGGCTCGCGCTCCTGGTGAACCTGGTGCAGGAGTTCTCCGAGGAGCTTCCGGTGGCGAGGATTCTGGGCGTCGGCAGGGGGGCCGGAGGCAGGGAGCTGGAGGAGGCGCCCAACATGCTGCAGCTCTACCTGTGCGAGGCTCAGGCTCTGATCCGGGAGCAGATATCCCTCCTGGAAACCAGCGTGGACGACGTAACCGGGGAGGTGCTGGGGAATGCCCTGGAGGAGCTCATGAGGGCGGGCGCGCTGGATGTGCAGCTCCTGCCGACGGTGACAAAGAAGAACCGCCCGGGATACCTGCTTCAGGTGATCTGCAGGGTGGGCGAGGAGCAGCGCCTCGCAGAACTGGCGATGCGCCTCCTGGGCACCCTGGGGGTGAGGCACTCGCGGGTGAGCATGCGCTTTGCGCTGAGGAGGGAGGTGAGGCGGGTGAAGGTGAGGATCAACGACCACGAGTTCAGCGCACGTATAAAGCTTGGCCTGGACGGGGAGGGCGCGGTGGTCACCCTCAAGCCGGAGTATGAGGACGCTGTAAGAATAGCCGAGCGCCTCTCCCTTCCGGTGCGGGAGGTTCTTGCGAGGATAGCCTGCGAGGCGAGGAGGCAGCTGGGCTAGCGGAACCTCGCGGCGCGGTTGGCGATCAGCGCCGCCACCACGCCAGCGCCGAAGCCGTTGTCTATGTTCACCACCGCTATGCCCGGGGAGCAGCTCTGGAGCATGGCGAAGAGCGCCGTCTCACCCCTGCCGTGGATGCCGTAGCCGGTGGAGACTGGTAAGCCTATTACCGGGATGTCCACAATGCCTGCGACGACACTGGGCAGGGCGCCCTCCATGCCGGCCGCAACAACGGCGACATCCACGTCCTCCTGGATTATGCTCTTCAGCGCAGGCAGCAGGCGGTGGATGCCCGCCACACCTATGTCGCGGAAGGAGAGCACGTCGCAGCCCATCTCGCGGGCGACCACCTCCGCCTCCTCGGCGGCGGGAATGTCGGAGCTTCCGGCGCAGAGCACCGCCACCCTGCCGCCCGTGCGCACCGCCTCAAAGTCAGGCGCCTTAAGCACCACGAGCCTCGCGGCGGGGTAAACCTCAACCCTCGCTCTGCCTGAGAAGGCCTCTTTGAGCTTTGCTATCTTCTCCTCGCTGAGGCGCGTTATTATGCACCTTCCGCGCCGCTGGAGAAACCTGCGGGCGATCTCAACTATCTCCTCTGCACCCTTGCCCTCGCCGAAGACCGCCTCCGGAGCGCCGGTGCGCAGGTCCCTGTTCAGGTCCAGGGTGGCCAGGGGAGAGAGCTCCTCCAGGCTGAAGAGCTTTATCCTGCGCTCCGCCTCCTCGAGGGTGAGCTTCCCCTCCAGCAGCTCCTGGAGCACCCTGCGTATGTGCATGAGTAGAGAAAGACGGGGCGGAGAATAAATACTTAACTAATTTATAAGGAAGTACAGGTTCCTGCCGCTCCGCGACTCCTTGCGCAGGTACTTGTAGAGCATGTGGTAGCGTATGAACATCTTTATGTTCCCTGGGTTCACGTCGTAGCCGCGCTCGCGGAGGCGCTTTACTATCTCATCCCCTTCCAGCTTCTCCCCGCGGTTGAACACCTCCAGAATCGCCCTAACCTTCTGTGCGGTGTTTGCAAACCTCTTCATGCACACCTCACCCTCGTCCTAATAGTAGTCCCGGAGAGATATAAAATTTTCCGGATAACAGTTTAGCCCCGTTTCAAAAACAGGCGATTTTAAAGCACAAAAATGTTTCCTTTTGTTTTTCTATGTCCCAATTTTGGAAAGATGCATACATCGTGCTTATTAAAGTGTGCACATATCAGAAAACACCGATAACATTTTCCAAAGATTTCCAGGCTACCGTTACGGCTTCTTTGCAAGATATATTCTGTTTCTCCTGCCTATCTGCTCTTTCCTTATCGCACCTCTCTTTTCCAGCTCCGAAAGTATTCTGCTCACCTTAGTTTTGGAAAAACCGGTTATCCTGACAATATCTCTCTGGTCTATCCCGTCGTTGTCTATTATTAGCTTCATTATCTTCTGCTCATCCTCCTTGAGGATTTCTATCTTCTCCTCCAGCCTCTTCTTTCTGTCCAGCAGCAGCCTTATGGACACTCCCCTGGCCTTCAGGTACTTGTAGCTCAGGAACAGTATGACCAGCGCCGCCAGGGCGAGCAGCGCCGGATACAGGTAGTTCCTCGCCTCAAAGAGGTTCTCATATATAACAATAACCCTGAAGTCCTTGAACTCGGGGGGAATAGGCTCGTGAAGCTCCCACTTGAGGATTACCCTCCTGCCGTCAGAGGTGGGGGTGCTCTCGGGGCTAACGCCGTTCTCCACCACCCCGTATCCAGGGGGCAGGGCCACTGTAAACTCGAAGTTCTTCACATTGGCGAACAGGGAGTGGGTGACGCTGAGGATGTAGATGTTCTCGTGCCTCTCCACCACGTCTCTGAGGATGTACCTGTAGGTTATCTCGTAGCTCTCCCCGTGCTCCAGGGGCTCCGGCAGGGGGGTGATCACGTAGGTGCGCTCTCCGCTTACCTCCACACTGAAGCTAAGCCTCTTATCTCCGCTCAGCACCTCCAGGTTAGCGAGCCTCCCGAAGAGGGGGTACCTGAACTCGGCAATTGTGGTATTCTGGTCGTTGAGCAGCGAGAGGGTCACCTCCCCCCTGGCGAGCTCATCCTCTATCTCCAGGCTCGCCCTGTAGTTGGTGATCTCAATTGCCTTCACCTGGGAGAGCAGCAGCAGAAGCACCACCGCCACAGCAAGCGGCCTCATCACAGCATCCTCTCCAGAGCCTCTCTACCCCTCATCCCGCGCTCCACACCCAGAGCCTCAGCGGCGCTGGTGGTCTCCTCCACCCTGGCGCTGAGCATGTCATCGAAGGTTCTAACCCCTCTGACCACTGCCGCAGCATCGCCCAGCTTCTCCGCAGCCTCCACATTCAGGTAGCCGCACATTAGGTAGCCCCTCTTCGCCAGGATCACCAGAAGGGGCGCCTTTCCCAGGGGGATTCTCACCCCGAGTGCCGAACCCTTTCCCAGGTCTATTGTTTCAATCTCCATGGCTGCCCGGTTTAAGTATCTCCTCAAGAATATTTAACATTTCCGAAAGGAAGTTTTAATTAAGTGGTGTACTCGGCGTTTATCCTGACGTAATCGTAGGTTAAATCGCAGCCGTAGGCCTCGCCCCTCCCCGGGCCCAGGTTCAGCTCGGCGACTATGTAAACCTCCTTCTCCCTGAAGACCTCCTCCGCCGCTCTCAGCTCTTCTGTGCCCTCCAGGGCGAGGGGCTTACCTTCTCTGACAAGGCAGACGCGCCTCTCGTCGCCCCTCGTTCCCACATACAGGCTCAGCTTCTCGGGCACAACCTCCGCGCCGGAGTAGCCCAGGGCGGCGACTATCCTGCCCCAGTTTGGATCGCCGCCGAACACGGCGCTCTTCACCAGGTTTGAGCCCACCACTGCTCTTGCCGCGAGCTCTGCCTCGGCATCGCTCCTCGCGCCCAGGACGCGCACCTCTATGTACTTGGTCGCCCCCTCTCCATCCCTTGCTATGCTCTTCGCCAGCGTCTGCGTCACAAAGTTCAGCGCCTCCTGGAAGCCCTCGATGCTCCCGTTGCCGGCTTTGCCACTGGCGAGCAGCGCAACAAAGTCGTTGGTGCTGGTGTCGCCGTCCACCACAACGCGGTTGAAGCTCTGCTCCACCGCCCTTGCGAGGGTCTCCTCGAGCTCCTCCCTCTCCAGGCGCGCGTTGGTTGTGAGGAAACACAGCATCGTCGCGTGTCCGAGCTTCGGCGCTATCATGCCCGCGCCCTTGGCTATGCCCCCGACGTGGAAGCGGGTGCCGTCTCCAAGCACAGCCTCCACGGAGCACACCTTCGGGAAGGTGTCAGTCGTCATTATCGCCCTGGCGGCGGCCTCGCTCGCCTGGGGTGAGCACTCAAGCCTTCGCGCTGCCTCCCGGGCGAGCCTCTCAACTCTGGCAAGGTCGAGCCTCCTGCCTATTACTCCGGTGCTCGCCACCAGGTAGTTCTCCGCCCTTCCTCCCAGCAGCTCCGCGGCGAGGGAGCACATGCCGCGCGCGTCCTTCATGCCAGCGCTGCCCGTGAAGGCGTTCGCATTGCCCGAGTTGGCGATTATCCCCAAAATCTCATTGCCCGCGTGCTCCCTCGACACGAGAAGCGGCGCCGCCTTGACCTTATTCGAGGTGAGCATCACCGCTGCCTTGGCGGATGCCTCGCTCTTAATCAACGCGACGCCGTACTTCCCTTCCCTTACTCCTGCCGCCTTAAAGCCGGGTACGCAGACTCCGTGGTTTGTTGTCCTAAGCTTCAAAACTAAACCACCACCTCTGTGCCGAGGTGCTCGCCGCCGCGCAGCGCAGCTTCTATGCGGCTGAGCTCGCCCTTAACCACGAGGGTTCTTATGCGGTGCTCCCTTATTATCCTCACCGCCTTCGGGTCGAGAACCGTCGAGATTCCCGCCCTGTGCTCCTCACCCACAAGCGAGGCAAGCTCCTCCACAGTTATGCTGTCGTACTTCCTTGCATCGGGGTTTTTTCGCGGGTCGGCGCTGTAGATGCCGTCAACATTGGTGGCGTTCACCAGCAGCTCCGCTTTAAGCTTCGCCGCCAGCATCGCAGCCACAGCGTCGGTGGTGTGTCCCGGCACCGTGCCCCCCATCACTATGACCTTCTCCCACTCCTCCACCTCCTCCACGCTCTCGGGCACGTGCTGGTACGCCTCCTCGCCCAGCGCGGCGATTATAATGCGGGCGTTCATCCTCGTCGCAAGGATGCCCAGCTCGTCGCAGAAGCTCTCCCCTGCGCCCAGACTGCGCGCCGCCGTGATGTACTCCCTCGCCACCCTTCCGCCTCCCACCACAACCGCGAGGCGGTAACCATCGCTTCTTAGCTTCTTCACCAGCGAGGCGAACCCGCGTACAAACTCTAGGTTAATCTCCGGCGACGCAACCACCGAACCGCCGAGGCTGAGCACAGCGCGCAAATCCCTCACCACGTTAACTTTGCTACCAGCATTCATCCGATGGATATTTAAACTTTTAGGCAAAAAATTTAAAAAAGAAGCGGGAAAACAAAGGAAAGTGCGCCCCGGGTTCTGCGGGTGCGGCCTCCTTTCTTTTGGGCATGCGAGGCGTCCGGTGATATAATGGAGGAAGCGTCTTCGGTTGAGCTGCACAGGCTGAAAAAGGAGATAGAGTTTCTGGAGAGCAAGAAGGGCAAGGGCACAGAGCTAATAAGCCTCTACATCCCGCCCGAGAAGAACCTAGCCGACGTGATGGCGCAGATGCGGGAGGAGTACTCCCAGGCGATGAACATAAAGAGCGCAAGAACAAGAAAGAATGTGCAGTCGGCGCTGGAGGTGATAATGCAGCGCCTCAAGCTCTTCAAGCGCCCGCCGGAGAAGGGCATGGTGCTGCTGGTGGGCACAATTCCCCACGGCACAAAGGACAAGATGGAGGTTTATATCTTAGAGCCACCGGAGCCGATAACCACCTACATCTACCGCTGCGATTCTCAATTCCTCCTCGACCCCATAAAGGAGATGCTGGAGGAGAAGGGCACCTATGGTCTGCTGCTCGTGGACAGGAACGAGGCCACAATAGGCCTGCTCAAGGGCAAGCGCATAGAGACGGTGCGCAGGATAATCTCCAACGTGCCCAGGAAGCACGGCCGCGGAGGGCAGAGCCAGCGCAGGTTCGAGAGGCTGATTGAGATAGCGGCGCACGAGTACTTCAAGCGCGTCGGGGAGAAGGCGAGCGAGGTGTTCATGAGCGTCCCCGACCTCAGGGGCGTGCTTGTTGGCGGCCCCGGGCCCACGAAGGAGTTTTTTGTGAACTCAGACTACCTGCACCACGAGGTGAAGAAGAAGATTATAGACGTCATAGACACCTCCTACACCGACGAGTTCGGGCTTACTGAGCTGGTGGACAAGGCCGGGGCGGTGCTCGAGGAGCTGGAGATAGTCAAGGAGAAGCGGCTGGTGCAGAAGTTTCTGAGGGAGGTGGTCAAGGATCATGGTCTGGCTGCATATGGTCTGGAGGAGGTGAGGCAGTACCTGCAGATGGGCGCCGTGGACACGCTTCTTTTTTCCGAGGACGTGGAGAGCTACCGCGTTACCATCGCATGCTCAAGCTGCGACTACAGAACTGAGAAGACCGTCAAGGACCTGAAAACCCTGGAGCAGAAGCTGAGCAGGGAGCAGTGCCCCGAGTGCGGGGAGCGCTCCCTTGCCATAGAGAGCTTCAAGAGCACCCTGGACGAGCTCAAGGAGCTGGCAGATGCGACCAACGCCAAGGTGGAGGTCATATCCACTGAAACGGAGGAGGGGCAGCAGCTGCGCAGCTTTGGCGGCGTGGCCGCGATTCTGAGGTATCGCCCGAGGTAGGAGCATGCTTCTCGAGGTCAAGCGTGAGGCGCGGGAGCTTATTATTAAAGCTCTGGGCTTTGAGATTGAGGTGCCCCTGGAGGAGCCCAGGCAGGGCTACGGCGACCTAGCAACGGCGGTGTGCTTCTCCCTGGCGAAAAAGCTCAAGAAGCCCCCCGTGGAGATTGCCGAAGAGCTCGCCTCGCGCATCGACCTGAGCAGGGCAAGGTTCATAGAGCGCGTTGAGGCGCTAAACGGCTTCATAAACTTCTACCTGAACTTTAATGCCCTCGCGGAGGCTGTGGTGGGTGAGATTCTGGAGAAGGGCGGGGAGTATGGAAAAGGCAGGCCGAAAGGGGAGAGGATTATCCTGGAGCACACCTCCGCCAACCCGGACGGCCCCCTCCACATAGGGCACGGGAGGAATGCGATAATCGGAGACGCGCTTGCGAGGATACTGCGCTTCTCGGGCTACGAGGTGACAACGCAGTACTACCTCAACGACATGGGGAAGCAGCTCGCCGTCGTGGTGCTGGGGCTGCGCAGGCTTGAACTCGACAGGAGCAGCAAACCTGACCACGCGATAGCCCAGGTCTACGTCGAGGCAAATAAGATGGTGGAGGCGCAGCCAGAGCTGCAGGAGGAGCTTTCTCTGTTAATGCGCGCCTACGAGGCTGGAGAAAAGGAGGTTGTGGAGGAGTTCAGGAGCGCCGCGGAGTACTGCCTCAGGGGAATAAAGGAGACGCTCTCAAGGCTGGGCATAGCCCACGACCTCTTCACCTGGGAGAGCGAGTTTGTGCGGCGTGGCGATGTGGATGATGTGGTGGAGAGGCTGCGCTCCACGAAGTACGCCAGGGAGGACGGCGTGCTCTACCTGGACCTGGAGGAGTTCGGGATAGAGAAGGAGCTGGTGCTGCGCAGGAGCGACGGCACCTACCTCTACGCCACTCGGGATATTGCGCACCACCTGTGGAAGGCGAAGCTCGGGAAGCTGATAAACGTGTGGGGTGCCGACCACAAGCTTCTGGCGAAGCAGCTCAGCGCCGTGCTGCGCATTCTGGGAGAAGAGGAGCCCGAGTTCATCATCTACGAGTTCATCTCCCTGCCGGGTGGAAAGATGTCCACCCGCAGGGGGGTCTTCATCTCCCTGGACGAGCTCATCGACGAGGCGGTGAGCAGGGCCTACGCCGAGGTTGCGAAGCGCCGCCCGCAGGAGAGTGAGGAGTTCAAGGCGAGCGTTGCGGAGAGCGTGGGCATAGCTGCGGTCAGGTTCAACATCGTCAGAATCTCACCCGAGAAGGCGATGGTCTTCCGGTGGGAGGAAGCCCTGGACTTCGAGCGGCAGGGGGCGCCCTTCATCCAGTACGCCTACGCCAGGGCGACGCGGATTCTGGAAAAGGCTCAGCCGCCTTCCAGCTTTAAAGTTCGTGAGCTCACCGAAAATGAGCGCGCGCTGGTGAAGCTCCTTGCGAGCTTTCCTGAGGTGGTCTCTCAAGCGGCGGAGCAGCGCAGACCCAGCATGCTTGCCTCCTACCTGATTGAGCTCGCAACCGCCTTCCACCGCTTCTACATGTTCGACCCCGTGCTCAGGAGCGAGCACAGGGACTTCAGGCTCAACCTGGTTAAGGCCACGCGAAGCGTGCTTGGCAGCGCCATGAGGCTACTCGGCATCCCGGTGCTCGAAATGATGTAGCCTTTACAAGCCACGCGGCTCAGCACAGCGGTTAATTTTTTATAACCCCGCGCCTTTAAAATCAAGGCATGGCCGTTGCGGTTGACGAGGACTTCAGCTTCCGCTTCCGCTGCGACAGCAGCAGGTGCACCCTCGCGTGCTGCCACGGGCATGCGATTGCCCTGAACCCCTACGAGGTCCTGAGGATTAAGGAGTACCTGGGGCTGAGCAGCGAGGAGCTGGAGGAGAGGTACCTGCTCAGCCACTACGACCCCTCGGGATTGCCCCTGCTGATGCTCAGCCGCGACCCCTGTCCCTTTCTCAGGGGGAGGCGGTGCTCCATCTACCCTGCCCGCCCCCTCGCGTGCAGGCTCTTCCCCCTGGGCAGGCTCTGCGACGGCGAGGTGAAGACCGTCTTTATGGCAGATGCCTGCTGCCCGGGTATAGGCAGGGGGGAGAGGCTCGACCTCGGCGAGTACATTGCAGAGCAGGAAGCTGAGGAGTACGTGGCGATGTGGGAGAGGTGGGTGAGCTTCGTCGAGGCGGTGGAGGAGGCTGGGCCTTCGAGAATGAGGCAGGTCTTCTTAAAAATCCTGCTCTACAACTTCGACTTTTCTCCCAGAGGCGCCGAGCCTTCGGCTTCCCCGGAGGAGCAGTTCCTCACCAGGCTTGCCCTGGCGGAGGAGCTAATCTCCCGTACGGGCGCGGAAGCCAAATAGGCGCTGGTTCTTGATTATAAAGGCGGGTAGCTCCTCCAGCTTGCCTGGACCGAATATGGTGCGCCACCTCAGGTTTAAAGCCAGAACCCGCGCCTGCCTGGGCAGGATTACACTCCTGTGCGCAAGCTCGGGGGCCTCTTCCTCGAGCATCTCCCTCAGCGCCTCCACGCTGAAGGTTCCCAGCGTTAAGGCGAGGCGCATGCAGTAGCCCTCGCTGGGCACAACTGCGAGGTGGGCATCTATGCCCGCGAAGGAGAGCGCCTCCGTAACCCTAGTTACAGTGTACAGGTAGTCGCTCGTCGCAATGAGGGGCGAGTCTCTGTCTGGAGAGCCCACCTGGAAGATGCCGCTCTTGCTTGGGATCTGGTGCTCCGCTATGGGGTAGGGGGAGAGGTAGGCCTCCGGGCTGAGCACCAGGCGAAGCGCCCTCCGCAGCTCTTTGCTCAGGTGGGGGCACCTCTCCAGCTCCTCCTCCCTGGCGATGCCCTCGGCGAAGTCCTCGCAGTCCTGGAAGCCGCACTCACCGCAGTCGAGCAGCGGAAGGTAGTCGTAGAGCGACGCTCCACCCTCGCGCTCCCTGCACACCTCCACGCAGTTGAAGCACAGGAAGCATCGCGAGTAGTCTATCTCCGGCTTGCCCTCCACCAGGGCAACCGCTTTCACAGGGCACGCGTAGACGCAGGCGCCGCAGCCGTCGCAGCCATCGCCGAGGGGCACACGCATGCGCTAAGGGAGCAGGGTAACGAGGGCAGGATGTAAGGGAGGGCACCTACATAAAATCATCCAGCGTAACCGCCTGCCTCTTTTTGAGCTTCGACAGCCTTATCCCGAGGAGGCGCACCTTTCTGGGCGGGAAGCGCGAGAGCAGGCTTTGAGACACCTCCTTTATCGTGGCCAGGTCGCCGTGGTGGCTTCTCAGAGTTTTCGCCCGGGTGTGCGTCTCGAAGTCTGAAAACCTCACCTTGAGGGTAAGCGTCCTGAAGAGGAAGCCCTCCTCCTTTAAATCGCGGTGCACCCGCTCTGCGAGCTCCTCAAGCGCTGCCCTGAGCTCCTCCTCTTCCTCCAGGTCCCGGGGAAAGGTCTGCTCCCTGCCTATGGACTTCACCTTCGAGCGCTCCCTGACCTCGCGCTCGTCTACACCGCGGGCGAGCATCACCAGGCGTGAGGCCCACCTGCCGAAGAGGGGGATCAGCCTCTGCACATCGCATTGAGCTAGCTCTCCTATGGTGGTAATTCCCAGCTCCTTCAGCAGGGCCTCGCTCCTCGGCCCGATTCCTGGAATTTTCCGGACAGGCAGGGGGGCAAGGAAGCTCTCGACCTCCCCGGGCGGGACTACCGTTAGCCCATCCGGCTTGCGGTGGTCTGAGGCGATTTTGGCGACCAGCTTATTCGGGCCAATGCCAATGGAGCAGGTGAGCTTCTCCTTCTCATAAATCTCAGCCTTTATGCGCCTCGCCAGCTTCTCTGCCTCCCCGTAGCTCTTCACCAGCCCCGTAACGTCAAGGTAGGCCTCGTCCACGCTAACCTGCTGAAACTTGGCGGCATAGCTCCTCAGAATCTGCATTATCCTCTTGGAAACGCGCCAGTAGAGCTCGTGGCGCACCGGCAAAAAGATGCAGCTGGGGCAGAGCCTGTAGGCTTGAGAAATCGGCATGCCGGAGCGCACCCCATACCTCCTCGCCTCGTAGCTGGCGGTGCTGACAACGCCTCTCCCCCTGCCGCCCTTTGGATCCGCGCCCACAACAACGGGCCTGCCCCTGAGCTCGGGGTTCTCCCTCTGCTCTATCGCCGAGAAGAAGCTGTCCATGTCCACGTGCAGCACAATCCTCCCGCGGCGCCGGCGCATACCCTTAGGTAATTAGCTTCCCGAGGGGATGATTTACTCAAAGTGGGATTTATTTGGTTAGGCGGAAATTGAATGAACGACAGATAGTCACTATCCTAACTAAAAAAGGATTATACGAGAGATACCAATTTGTTATATTATATTTCACCTATTCTTTTTATAATTTCTGTCATGATTCTTTCGGTTCTTTTTTCTAGAAATCTCTCATAGTTATCAGTAGTTATTCCGAACTCATCAATATCATCAATTAGATGACTTTTTAAAGTTTCGTCTAGATTTAGATTTAAATGTTGAAATTCTTTTAAGTATTGAGAAGGGGACTTAGCCCCTATTTCTCTTTTGTTTAGGTAATCGTCTACAAATGTTATATTGGCCAAAACATTTGCAATATCCAATTTCCCTATCCTCTTAAGATAAGCTTTAGGAAAGAAATGATGATAATTTCTACTATTTGATCTAATAAGCCATGAATTATCTAATATAAC
>JAADFX010000043.1 GCA_013152685.1 Methanobacteriota archaeon | reverse complement strand
CAGGTGGTTCTGGATACAGATGTTTTAATTGAGATTTTTGACAGGAACTCGAAGGAAGGAGAAAAAATACTAAAAAAATTGGAGGCTGTGGAAGTTGCCACTACTTCAATAAATCTCCATGAAATTCTCTATGGATTTAATAAAATTGGAAAGAAAATCCCTGAAGAAATACTGCAGCTGAAAACTTTTGAGTATAATAACCGGGATGCCATTCTATCGTCGAAATTTGAGTCCGAGCTTGAAAAATCAGGTTATTCCACGGGTAGATTTGACTGTATGATAGCGGCAATATGCATCAACAGAAACTGCTCCCTTGCGTCATTCAACATAAAGCATTTTGGCAGGTTTAAAAGATTTGGCTTAAAGCTGTTTGAGGTTTAAATACTCCGGATTTTGCAAAGCCTTGTATATCGGTTTAATAAATGCAAATGCCAGAACGCCGCTTGCGGTTGGGATGGGAAGCTCTTTAAGTGCTTCTGCTATTTTTGTTTTTTATCCATAATTGAAACGATTGTTAACCGGGCCATCGCGGGCAGGCTCTGCGGCTAGCCGGGGAACCGGAGCGCCCGGGAATAAGTTTTTAATATCCCCGGGAGGTAATATACCTGCCATGAAGTACTCCAGGCCCAGAGGCACCAGGGACTTCCTCCCGGAGGAGATGGCGGCCCGGCGCAGTGTGGAGCAGAGGATGCGCCGCGTTTTTGTCCGCTTTGGCTACGCCGAGGTGGCGACGCCCACCTTCGAGCACCTGGAGCTGATCACCGCAAAATCCGGGGAGGAGATAGTGGCCCACCTCTACCACTTTAAGGATAAGGGGGGGCGCGACTTAGCCCTGAGGCCGGAGCTTACCGCACCCGTGATGCGCCTCTATGTTAATGAGCTCCAGAGCTCGCCCAAGCCCCTGCGGCTGTACTACTTCGGGAACTGCTTCCGCTACGAGCGCCCCCAGGCGGGACGCTACCGGGAGTTCTGGCAGGCTGGTGTGGAGCTTATAGGCTCCTCCTCGCCCGAGGCGCAGGCGGAGGTCATCGCCCTTGCAAAGGCGGTGCTCGACGAGCTGGGGCTGCGCAATTACGAGCTCCACGTGGGCAGCGTGGGTGTGCTCAGGAAGTTTCTTGAGGAGAGGGGCATAGCCGAGGGGGAGCAGTGCAGGATAATGGGCATAATAGACAAGGGGGACGAGGAGCAGCTTGAGGAGGAGCTGCTGAAGCTGGGGCTGTCAGAGGAGGACAGAAGTGCAATAGCCGGGGTGCTGGAGCTGAAGGGTGAGCGCAGCGCTGTGGTGAGCCGCGCTGAAGAGCTGCTCGCGGGCAGGGAGGCGGCGCTTAATGAGCTTAGAGAGCTGGAGGGTATACTCGACGCCCTCGAGAGCTTCGGCGTCAGGGAGTACACCCTCAACCTGGGGATAGCCCGCGGGCTCGACTACTACACCGGCATGGTCTTCGAGATATACGCCAGCAAGCTCGGAGCTGAGAAGCAGATATGCGGCGGGGGCAGCTACTCCCTAGCGGAGACCTTCGGCGGTAAGCCGGTGGCAACCAGCGGCTTCGCCTTCGGCTTCGACCGCATCATGCTGGCGCTGGAGAAGGATGGGGTCGAGCTGGGAGGCGAGGAGGGCGCTAAGATTATGGTGATACCCTTTGGCGAGGAGTACCTGGACAGGGCCATAGAAATCTCCGCCCTGCTGCGGCGCAGTGTGGCATGCGAGCTCGAGGTGATGCGCAGAAAGGTGAAGAAGGCGCTCTCCTACGCCAGCTCGAAGGGTATAGACTATGTCGTCCTCGTGGGAGAGGAGACGGAGCGGGGCAGGGTGCTGCTGAAGGACATGCGCAGTGGCGAGCAGCGCGAGGTGGACATTGAAGAACTCGAGAGGGAGCTGGCGGGGTAGAGGAGGGAGAGATGAGGCTGGCCGCCAAGGTGTACTACGACGGCACCGCCTTTTACGGCTCCCAGCGCCAGCCGGACAGGCGAACCGTCGAGGGGGAGCTTCTCCGTGCGCTGCGCAGCCTAGGCGAGGTGAGGAACTTCAAGAGCGCCGGCAGGACGGATAGATTTGTCAGCGCCCTGGGCAATGTCTTCGCCTTCGACATGGACAGGAAGCTCCCTCCAAGGGCGGTGAACGCGCGTCTGTGCCCCGAGCTCAGGGTGCTCGCCATAAGGGAGGTGCCCGGGCACTTCCACCCGCGCTACGACGCCCTCCACAGAACCTACAGGTACTTCCTCTACGACGAGGGCTTTGACCTCGGAGCAATAAGGGAAGCGTGCCGCCTCCTGGAGGGGGAGCACAGCTTCCACAACTTCACCAGGGCGAGAGGCAAGAACTACACCCGCAGGCTCCTGAGCGTCACCGCCGAGAGGAGGGGCGAGGTGGTGGTGCTGACCTTCAAGGGTGAGAGCTTCCTGTGGGAGATGGTGCGCAGGCTGACCAGCGCCATCGCCATGGTGGGCAGGGGCGAGCTCTCCCTGGAGGCGCTGGAGGAGGCCCTTCTCCCGGGAGTGGAGCGCAAATTTCCGGCGGCGCCGCCCCAATTTCTTGTGCTCTGGGAGGTGGCCTACGACTTTGAGTTTGAGCACGAGGAGTACACCGCCGGGAAGCTCTCGCAGCAGCTGGAGGAGAGGTTCGCCGCCCTGTGCGCACAGGCGGCAATTGCCGGTGCCATGAGCGCCGAGCTCAGAGGCTGAACTTCTCCCTGAGCGCCGACCTGCGCAGCACGTGCCAGAGGTCGCCGCGCAGCACCACCCTGAAGGCGTGCTCTATCACCCTGAGGTAAAACTCGCAGTAGTGGCTCCTGCGGTGCATGCTGCCGCCTGAGGAGTGGAGCTCCGCCGGGCAGGGGGCACCGCAGACGTTCCTCACGGGGCAGGTGCTGCACCCCTCTATCTGCTCCACCCTCCGGGCCCTCACCCTGGCAAAGCCCCGGGAGTCGATAACCTCCGGCAGGGAGCGCCTGAAGATGTTACCCCCGGAGAACTCCCCCATCCCTATGAACTCGCCGCAGGGGTAGCACTCGCCATCAGCCGCCACTGAGAGGAACCTCCTGCCGGCGCCGCAGGGGGAGATGTCGCACATCAGCACCCTCGCAGAGGGCGCTGTGATGCCCAGCAGCAGGTTGGCGAAGTCGGCGACCACAATCCGCCTACCCTGCCCTGTGAGCTCAATGGCGGTGTCAACCGCCCTGATAAAGCTGGCGGCCATCTCCGCGGGCTCCGGCATCAGGGACAGGGAGCCCCTCTGAGTCAGCCTCACCGGGTTCATCAGGCACACGGGCACGCCCCTTGAGTGGAGGAACCTCACCATCTCCGCCAGCTGCCCCTGGTTGTGCCTGGTTATGGTGGTGACCACACTCAGCCCCTCGTAGCCCGAGAGCCAGCTCAGCGCCTCCGACACCCTCCGGAAGTGCCCCCTCCCGCGCAGGGCGTCGTTGGTCTCCTCATCCGGGGAGTCCAGGGATATGCCTATTCTCACACCCCTGCTCCGTATAAACTCCGCATCCTCCTCGGTGAGGAGCAGGCCATTCGTCTGGATGCCGAAGTGGAGCTCCCTCCTGTACTCGTCTATCACGCTGAAGATGCTCTCCCTGCTCAGCAGGGGCTCGCTTCCGTGGAACACCACCGAGCCCGCCACACCACGTGCCCCGAAGAAATCCAGCGCCTCCTCCACCACCCTGCGCAGCTCCCCGGTGCTCATTGACCTCCCCCGGGATTTGACGCCCGCCGGGAGGTAGCAGTATGGGCAGGAGGCGTTGCACCTGTCCGTGGGGTTCACATAGAGCATCACCACCTCCACTGAGCTGCGCAGGGCGTGCATCTCCCTCGAGAGCTCATCCTCAACGCAGGAGTGGAGCGCCTCCAGCTTATCCCGCTCCCCCAGACCCCAGAAGCAGGTCTCGGGGTCGAACCATACCACCTCCTCCCCAACGCGGAGCTCCTGGAGCATTGCACCACCTGCCCTAGAAGGGCGACTCTCTGCTCTGCATCACGTAGTGGGTGAGCCCCGCCCCCGTGTACCTGCACTCATACCTGAAGCAGATTTCCCTCTCATTTTCGCTTTTGTCCATCCAATTACCTCCAATTTCCGGTATGTGCCTGAGATATTTAAGCTTTTCCTAAAAAAATCTTGATTATGAAATCAAATCTTCTTGAGAACTCACCTGGTGAGCAGGTATCCCGCCAGGATTGCCAGGACGATGCCCAGGGCATTCACCGCTTTTATCTTCTCCCCCAGCACCAGCACCGCCAGCACAGCGCTCACCGCCGGGTACAGGGCGGTGAGGGGTATCACTATACTGCCCGGGTACCTCTCCAGGGCGAGCATGAAGAGCAGCGACGCTCCCACGCCCAGGACGGTGCCCAGCATCAGCAGCGCGGCGGGCGGCGAAAGGGAGAAGTCAACCCCCCTGTGGTATAGGTAGGCGAGTATCACCAGATTGCTCAGCATGTACATCACATTTGTCACAAATAGGGCGCGGAAGAGGCCCAGCCTGTCTATACCGTACTTGTACAGGAAGCCCCACAGACCCCACATCAGGATGATGGCAAGCCCGAGCAGCGGAATTTCGAGCCTCATGGCTCAGAACAGGTGTTTAACGTTTTAAGATTATATGGCAACCCGGGAAAATTTTTTAAATCCCCGCGCTTTATTCACATCACGTGATGGCATGCCGGAGCTTAGCATAGCACTGCAGGTGCTTTTCTGGGGCATATATGCGGGCTGCATCTACATGCTGCTCGCCACGGGCTTGACCCTGATCTTCGGCGTGATGAAGGTGGTGAACTTCGCCCACGGCGAGTTTCTGATGCTGGGCTGCTACGCCACCTTCTGGATAGTGGTGCTGCTGGGGATAAACCCCTACCTGGCAATTCTGCCGGCGATGCTCATCCTGGGCCTTCTGGGCATAGCCGTGGAGCGGCTGGCCTTCAGGCCCATCATGGGCACCGGCAAGCTCAACGAAATCTTCGTCAGCCTGGGCTTAATATACATCCTCCAGAACGGCGTCGCCTTCCTGTGGGGCGACGACTTCAGGAGCATGCACAGCCCCTACGCGGCGAAGACCATCCCCCTGGGCGGGATAAACCTCCCCCTGGACTACGTGATACTGGTGGGCTTCACAGCGCTGATCCTCATCGCCCTGCACCTCTTCCTGAAGAAGACGCGTCTGGGCAGGGCGATGCGCGCCACCAGTCAGAACAGGAAGGCGGCGCAGCTCATGGGCATCAACGTGGAGAGGATAGACATGCTCTGCTTCGGCCTCGGCGTCGCCCTCGCCGCCGCGGCGGGGGCGCTGTGGGCAATAAGCGGCCAGCTCTTCAACCCCTACACCGGCTCCCTTCCTGCGATCAAGGCCTTCGCCATAATCATCCTCGGCGGACTGGGGAGCATACCCGGCGCAATTGTGGGCGGCCTCATCTACGGCATCGCCGAAAACGCCGGAGGCTACCTTTTCGGCAACCACTGGAAGGACGCCATATCCTTCCTCATCCTCATCGCAGTCCTGGTAGTCAGACCCCATGGAATCTTCGGGGAGGGTGAGGAGTGAAGAGGGCCCACCTCCTCTGGGCGGCTGCCCTGCTCGCCGGGCTGCTCCTGCCGCTGGTCGCCGGAGACAGCCCCTATCTGATGAAGGTGCTCATAATAATGGTCATCTTCATCATATACACCCACTCCTGGAACCTCCTCACCTACTCGGGGCAGGCATCCCTGGGGCACGCAGCCTTCTTCGGCATAGGCGGCTACGCCTCTGCCCTGCTCGCCTCGAGGCTGGAGCTCTCGCCCTTCATCACCATCTTCATAGGCGCCGGCTTCGCCGCCCTCGCGGGGCTGCTGGTGGGTGCCATCTGCGTCCGCCTGCGCGAGTGGTTCCTGGCGATGGTGACCTTCGGCTTCTCAATAATAATAGGCACCATATTCCTCAACCAGTTCACCGACATCTTCGGTGGTGTGGACGGCATACCCGCAAGGCGGTTCTTCAGCGCCACCCTGGAGCACCGCTACCTCTACGAGTACTACTTCATGCTGCTCCTCGCCATAGCCACCACGCTGCTCGTGTACTGGATAATGCGCTCCAGGCTGGGCGTTGCCTTCGCGGCTATACGCGAGAATGAGCTCGAGGCCAAGGTCCTCGGCGTGGACGTGGTGAGGTACAAGCTCGTGGCCTTTCTCATAAGCACCTACATCGCGGGCCTGGCGGGGGCGCTCCAGACTCACAGCTTCGCCTACATCACCCCTGAGATATACAGTGTGCACAACTCCTTCTGGCCGGTGATCTACGCCATAGCTGGTGGGCTCGCCACCCTCGAGGGCCCAATTGTGGGCACCGTGGTGGTGACCCTCATCTGGGAGGGCCTCAAAAACCTGGGGCTGAGCTTCGAGCGCTTTGTAATAATCGGCGCCCTGCTGGTGGCGATGGTGATATTCAAGCCCAGGGGGCTTGCGAGCATCTTCGACAGGTGGAGGTAGCCCTACACCCGTGCCTCCTCAAGCGCAGTGGCGCAGGGGCAGTTTCTCTCCTCCGGGATGAGCCCAACCGCCTCCTGGATGAGCCTCCTCAGCCTCTCCTCGTTGCGCCTCACCACCTCCACCACCTCCGTGGCGGTGAGCTTCTCCTGCTTTGTGCCGGCGGCATAGTTTGTAACCGTGGCTATGCTGGCGTAGCAGATCTCAAGCTCCCTGGCGAGCACCGCCTCGGGTATGCCCGTCATGCCCACTATGTCGCACCCGAGCATGGAGAGCATGCGTATCTCCGCCGGCGTCTCAAAGCGCGGTCCCTCCGTGGCGGCATATACGCCGCGCTCCTTCACCCCGCCGGCACCTCTGCCAGCGCGGATGAGCGCCTCCCTGAGCTCGGGGCAGTAGGGCTGGCTCATGTCCACGTGCACCGCCTGGGTGTCGTAGAAGGTCACCCTTCTGGTGCGTGTGAAGTCTATGAAGTCGTGGGGCACCACCAGGTCTCCCGGGGAGAGCTCCGGGTTTATCCCGCCCACGGAGTTGGTGGCAATTATCCTGCCCACCCCCAGCTGCTTGAGGGCGTAGATGTTGGCGCGGTAGTTCACCCTGTGGGGGGGCCGCTCGTGTCCGGTGCCGTGGCGGGGCATGAAGACAACACTCCTCCCGGCGAGCTCCCCGATAAAGGCAGGTGAGGCCCTCCCGTAGGGCGTCGTCAGCACCCTCTTCTCCCTCTCTCCGAAGAGCTCCGGGTCGTATATGCCAGTGCCTCCTATTATTGCTATCCTCTCCATGGCCGTCCCTCTACGAGGCTTCTACCCTTCCCCTGCTCCTCCCCCTGATCCCCAGGAAGGCGATCATGGTGAGCACCAGCCCGAGGGTCAGGGAGAGGGCAAACATCTCATTGGCTATGTTGCCCCTTATGTAGAGGGCAACAGAGTCCAGGATGAGCCTCAGGGCTATGACGAACACCGCCAGCACCATGTACCTGCTGACGCTCTCCTCCTCCAGCAGGGCGTCTATGCTCTTCCCGAGGAGGGCGATGAGCGCCGCGAACATGAAGAAGTCTATGGAGGCCACGATGAAGTCGGGGACGCCCTCCAGGTGGCTCTGGTAGCCGCGCGCCTCCACCTCCTGCCAGCCTATAAAGGCGCCCAGCACCGCCAGAATCACCGCCACCAGGTAGGTGAAGAAGGAGAGCCTGCCTGCAATGAAGGAGGTCTTGAAGTCCTGAAAGCTCCTGGAGATAACCCCCTCCAGGTCGAAGCCCTTGATTATCAGGAAAACTCCCAGGATGCCGCCTATGAGGCGCCAGCTGTGGGGCCCCAGGAGCATGTACAGCACCAGCGCTATCCCCGGGAGGCCTATTATTATCCTGGACAGCTTCGGGTCGCTGGCTATGCCCTTCATGAAGTCCAGCAGGAGGTAGTAGGTGCTCTCCAGCTGCTCGCTCTGCTTCACAATCACCCTGCTCACAGATATAACCTTGGCGCGGGACTCCACAATGGGGAGGATGTGCTCATCCTCGGCACCGTCGGTGACCAGCACCACGCCGTCGGGCTCAAACTCCCGGAGAATCTCGTCCAGCTGCCTCGCTATAGCCTCGTCGCTGACAACGCCGACGTTCTCATCCCCCACCAGCGTGGCGACCCTGACCTCCCGCCCCTGCTCCCTGTAGTAGTCGTAAAGCCTGACCGCCTCGAAGATGGTGTTGGTGTCGCTCTCAGAGGGGTCCGCAAGACCGAGCTTGACCGCAACGCGCAGGTTTTCCTCCCTGCCCAGAATAGGCCCCTTCTCCCCTGCCTTCCGGGTGATATCGGCGTCGCGGTCGACGCAGATTACGTATATCTTCTCCATAAGCACTACGGGAAACCTCAGGTTTCCCCGCAACTGTACTCTTCACACCAGGTTGAAACGCCTCAGCAGGTATATGTCCTCCAGGTCCAGCTTCTCTCCCCGCTTGAAGCGCTCGTAAATCGCCTTCGCCTCCTCGCGCAGCTCCTTCTCGCTCTTCTCGCGGTGGAGGAGCTCTATACCCGTCTCAAGCTCCACTATCTCCTTCTCCAGCTCCTTCAGCTGGGGAACCTTCTCGTCGAGCTCGGCGTTCAGCCTGTCCAGCTCCTCTGTGAGGGCGAGCTTCTCCTTGTTTATCTCATCTATCTTCTGCTCCAGCTCCTTTATCTTCTCCACCGCCGCCACGAAGGCCTCGTGGTACTTCTGGGACTCGTCGCTGAGCTTTATTATCTTCTCGTGAATCTTACGCGATGCCTTGCGCTTCTTCTCCAGCTTCTTTGAGATCTCAATCAGCTCGGCGTAGTTCGCAAGCTCCTTCTCAATCTCGGCGATGCGCTTCACCAGCTCGTCTTCCTTCTTTATCTCCAGCACGCTCGTCTGAAGCTTCCACTCCAGGCGGTTCTTCTCCTTCTGGAGGCGCTTGAAGTCGCCCTTGGGAGCGCGCTCCTTGGCGGCTCGGTACTCCTCCAGGATCTTCCTGACCTCCTGGTTCGCCTCCTCCCGCTGCGCCTTGAGCTTCTTTATCTCGGCGTTGAGCTTATCGCGCTTCTCCCTGGCCTTGTTTGCCTCCGTGTTCTTCTTCTTTATCGCCTCTATAATGTCCCGCTTGCGCTTGTTGAGCTCCCGCAGGCGCTTGCGCTTTGCAACCACCTGCTGCTTCATCTTCCTAATCTCTGCCTCGAGTTCGTCGCGCTTCGCTGTAAGCTCTTCCAGTTTCGCTTCCATATCACACTCTCCAGTGCGTAATGGCGATATTAGAGAGTAAACCTAACTTTGTAAAGTGTTTCCCTGTTGCAGAATGCAAGCCAGTGCCTGCCCATCTGAAAGGTGCTTTTATATGCATGTTTTTTCACGTCGTAATTTTTCTAAAAGAACTCAATGTACTGGTAAGCGTCCTTCACATCATCATCGAAACTGTAGTGCACCCGGTTGAATTCTCTCCTCAATTCTGCAACGTCCTTTTTAACTTTTTCGGTGCTTTCCCCCTTTATGACCACCCTGGCTATCAGCTCCGCGATGGTCTGCATCTCGCCGCTCCCCATCCCCAGGCGGGTGACCTCCTGGGTGCCGATGCGAATGCCGCTCGGGTCTGCGCTCCTGTTTATGTCGTCCCAGGGGAGGAGGTTCTTGTTGAGGATTATATTTGCCCTCTCCAGCGCCTCAGCCACGCGGGTGCCGCCGCCCTGCTCCGCCACATCCACGAGCACCTGGTGGGACTCGGTAAAGCCCTTGTGCTCACACAGCACCCTGAAGCCCTCCTCGCTAAGCGCCTGGGCGAGAGCTCTGGCGTTCCTGACCACCTGCTCCGCATACGCGGAGCCGAACTCCAGCATCTCGGCAAGGGCTACGGCAAAGCCTGCCAGGTGGTGGAGGTGGTGGTTGGATACCAGACCCGGGAAAACCGCCCTGTTCAGGCGGGAGGCGTACTCCTCCCTGGCCAGTATCACCCCGCCCTGCGGACCGGGAAAGGTCTTGTGCCTTGAGGCGGAGACCACGTCCGCCCCCTCCCTGAGGGGCTGCTGGAACCTGCCCCCGGCGATTAGCCCCAGCACATGGGCGGCGTCGTACATCACTGTGGCCCCCACCTCTCTGGCGACCTCGCTGAGCTCCCGCACAGGGTGGGGGAACAGGAAGATGCTGGCGCCAAAAAGGAGCAGCTTCGGCTCAACACGGCGGATTTTCTCCGCCGCCCTGTCCACATCTATGTTCATCTCATGCTCGTCGAAGGGGAAGCTCTTCACCCTCAGCCCGCGCACACCGGCGGCGCTGAGCTCCGCGTGGGAGATGTGTCCCCCGTGGGGCACCTGGAGGGCCATCATGGTATCTCCCGGCCTGGTGAGGGCGAAGAAGCACGCCAGGTTGGCAACTGTGCCCGAGGTGGGCTGTACATTCACGTAGGGGGCGTCGAAGAGCCTCTTCGCCAGCTCTATTGCGAGGAGCTCCACCTCGTCGATGTACCTGCACCCCTGGTAGAACCGCCTGCCCGGTGCACCCTCCGCATAGCGGTGGGAGAAGTCGCTGGCGCACACCTCGCGCACCAGCAGGGAGGTGACGTTCTCACTGGCTATGAGGGGAAGGCTCTCCGCAAACCAGCGGTGGTGCTCTTTCAGAACCTCTCTGACCCTGAAGGCTGCCTCTCTGTTGTTCATCTGCCACACCACACGGCTAACTCAGAGTTATGTAACGATGGAAAAGGTGTACTGGGACAGCTATAAACTTTTCCTTTAAAAGCCGGAGGCAGCCCGTGCTGCAGTCCCAGAAAAAAATAAAAAGAGGGAAGCTCAGAGCTTCCTCCTTCTCCTGAGCAGTGCGTAGCCCGCCACTGGCAGAAGGGCAAGCGCAGCCACCGAGGTGGGACCGCAGACGCCCTTCTCCTCCGGTGCGGCAGGCGGCGCGCTCTTCACCTGCTCCACCTCAGACTCCAGCTCCTGGACGCGCTGGCTCAGCTCCTCGTACTTGCTGGCAAGCCTCTCGTACTCCTCGGCGAGCGCCGCACCCGTCTCGGGCCTTGTGGCGGAGATCTCTGTCAGCTTCTTCTTTATCTCCTCGTCCAGCATCTTCCAGCCCTTCTCCGCCAGCCTCGAGGCCCTGCCCAGCGTCAGCCAGGCCTCGTCCGGATCGTGGAAGCCGTCGCTGTTCTCGGCGGTCCACCACTCCCAGTTCATGTGCGCCCTGCTGTGCAGCTCCCTGGCCTCCTCCAGCTTTGCCTCGTCAACGCCCAGCTTGTCGGCGAAGGCTATGGTCTCCACCAGCCTGGAGAGGTGGAACTCGGCGTCGCGCATCTTGCCCTTGGAGTACTCCTGTATCGCCTCAATCACGTAGTTCGCCTGCTCCTCGTTCCAGTTGGTGTGGCAGTTCAGGCAGGTTTTGTCCACGCCCACGTCCTGCGGACTTATTGGCGAGTGCAGCTTTATGCCGTCCTGCTCCGGCATGTGGCAGTCTATGCAGGTGACACCAGCACGCTCGTGCTTGCTCTCCCACCAGACCTCCACCTCGGGGTGCTGTATCTTTATCAGCCTCGCCTTGGAGATGCCGTGCCTGAAGGTGTAGATTCCCAGCTCCTCGGTGTAGAACTTGTAGCCGTCCTCAATGTTGCGCCAGGTGAAGACGTTGGTGCGCGGATCCTCGAACTTGAGCTTCTTGTCGGTCTTGATGTCTGTCACAGGGTTGCACTCATAGTCCACGTGGCACTGGGCGCAGGTGAGCCAGTTGAGCTTGGGATCCTTCTCCTCGGCGTCCCAGACTATGACCTCCCTGTAGTTCTTCTTCACCGCCGGGTATGCCACCACCCTGAGCTTCTCCATGGCCTTCTTGTTCTTTGCGCTGTCGTAGGGGAAGGGTCCCCTCTCCTTAACCGCCTCTATCAGCGCATCCCTGACCACGCGCATCTTCGCAAAGTGCGGGTCGTGGCAGTGGACGCAGTTGAGGGAGTACTTCACAGTGCCCCTGGCAATGTCCTCAGCCGCCACGTCGTTGCCGGCTCTGACAAACTTCGCATAGCCCGTGGTGTTGCCGCCCTTGGATATGGTCTCCCAGCCAACGATGTAGTCGGTGGTCTTGCAGTTCAGGCACACCCTGTTGCCGGCGCCGAAGGTCCAGGGCTTTATCCCGGCAACGTCCTGCTTGCCCTTCCAGGGAGCGTTCTCGTAGTTCTTGCCGGCATCCACTATGAGCTTCTGGATGTTGCCGTCCCAGCCCTCCGGCGGAGCAAACAGCCTGTAGTCCTGAAGTCTGAACCTGCCCTTGTAGCCCCTGTCCACTATCACGTGGTCCAGCAGCATGAAGATGTGGCTCCTGGGCTCCGCGTGCTCAAACACGAAGCCGTAGCGGTGTAGCAGCAGGTCAAAGGCCGGTGCGCGGCCGACCGGGGTGCCCTTCTCCACCTTCGGCGTGGACTTCCAGTTCACCTGGCGGTACTGCTCGTAGTACTTCTGGTGGCACTGCCCGCAGAACTTGGGACCCTCCTTTATCGGCTTGACGCTGGGCTTTGTCTGCTTGGGGCTGGACATGTGGCTCTTGAGCTGCTCTGAGCTGTCGCCGTGGCAGGTGCTGCAGTCGAGCGCTGAGTGCTTGCCCTCCTCCAGGAAGCTGTAGACGTCACCGTGGCAGGTCTTGCACTGCCCCTTAAACTCCTCTGCACCGGCACTTCCCGCCAGGAGCAGGAGCCCCAGCAGGAGCGCCGGCACAGCTCCATGTTTCAAAACCCTCCTCATGGTAATCCCCAATATAATACGGGAGGGCGGGGTATTTAATTTTTTTTAATATATTTTTTTAATACGCACTTAATAAAATTTTATAAAACTGGCGATTGCTCAAAACTTTTCTAAATACCGGATAAGCTGTGAGAAAAAATTTACATACCTCACCGGAGCTGGTCCAGCCCCCGGCGGATCAGGCGTGCGTACTCCCCGGCGGTGGTCTGCGCCTCTATGAACACCCTGTCGTCTATCACCACCTTGGGCACGGCGGTGACCTCATACTCCTCCGCCAGCTCCGGGAACTCCACCGCATCGTATATCCTGAGCCACCCCACCTCGCCCCCCATGGCGAGCTCCGCGGCCGCAACCACCGCCCTCTCGCAGAAGCGGCAGGTGGGTGTGGTGAAAATCTTCACCTCCGCGCCGGTTCCCCGCGCCGGAGCTTCCTCCCCGGCGCCCCGCGAGGCTGCCATCCGCACAATTTTCCTGAAGGCCCTCGCCTCCCTGTGCCGCGGCACACCGTGGTAGCTTATGTTCCCTATGCCCAGAGCCGGAGGAGGGCTCAGGCTCCCGTCCTCCACCACCTCCACGCCCGGGAGCTCCCGCTGAAGCTCCTCCACGAAGGCGCGGAGCTCCTCGCCGTCGTTTATCCTGAGGACTGTGCGGACATCCCCTTCACCCTTCATGACGCCTTACCCAGCACCTCCAGGGTCTCCCTCCCCACGCTGGTCAGGAAGTACTTGCGCTCCTGGTCCTGGTCCACCAGCCCCGCCTGCTTCAGTATCTTGAGGTGGAAGCTGAGCTTTGCCGGGTCCTCTATTCCCAGGTGGTCGCGGATGTCCCTGAACCTCACCTTCCCCCTGGAGTACAGGTACTCCAGGCTCTGCCGCCTTATCGGGTTGGAGAGCGCCTTTATAATCTCGTCGGATATCTTGCCCGTGAGGCTGCTGCTGCGCCTCTCAAACTTCGCCTCCTCCAGCACGCGCCTGATGGTGTTCTGCACCTCATTTATCTTGAAGGGCTTCTCAATGTAGTCGCTCGCGCCCTTCTTTATCGCCTCCACGGCGCTGTCTATCGTGGCGAAGGCTGTGATGATTATCACCTTGACCTCCGGCTTCACCCGCTTGACCTCTGCCAGCAGCTCCATTCCGCTCATTTTCGGCATGACCAGGTCTGTCAGCAGCACATCGAAGTCCTCATTCTTTATCTTCTCCAGCGCCTCCTCGCCGTTCTCCACGCTCTCAACCTCGTACCCCTCCTCCCGCAGCATCTCCTCCAGGCCCGTGCGAAGACCCTCATCGTCCTCCGCTATCAATATCCTCGCCATCTCAATCACCCAGTGGAAGTATTACCCTGAAGGTGCTTCCCACGCCCACCTCACTCTCAACCTCAATCCTGCCGCCGTGGCGCTCCACTATCCCGTAGCTCACGCTCAGCCCCAGGCCGGTGCCCTTTCCGACGCCCTTAGTGGAGAAGAAGGGGTCGAAGATCCTGTGTAGGTTCTCCTCGGGGATGCCCTCACCGGTGTCCGTTATGCTCACCTCCACCTCATCGTCCCTCTGTCTCGTCTCCACTATCAGCGTACCTCCTCCGGCCATCGCCTCTATCGCGTTGTTTATTATGTTCACCAGCACCTGCTGTATCTGGGCGGGGTCTGCCTTTACCTGTGGGAGGTTCCTGTCCAGATTTTTTATCACCTTTATATTATTTATAGATATCTGAGGCTGGAGTATCTCCAGAGTCTTATTAACCACCTCGTTTAAATCCACCCTTCTGAATTTGGGCTCCATCTGCCTGGAGAACTCCAGAAGACTTTTAACTATCCTCGCCGCCTGTGTTGCCTGCTCTTCTATGATTTTGAGTTTTCTCCGCGCCTCCTCGTTCTTTATTTTCTGGGACAGCATCTGGGCGTAGAGGGAGATGTTGCCCAGGGGGTTGTTTATCTCGTGGGCCACACCGGCGGCGAGCTTCCCAACGGTGGCGAGCTTCTCGCTCCTGATAATCTGCCTCTCCTTGTTCCGGAGGTCGCGCACCATCCTGTTGAAGCTCTGGGCGAGGTCGCCTATTTCATCGTTGCGCCTTATCTCTATGGCAACGCTGTAGTCTCCCTTTCCCACCCTGCTCAGCGCCTCCTTGAGAATGCTTATGGGCATGATGATAGTGCCCTTGAGTATGAAGTAGAGCAGCAGCATTATGCTCACCAGGAGGATGAGGGCGGTGTATAGCAGGCTCAGCTTCGTCTCCTGGAGGTTCGCCATCGCCTCGTCCATGGGTATGGTCACCACTATTGCGCCGTGCACATCCCCGGGGCGGTACCCCTGGTCTATGTGGCACCTCAGGCACGGCTCCTCCATTATTATGGGCCCGGCGTACTCGAAGTACTTCTTCCCGTTCGCCTCGTATATCCTGTAGACGTCCTGGGGGTCCTCGTGGAACGCATCAATTGCGCGGCTCTGGAAGGCGTTCTCAGGGAGGTTCTCGGTGCCTATGGGCTTTTTGGACACCATCTTCCACTTGTAGGGGAACTTCTTGTTTGACAGCACAGAGAGCACAGGCTCAATGCGCTCCTTGTTCTGGGCGTTCCACAGGCGGACGAGGATAACCTGGTCCGCAATGCCCTTCGCCTGCTCTTTGAGCAGGCTCTCCATGTGCCTCTCGTTTATAACGTATATCCAGGAGAAAAGCCCGAAGATGAGGGTTATCATCACAAATCCGACCAGAAGCATCACCTTTGTTCCGACGCTGAGCCTCCTAATAGGCACCACCCCCATTGCCTCCTGCCACGGGCGCCGGGTACCTGGACACGAGCCTGGGGGAGGCGGGGCTGGATATGTCCAGCACCAGAAGGCCGTTGTCAAAGTCTGCCAAGTACAGGTAACTGCCGCTTATGTCAAAGCCGAAGGCGTTGCCGGGGGTGTCAAACTTGGCCACCAGCCTTGGCCTCTCGGGAACCGAGAGGTTGAAGATGTACAGCCCGTGGGTGCCCGTGGTGACAAACACCAGCTCATCCAGAGCGCCCACCCGTATGGCATAGCCCATCGTCTGGAGGTTTGCAATTCTGCGGGGCTCCTCGGGGGTGGAGACGTCTATCACATCCACCCCGGCGTCGCTGTCTGCCAGCACGGCGATGTCCCCCTGCACGGCAACGGAGTATGCCACCCCCCTGCTCTGGTAGGTGGCCGCCAGCCTCAGGGTATCCTTCTCCACTATCTGCAGCCCGCCGGTAAAGTCGGCCAGGTAAACATAGTCCTCATCCACAAAGAGGTCGCGCACGTGCTCATAGCCAGGAGGGTCAAACTTCCCTACCAGGGTTATGTTGCTCAGGTTGGAGATGTTCAGCACGAGGAGCCCGTTTATGTAGTTGAAGTTCGCCACGTAGGCGAGGTCTCCCTCAATCTCCACCTGCTTCAGGTTGCCCCTGTACCTGAACTCACCCACCACCCTGGGGCTCCGGGGGTCGGAGATGTCCACCACCTTCAGCCCCTCCAGGCCGTCGCACACGAAGGCGTATCTCCCGGCGACTGCTATGCCCTCCGCCTGCCCCCGCGTGCGCAGGCTTCCCACCAGGCGGGGATTCTCCAGGTCAGAGAAGTCTATTATGCTCAGCCCCCAGCTGGAGGTCACGTAGGCGTAGGGGTAAACCACAGCAACATCCAGAAAGCCTGTGGACTGCTCCAGGGGCTCCCCCAGGTAGGGTTCCTCCTCGCCGCCTCCTGTGCATCCGGCAAGGAGGAGTATCAGCAGCAGAGCATACCTGCGCATTTCCTACGCCTTCACCCTGAATTTAACAACCCTACCGTCAATTAAACTTTTCTTTGTTAGAGCTGCCCGTCCTCATATGGACAGCCTCAGAGAGCTAAGAGCCAGGCTCAGGGATGTGGACAGCGCCGTACTGGGGTTCTCCGGGGGGCTGGGGAGCGTGTTCCTCGCCCACATGCTGAAGGAGGCGGGGCGGCGCTTTGTGGCGGTGACTGTGGACCACGGGATGCTCCCCGACAGGGATGCCATCTCGGAGACGGCCCGCAGGCTCGGCGTGGAGCACAGATTCGTTGAGGTGGACCTGCTGGGCGAGAAGTACTTCATAGAAAACACGCCCGAGAGGTGCTACCTGTGCAAGAAGGCGATGATCTCGGCGCTCAGGCGCTTCGCCGCGGAGGAGGGCTATGCCACTGTGCTCGACGCCAGCGACCAAGACGACCTCCAGGACTACAGGGCTGCAATGGTGGCGGTGTACGAGGAGGGGGTGGAGACGCCCCTCATAGACGCCGGGCTGAGCAGGGAGGAGATAGGAAGGTACGCCCGGGAGATGGGGCTGCCCGTACCCAGGCGGGAGAGCTGCATGGCCACCAGAATCCCCGCCGAGACCTGGATAAGGAGGGAGGTCATTGAGAGGGTGCGCGGCTTTGAGAGGGATGTGCGCCGCCTAGGCTTCTCGGCGGTAAAGGCGAGGGTGCACGACTCGCTGCTCAGGGTTCAGCTCCCCGAGGAGGAGCTGGAGATGGGCGTCAGGCACAGGGAGGAGATACTGGAAGCCGCAAGGAGGCACGGCTTCGCCTTCGCCGCGATAGACACCCTGCCCCTGCCGTGAGCCTCTACATCCCGACCTCAGCGCCTCCTCCACATCTCCTCGTAGTCTATGGTCTCTATCCCGCAGTCGTACTTCTCGGCTATCTTCTTAATCTCCTCTATCGCCTTCCTGCGCTCCTCCGCAGGGCCCACCAGGTAGCACCTCATGGTGGAGGGCTTCCGCTCCTCTATCCCCTCCTTCAGGGTGGTGAAGGAGATTTCGCAGTGCCTCACATCCACGGGTATGTCCTTTATCCTCTCGTACATCTCGAAGATGATGTTCTTCTCCAGGATGTGCCCCACCATTATTATCTCCGTCTTCGGCTCCATCATTTCCATCACCTACAGCCTTGCCACCATAACCCGCATGCGGTCGCCGCAGTTCTCCGCGTGGTCCGCCACCCTTGCCAGGAGCTTAACCACGCGCATGAGGTGGAAGAGCTCACCGTGGGTGAGCTTATCCTCTATGTCGAAGATCCGCTTCCTTATCTTCAAATCCAGGTCGTCGGTGAGCTGCTCCTTCTCGTTGAGCAGGTTTATGTAGAGGTTGACCTTGCTGTCCTTCTTCCTGAAGGTGGACTCGAGAAGCTCAATCATGCTCCTCACCGCGAGGGGCACCAGGTCAACCACATCGCACACCTTCTTTGCCAGGTCGAGAAAGTCGTCGCGCAGCTCCTCGGGGATCTCCGTCCTGCGCAGGCTCATCGTCAGCGCCACCTCCTCCAGGCGGTCCGCCACCTGGTCCTGCTCCCGCAGGTAGTTCAGGAAGTCCCCCCTGTCCACGGGCATGAAGATGCTCCTGGGGAGGTGCTCCCTGATGTGGTTCTTAATCTTGTCTGCCTCGTGCTCCAGCTCCGAGATGCGGAGCGCAAGCCTGTCGCTGGTCTCAAAGTCCTTGTCCAGGTAGGCCACAACCATCTCACGGAAGAGGTCGGAGCACTGCCTCACCAGCTTCACGTGCTCCTCCAGCGGTTCAAAGGGCGAGGGTGCAAACATTCCCAGAACACTCCTCAACTGCGTCACCTCAGGTACACCAACACCTTAAAGGTAATCGCCGCAACGATTGCGGCGAAGGGCACTGTCGCCAGCCAGGATAAAATTATATCCCTGATTATTTTTAAATTTAATGCCTTTATTCCGCGAGCAAGCCCCACGCCGATTACGCTGCCCACCAGCGTGTGTGTCGTGGAAATCGGCATGCCTATCTGCGAATTTGCGAGAACAACGCTTGCAGCGCTGAACTCGGCTGTAAAGCCCCGCGTCGGCGTTATCTGGGTGACCTTCTCCCCTATGGTGCCCATCACCCTGTACCCCCAGGTGGCCAAGCCAAGCACTATTCCGAAGCCGCCGAAGGCGAGCAGCCACTTGGGCACCGGAAGCTGGGACGCCACCTCCGCCTCAGCACCCTGGGAGAAGGTGATCACCGCCGCCAGCGGGCCCACGGCGTTTGCCACGTCGTTGCTGCCGTGGGCAAAGGCAACGAAGCAGGCAGTGGCTATCTGAAACTTGCCAAAGATCCTCTCAACGCGCTGCCTGTCCTCCACGCGCCTGAGCAGGAAGTGGCGCATGGCGGTGAAGAGCAGGAAGGCGACCAGGGCGCCCGCTATCGGCGACACCACCCAGCTGGCGACTATCTTGCTCATCTTCCCCCAGTTCACCACGCCTATGCCCTGTGCGGCTATGCCGAAGCCCGCCATTGCGCCCACTATGCTGTGGGTTGTAGATACCGGAAGCTTCGCCCAGGTGGCGATGGTCAGCCATATCCCGGCTGCCAGCAGCGCCGAGAAGGCACCAAGAGCGAGCACCTCGGGGGAGGTTATGCTGCCCGGGTCAACAATGCCCTTGCGTATAGTCTCGGTCACCTGCTTCCCGAAGATTACGGCACCGCTGAACTCGAAGACCGCGGCTATAAGTATTGCCTGCCTGTAGGTTATGGCGCGGGAGCCCACGCTCGTGCCCATGGCGTTGGCCACATCGTTGGCGCCGATGTTCCAGGCCATGTAGAGCCCGGCGAGCAGCGCGGCTATCAGGAAGGGCGTAAGCACAAGCTCCAAGCCCTAGAGCCTCCCTGTGATTTTGAGAGCAAGAAGCACCAGGCTGAAGCTGGTGATTATCGAGGTGAAGAAGATCTGATTGTCGCTCCACCTGCTGGTGCGCCTGTTGAGCAGCAGGACGCTGGCTATAATCGCAGCCAGTCCTATTCCGACGACCCAGGTTATCGTCACGGGGTTGGCGGATACGCCCATGCTCACCACCCTGCGGCTTTTATTAACTCGCCCCCCATATATTTATGCTTTCTGCCGGCGGTGCCCGGGAAAAGCCGGGAAAGGCGGGCACCGGCACCCTCCCGCCCCGCCGGCGGGCAGAAAAAGGCTCACCTCAGAGGTCTCCGGCCCGCTACTTCTTCCTTCCGCGCTTCCGCTTTGCCCTCCCCTTCTGCTTCTTCTCCTCTTCCCCGGCCTCCTCCTTCTTCTCCTCAGGCTTCCTGTAGACCTCCTGGAACTCCACCTCCTCTATGCCCTCCAGGTACTCGAAGACCTCCCTCGCCACCAGGTGCTTGGCGATGAAGGCGTCGCTGCGCAGCTTCACAGCATCGCTCAGCGTAATAATCGCCCTGCCGTCCTCGCAGCGGATCTCGTGCTCATTCGGGTCGGCGTAGGGGAAGTGCCTCTCCAGGAGAAGGCGTATCTTCTCCTCCAGCTTGTTTATCTTCTCCTCCACGTTCACCTCGTACACCAGGGTCTTGCCCGCCAGCTCTGAGTTGAAGTCCACCAGCACGCGCCCGCCGGAGACGCTCTGCACTCTGCCCACCTTGCCCTCGACTTCAATGCGCATCCCCGGGTAGGGCCTGAGCCCCTGCTTCCTGAACTCCCGCATGGGCACCACCTTAACCTTGGAGGGGTCGCGCAGGCCGAAGCCCTTCTCCGGCGGGATCTCCACCACCCGCTTCTCCCCGACCTCCATCCCGACAAGCGCCTCGTCCAGGCCGGGTATCACGTGCCCGGCGCCTATCACAATCGCCTGGGCCTTAAACCTCATGCGCGGGTCGTAGATGCCGTGCTGCTTTGCCACCTCCTCGATGGTGGTGTCGAAGACCTCTCCGTCCTTTATCCTTCCCGTGTAGTTTATCTTTACAAAATCACCCTTCTCCAGTACCATCTTCCTACTCTCCTTTCCTCAGGTACATGCCTCTGTCCCTAAGGTTAGCGACAAAAACCTCGCCTTCTCCTTCCACGCGGCCTATTGCGAGGGCCTCACCACGCTCATTGAGTATCAGGCAGGGGTCTCCCTTATTCAGCTCGCCCTGCTCCACCACTGAGCCTATAAACACATCCCTCCCATATAAAACTAACTGTTCCCCCTTCTGGTTCACCCTGACGTACTTCTCAGCCCTGCCGGCGATGAGGTAGGCGCCCTCCAGGCCCAGCCTGAACCTGCCCCTCCTGAGCTCGCCTATCTCCAGGCCAGCGCAGTAGGGCTCACGCTTAAGCTTCCTGAGCACTTGCCCCACCTTCCGCGGAGCCACGCTTACAGCGCGCCTCCCGTTGCTCGCCACCAGCAGCACCCTGCCGCGGAGCAGAGCCCGAAGGCTGGCCCCGTACTCTGCGACGCCCCGCTCAACAGCTCTAGCTACGCTCCTGCTCGCCGGCGCTATTTTCATGGAGCACCTCCTTCTTCGCCTTCCCGGAAACTATTGCGCTGTTCCCGGTGGGGTCGGTGATTATCAGCGTCGCCCTCCTTTTGCCAGCTCTGATCTCCTCTATCTGCGCCAGAAGCTCCGAGGCGCGCTCCCTCGCGCTCTCGCTCTCCGCCCAGCGCTGTGCTGTTCGCACCGCCTCGGCGATGCGCAGAAGCACGCCCTCCACATTCGAGACAAAGCCCTCCGCCTCGCTTCCCGGTGTGACCTCCACCCCCAGCTCCGGCACGGCTATGCTCGCGCTGCTGGAGCGTATCACCCTGATGTACATGTCCTCGGCGCTGTCTATAACCAGGGTGTACCTCGCCGGCTCCCTCTGCTCCAGCACCATTACGTCCACGTTGCGGTAGCCGCAGCCCCCGCAGAGGAGCACGCTCTCCATCACCTCCCCAAAGTAGGGAATCCGCGTCTGCAAAAACTCCAGCTTCGCCCCCTCCTGGCCACAGGCGGGGCAGTGGGTCTTAAGCACCACCTTACTTTGCAACCCTCTTCCTCACCCTCTCCATCGCCTCTTCAAAGTCCGTGGCCCTTGCCTCCACGCTGCGCTCTATCTTCATGTACGGCGGGGTGAGAATCAGCAGATACTCGCTCAGCCCTGCGATGTCCCCTCCCATGCTGGAGACTATCTCCTTCATCTCGTCCACCGCATGCTTCAGCTCATTCATGCTCCTCTCGGCGAGGGGCTTGATGTCCAGAATCACGACGTTGCCGTTGCTCAGCTCCCTTGCGGAGATGTCCACATCGGCGAAGCCGCTGAGCTTGCAGACCTTAACATACTTCCCGGAGTTACCCCTCTCCTCAGGCACGCCCTCCTGAATCTCAATCTCCACATAATCCTCTATGTTTGTGTGAACACGCCGGGTACCGCTCCCCTGAAGCTGGAGCTTTGAAAAAAGGTCCTTCAGTCCCATGGCAATCTCCTCGGAATTATATAAAAGGCGGGGGATATATAAGGGTTTCGAGAGGGATAGCCGGAGGGGGTGGAGGTAAACTATATATCGCCGCCGGAACAAAGCTATCAAACATGGTATCGCCCCTGGAAGGCCTCACCCTTTGGCTTGTGAACACCTCGCTGAAGACGGGGATTCCGCTGGAGAGGTTCATACTGCTCCTCGCAGTCAACATCTCCCTTTTTCTGCTCCTCCTTCTGCTTCTCGCAAAAAGGCTGCTGCGGCGGGGGGAGGAGGTGGGCAGCCCTCCAGCGGCCGGCGGCGATGCCTCCGGCACCCTGGCAGAGCTGGTGGAAGAAAAGTAGGGAAAGGTTATATACCTCCGGTGCAATTCCATCACTCATGGGTGTTGTGAGCTCCTTTGTCACGGCGTGGAGGCTGGTGCTGACCACTCCGGCGCTGCTTCTCCCGGCGCTGGTGTACTCCCTGCTCTCCCTGCCCCAGATGCTGCTCCAGTTCTTCTACTCCGGGGAGAGCGCCGCCGTTCTGGCGGGCGGCGCCGCCTACTCCATCCTGATGTGGCTCATCTCCCCCTTCTTCATAGCCGGGCTCCTGGTCGCGGCGAGGGACGCCCTGGAGGGCCGGGCGAGCATCGACAGCTTCCTGAAGGGCGGCAGGAGGTACTACCTCTACATGCTCCTGGCAAGCGTGATATACATCCTCCTCATCGGAGCAGGCTTCCTGGCGCTGCTGTTTGTTGCCCTGCTCCTCGGCCTGGGAGCGGGGGCGGTGCTCCCGGGCGACGCCAGCACGGTGTTTGTGCTGATTTTCCTCCTGCTGGGTGGCTTGACCCTGCTGGTGCTGATGATACTCTTCAACTTCTACGACGTGGGCGTGGCAATAGAGGGCCTTGATCCGGTGAAGACCTTCAGGAACAGCCTCAGCTTCGTCAAGTCCAGGCCGCTTTCCGTGCTGGCTTTCCTGCTCCTCTCCTACTTCACCGTGGGGATCATATACTTCCCCCTGCTGCTCACCCTCCTGTACCACCTCATCAGCAGCCTGCCCTCCCTCACCCTCGAGGACCTAAGCACTGGAGCCCTGCCCAGGCCGGGGTTCGGGCTGGGGGTGCTCCTGACCCTGCTGCTCATAATAACCAGCGCGCTGGCAACCTGCTTTACCTACACCTACAGGGCGGTGTTCTACCTGGATGTGCGGAGGTAGCAAGATGTTTGTGCTCAGGTGCATGGAGTGCGGAAAGGAGTACCACCGCAGGGCAATGATATACCAGTGCCCCGACTGCTCGGGCCTGCTGGAGGTGGTCTTCGACCTGAGCGAGGTCGAGCTCACCAGGGAAGAGCTGAAAAAGCGGCCCTTCAACCTGTGGCGCTACCGCGAGCTCATGCCCGTGGAGGAGGGCACAAGAGTGGTGAGCCTCAGCGAGGGTGGCACGCCCCTCTACAGCGCTAAAGCCCTCGCTGAGGAGCTGGGCCTGAGGGAACTCTACGTGAAGAATGAGGGCGCCAACCCCACGGGCTCCTTCAAGGATAGAGGCATGACGGTGGGCGTTACCAAGGCGCTGGAGCTGGGGGCGAGCGCTGTGGGCTGCGCCTCCACCGGGAACACCTCCGCGTCGCTTGCCGCGTATGCCGCCAGGGCGGGGATAAGGTGCCTGGTGCTGCTGCCGGCTGGCAAAATAGCAATTGGAAAGCTCGCCCAGGCGCTGCTCCACGGTGCCCAGGTGGTGGGGATAAGGGCGAACTTCGACGTGGCGCTCAGGCTGGTGCGCGAGCTGTGCACAAAGCACAACATATACCTGCTGAACTCCATCAACCCCTGGAGGCTGGAGGGGCAGAAGAGCGAGGCCTTCGAGATAGCGGACCAGCTGGGCTTCTCCTCCCCCGACCGCGTGGTTGTGCCAGTTGGAAACTGCGGCAACATCTCGGCGATATGGAAGGGCTTCAAGGAGTTCCACCAGCTCGGGTTGGTGGACGAGCTGCCCTCCATGGTGGGGGTACAGGCGGAGGGAGCCTCGCCGCTGGTGAAGGCCTTCAGGGCGGGAAAAAGCCGTGTGGAGCCGGAGAGAGAGCCCGAGACCATAGCCACCGCAATAAGGATAGGCGCGCCCGTGAACGCGCCCAAGGCGCTTCGTGCTTTGAGGGAGAGCGGCGGCATAGCCGAGAGCGTCACCGACGAGGAGATTATAGAGGCCCAGAAGCTCCTGGCAAGGAAGCTGGGCATAGGCGTCGAGCCGGCGAGCGCCGCGAGCGTCGCTGGCTTGAAGAAGCTGCTGGAGTATGGAGAGATTGACAGAGACGAGCGCGTGGTGTGCGTCACCACGGGGCATGCGCTCAAGGACCCGGAGATAATCTTCAGTCGTTATGAAAAGCCGGTTGAGATTGAGCCCACCATGGAGGCGCTCGAGAGGGTGGTAATGGGATGAAGTACCTGGTGGTAGTGGGAGACGGAATGGCAGACTACCCGCTGGAGGAGCTGGGCGGCAGGACGCCGCTGGAGGAGGCGAGCACCCCCAACATGGACAGCATTGCGCGGAGGGGCGCCGCGGGTATGCTGCGCACCATTCCGCCAGGCATGGATGCCGGCTCAGACATAGCCAACCTCTCCATCCTGGGCTACGACCCGCGGAAGTACTACACCGGCAGGGGGCCTCTGGAGGCAGCGAGCCTGGGGGTTGAGCTGGGCGATGGGGAGTTTGCCTGGAGGTGCAACCTCATAACCGTGGAGGACGGGAGGATAGCCGACTTCACCGCGGGCCACATAACCAGCGCCGAAGCCAGGGAGCTTGTGGAGGCGCTCAACCGGGAGCTGGGCCATGCGGGCAGGTTCTACCCAGGAGTAAGCTACCGCCACCTCTTCGTCTCGGAGCGGGGAGAGGGGCTTAGCTCAACGCCGCCCCACGACGTGGTAGGCGCTAGGGTGGAGGAGCACCTCCTCAAGCCAAAGCACAGCGCCTCGGCTAGGGAGCTGAATGAGCTCATGCTCCGCTCCAGGGAGGTGCTGGAGGAGCACGAGGTGAACCGGCGCAGGGTTGAGCAGGGGAAGAGGCCGGCGAACATGATATGGCTCTGGGGGCAGGGGAAGAAGCCCGAGCTGGAGCCCTTTGCTGAGAGGTTCGGCATCACCGGGGCGGCGATCTCGGCAGTTGACTTAATACGCGGAATAGCCAGGCTCGCGGGCATGCGGGTGGTGCACGTTCCCGGAGCAACGGGCTACTACGACACCGACTACAGGGCAAAGGCGGAGTACGCGCTCCGCGCCCTGGAGGAGGTGGACTTCTGCTACATCCACGTTGAGGCGCCTGACGAGGCGGGGCACGAGGGGAGCGTGGAGATGAAGCTCAGAACCATAGAGGACCTGGACGGGAAGCTCATCGGAAGGCTCCTCGACGGAATGGAGGAGGATACTGCAATTGCGGTGCTCCCTGACCACCCCACGCCCATCAGGGTGAAGACCCACACACCCGAGCCCGTGCCCTTCGCCGTGCTCTCGCCCCGCGTGGAGGGCGACGGCGTGGGTAGCTTCTCAGAGCGGGAGTGCCAGCGTGGAAGCCTTGGCCTCGTGGAGGGCACCGAGTTCATCAGGCTCCTTCTCGCTTAGTTTTTGCAATTAGTATGCGATGGTTAGCCCCGCGGGATATATCAGCGATAGATATTTAACTCCGGCGTGAGACAATTTTAACAGGAAGATAAAAATGGGCGAGGAAGTTAAGGACAAAAAGGCGAGCCCCGAAAACGGGGAGGACATTACCCAGTACCTTCTGAGCAAGGTGCGGGAGCTGGAGCAGGAGTGCGTCCAGCTGAAGAATGAGAACAACCGCATAAAGAGCGGCTACGCCCAGAGGCTGCGCTGGTTGGAGGACAGAAAGCGCATGCTGGAGAGCGAGCGCATCCAGATGGAGCGGGAAATACGAAGGCTGCGCTCCGAGCTGGAGAGGCTGCGCTCCATGCCCCTGATTATAGGCACCATCGTGGATGTGCTCGAGGGAGGCAAGCTGATTGTGAGGAGCACCTCGGGTCCGACCTTCCTGGTGAACACCTCCCAGTTCATCGACAGGAGCAAGCTTGTGCCGGGTGCTAGAGTGGCGATGAACCAGCAGAGCTTAGCCGTGGTGGACGTCTTACCCGTGGAGAAGGACCCCGCGGTGCTTGCGATGGAGATTGAGGAGAAGCCCCAGGAGAGCTACTCCGACATAGGAGGCCTGGAAAAGCAGATTCAGGAGATACGCGAGACGGTGGAGCTGCCCCTGCTCAAGCCCGAGGCCTTCAAGAAGGTGGGGATAGACCCGCCGAAGGGGGTGCTCCTCTACGGCCCGCCCGGCACTGGGAAGACGCTCATCGCCAAGGCCGTGGCAAGGGAGACCAACTCCGTGTTCATTAAGCTCATAGGCTCCGAGCTGGTGCGCAAGTACATTGGCGAGGGTGCGCGCCTGGTGAGGGAGCTATTCCAGCTTGCAAGGGAGAAGGCGCCCAGCATAGTGTTCATCGACGAGATAGACGCCATCGCCGCGAGGCGCACCGACTCGCACACCAGCGGCGACAGGGAGGTGCAGCGCACCCTCATGCAGCTCCTCGCCGAGATGGACGGCTTCGATGCCCGGGGGGATGTGCGCATCATAGCGGCTACCAACCGCCCCGACATCCTCGACCCCGCGATACTCCGCCCCGGCAGGTTCGACCGCTTGATAGAGATTCCGCTTCCCGACGAGAAGGGCAGGGCCCAGATCTTCGCCATCCACACCCGCAGGATGAGCCTGGGCAAGGACGTGAGCATGGAGGAGCTGGCGGCGCTGACGGAGGGCGCCTCGGGCGCCGACATAAAGGCGATCTGCACCGAGGCTGGGATGTTCGCAATCCGGGAGGAGCGCAGCGAGGTCACCCTCCTGGACTTCCAGCGCGCCATAAGCAAGGTGCTGGGCAAGATGGACATCGCCAGCAAGCTGGGCTCCGACGAGCTCATGTTCGCGTGAGCTCTTTTTGGGTGAAAAATGAAGGTAACCCTAGTCTCGGGATTTCTCGGCGCCGGAAAGACGACACTTATACGCAGAATTGTTCAGGGGGCTGACTCGCGTCTCGCCGTGGTGGTCAACGACTTCGGCGATGTGGGCATAGACAGCGAGCTTGTCTCCAGCGCGGGGAACATTAAGGTTGCAGAACTCGCCAGCGGCTGCGTGTGCTGCACACTGCGCGCGGAGCTTGGAGAGGTGCTTAAGGAGCTCGGGGAGAGGTTCTCCCCGGAGCGCGTGCTCCTGGAGGCGAGCGGCGTCGCCACCACCTCGGGCATAGTCGGGGCGCTGCGCGGGCTGGAGCGCAGGGGTGTTGCTGAGCTTTACGGCGTGGTGAACGTAATAGACGCCAGCTCCTTCCCGGAGCTCTACGCCATGGGGAGCTTCAGGCGCCTCTGCCGCGATGCCATAGCAAACGCCTCGGTGGTTGTGATAAGCAAGGTGGACCTGGCTGGCGAGAGGGAGGTCGAGTACGTGGAGCGGGTGGTGGGGGAGATAAACCCCTCCGCCCTTGTGCTGCGCTCCTCCTTCGGCGAGGTGCTGCTCCCCGAGAGGCTGCCCTGCTCTGAGGTTGACGCGGGCGAGGAGGTGCATCTCCTCCTGGACTCCTTCTCAGCTAAGCCGGGAGAGATGAACGCTGAGAAGGCGGAGGAGCTCTTCGAGAGGCTGAGGCGCGGGGAGTTTGGAAGGATAGTAAGGGCGAAGGGAATCTTCAGGTATGGGGGAAGATGCCGGTACTTCGACCTCTCCTCGGGAAGGGTGAGCAGTGAGGAGCTCGCCGGAGAGGCGGAGCCGGGGTTTGTGGCAATTGGCAGGGAAATTGATGTGGATTCCCTGAGAGCTTTTCTGGAGGCACAGAATGAGCACCAGCGCTGAGGTTGACCCTGGATCCTGCGGGTTCGTCACCCGGATACGGGTGGAGAGGCTGGGAAGGGAGGTGAGGGTGCGCGTGAACTCAGAATGCGAGAGGGTGAAAAAATTCGCCGGCGCCCTGGAGAGGCTGGAGGTGGCTGAGGCCCTCGCCCCCATGTGCGCCTCGCCCGTCTACAGGGCAGCCACCCGGGCGAGGCTCCACCCCGGCTGCGCCGTGCCGGCGGCGCTGCTGCGCGCCGTGGAGGTTGAGAGCGGTGCAGCCACGCCCGCGGAGGTGAGGATAACCTTCCGGCGCGAGGAGGAGTGAGGAGGCCAGAGGAAAACCAGTGGCTAAGCTGCACGCTGAAAATGCTGCAAAAAGGCGCGGCGGTAGATGCGGCCGCCGGGATTTGAACCCGGGCTACAAGCGTGGCAGGCTCGTGTACTAGCCAGGCTATACTACGGCCGCATGTTCTGGGGATAATAATATAGAGTAACCTCTTAATCAATTTTCGATGCTCCAGCAAGCTGGAGTCCTATGCCGTCCCTCCCCCTGCTTTAACAGGGCCACTTCCTTCTCCAGCGCGGCGAGTCTATCCTTGAATTCAAGCTTTCCTCTAATGCGGTCGAGCACTCCATACGCAGGAGGCTGCAGAGAGTGGCCTGCGATATTGAGCTAATCCTGGTTTCTGAGCCAAAAAGCAGTGGGCCGGGGCGGATTCGAACCGCCGACCTTCACGTTGTAAGCGTGACGTCATGACCCCTAGACCACCGGCCCGTAAAGCCAACCTCCAACTCTACCGTCTTATAAATTTTTGTGCAGCACCCTGAGCAGGTCGGTGGCGGAGAGTATTCCCACCGGCACACCACCCGCGATCTCTCCCGGGTGGAGCACCACCAGGCGGTGTATCCTCTTCTCTATCATCAGCTCCGCCGCCTCGAGCAGGGAGCTCTCGGGGCTGATGGTGACGGTGAAGGGCGTCATTAGCTCCTCCGCCTCCATCTCCCTGACCTCCCGCTCCCCACGGCTCTTCAGCTCCTTCAGCACGTCCACCGTGGAGATCACCCCCATCGCCTCGTTGCGGTCGTCCACCACAACCACGGCTGAGACGTCGTTCTCCACCAGGGCGGAGAGTACCTCCTTTATCGGCTCATAGAACTTTACGGTCACCACCCCGCGGGTCATCACATCCCTTACCTTTGTGTCCCGGAGCACCCTCTGCATTCCACCACCGGTATTAAATACGCCCCCGGTGCAGATAAAGCTTGGGGATATAGAGGAGGAGCCTATGGGCATTAACAAAAAAGCCACCTGCCCATAGGCTGATATGGGCACAGAGGTTATAATATATAAACCTAACGAAATTGTGCAATAGTGCACAAAGGCGCAATCTCATATTATTTCCCATCGTTATTGCCCTGCCCTCCACAGTTTCAGGAGGGCAGACGTGAAGGAGATAAACCTCGACTTCACGGGAGTGAGCTCCGGCTTCAGGTGCAGGCGCTGTGGAAGGTGCTGCTTCGGCAGCAGCAGGAGCATAGGTATAAGGCTGTTCTTCCAGGAGGTGGCAGCAATCCAGCGCTTTCTTGCGGCCCGGAGCAGGGAGAGCTTCGAGGAGTTCGCCTGGGACTACCTGACCTTCGCCGGGATGCCGGAGCTGATAGGCGAGGCGGAGTTCGCGGAGGAGTTCAGGCGCAGCCTCGAGGACTTCTTCTTCGCAGTGGGCAGGAGCTTCGACTCCAGGAACTACTTCGTCGAGTACTATGTGCTGAAAACCTTCAGGGACTCGGGCAGGTGCATCTTCTTTAATCCGATGAGCAACGAGTGCTTCATCCACGAGGTGAAGCCGGCAACCTGCAGACTCTACCCCTACTACGCCTGCATAGACCTGCCCGGGGGGAAGATCAGCTTCAGCCACCACGGCGAATGTCCAGGGCTGGGCGGAGAGGCGGAGGGAGCCCTGCTCAGGCTGGGAGGCGAGGGGCTGAGGCTGGCGGGGGTGATAAGGGAGCACTACTCCACCCTGGCGTCGCTGCTTGACAGCGCCAGCGATGCGGAGAGGCTCAGGAGGGCGTTCATAGAGAACCTCCGCTACGTGGAGGCCTCCCCGGAGGAGGCGATGCGCGAGTTTGAGAGGATGACCTCCCTGAAAAAGGTCTCCAGCCTCAGGGACTACTTCCTGGAGAACGGGCTGATAGAGGCCTCGGAAAACTACAGGAATAGCCTTTTATAGTAGTGTGCAGAATTTTGCAAGAGGTGGTTATCTTGGACTACGACGTTAGGGACCTCTCGCTGGCGGAGAAGGGCAAGCTTCGCATAGAGTGGGCGGGCATGCACATGCCGGTGCTGCGCCTCATCCGGGAGCGCTTCGCAAGGGAGAAGCCTCTGGAAGGAATGCGCATCTCGGCCTGCCTGCACGTCACCACTGAAACAGCCAACCTGATGCTCACCCTCAAGGCAGGAGGGGCAAGCCTTGCGCTCTGCGCCTCTAACCCCTTGAGCACGCAGGACGACGTCGCCGCATGCCTGGTGAAGGAGTACGGCATACCTGTGTTTGCGATAAAGGGCGAGGACAAGGATACCTACTACGAGCACGTGAACCGCGCCCTCGACCTTCGCCCCCACATAACCCTAGACGACGGCGGCGACCTAGTTTCGACGATTCACAGCTCCCGGCGGGAGCTCCTGGAGGAGATAATCGCCGGCACCGAGGAGACCACCACAGGGGTAATCCGCTTCAGGAGCATGGAGCGGGAGGGCGTGCTGAAGTACCCCATAATTGCTGTGAACGACGCCAGGACCAAGTACCTCTTCGACAACCGCTACGGCACCGGGCAGAGCACCCTGGATGGAATCCTGCGAGCCACAAATGTGCTGCTCGCCGGCAAGACCTTTGTCGTAGCCGGCTACGGGTGGTGCGGAAAAGGCATCGCCAAGCGCGCCCAGGGCATGGGCGCCAGCGTGGTGGTGACCGAGGTGGACCCGCTCAAGGCGCTTGAGGCTGTGATGGACGGCTACCGCGTCATGCCCATGCGCGAGGCCGCAAAGGTGGGGGACATCTTCGTGACGGTAACCGGGGACATAAATGTGATACGCGGAGAGCACTTCAAGCTGATGAAGGACGGCGCAATACTCGCAAACTCGGGGCACTTCAACGTGGAGATAGACATCCCCGCGCTTGAGAAGCTGGCGAAGCGCAAGCGCAGGATTCGGGAGTATGTGGACGAGTACACCCTCGAAGACGGGCGCAGGCTCTACCTCCTGGGGGAGGGAAGGCTCATAAACCTCGCCGCTGCAGAGGGGCACCCCGCAAGCGTCATGGACATGAGCTTTGCCAACCAGGCGCTGTGCGCCGAGTACATAGCCAGGCACGGCTCAGAGCTGGAGCCGCGGGTGTACCCCGTGCCCGAGCACATAGATAAAGAGGTCGCCAGGCTCAAGCTGGAGAGCATGGGCATCGAGATAGACTCTCTCACCGAGGAGCAGGAGGAGTACCTGAGAAGCTGGGAGATGGGCACCTAGGGCACAAAGTATAAATTTCATGATTAAAAATGATGAACCGGTGAGGACATGAGGGTAAACGGCGTGGAGATTGAGGACACCTTCGCCGAGGCTTTCGACAGCTGGTACTCCAGGTTTGTGATAACCGCCGTGAACGAGAGGTGGGCGCGCACCGCCGCCGCTGAGGCCACCGGGTTTGGAACCTCCCTCATAGCGTGCACCGCCGAGGCAGGGATAGAGCGCATGCTGGGCAAAGAGGAGACGCCGGACTCGCGTCCGGGCTGTGCGGTCATGGTGTTTGCGCCGAAGAAGAAGCTCGCCATGGAGCTGATCAAGCGGATAGGGCAGTGTGTGCTTACAGCACCCACGACGCGCGTCTTTGCCCTGGGCGAGGGCGAGGAGATAGACGTGGGCTTCAAGCTGAAGTACTTTGGCGACGGCTACGAGGAGCTTCGCAATGAGTTCGGAAGGGAGATGGTGGTGGTGCCCATAATGATGGGCGAGTTCATGATAGAGCGCAACCTGACCATGGCAAAGGGCGTGGCAGGGGGGAACTTCATAATCCTGGCCTCGAGCGTGGAGAGTGCACTCACAGCGGCGGAGCGCGCCGTGGAAGCGATTTCTGAGCAGGAGGGCACAATAACACCCTTCCCCGGAGGCATAGTCGCAAGCGGCTCGAAGGTGGGCTCCAAGAAGTACAAGTTCATGCCGGCCACGACGAATGAGCGCTTCTGCCCGACGCTCAAGGACAGGGTTGAGGACTCCGCCCTGGACTCGGAGACCAACGCGGTGGCTGAGGTGGTCATCGACGGCACCAGCGCGAGCGCAGTGGCGGAGGCGATGCGCCTGGGAATAGAGGCGGCAACGCAGGTGGAGGGTGTGCGCAGAATTACCGCCGGCAACTACGGCGGCAACCTGGGGAAGCACAAAATTTACCTGAATGAGCTCTTCTGAGATGCGCGTGGCGGTTGCCCAGCTGGACATCGCCCTGGGCGATAAGGAGGCAAACCTTGCAAAGGTGGCTTCTGTGCTCAGCCGCACCGAGGCGGAGCTGGTGCTCTTCCCGGAGCTCTTCACCACCGGCTTCGACTTTCCAAGACTGAAGGAGCTTGCGGAGCCGCTGGACGGCGAGACGGTGCGCAGGCTGTGTGAGCTCGCGGGGGAGCGCATTGTTGCGGGCACGCTTCTGGAGAGCAGCGGCGGCAGGGTGTACAACACCTTCCTCCTCCTGAGCGGGAGCGGTATAATCGCCGCCTACCGCAAGATTCACCTCTTCGGCGAGGAGAAGCGCCACTTCGCCCCAGGCGATAAGCCCGTGGTGGCTAACGTAAGGGGCACCACCTTCGGGCTCGCGACCTGCTATGACCTGCGCTTTCCGGAGCTCTTCAGGCGCCTCACCCTGCTTGGAGCCGAGGTCTTCCTGCTGAGCGCCGAGTTTCCGGCGCAGCGCCAGGAGCACTTCGACATCCTCATAAGAGCCCGCGCCATAGAGAACCAGTGCTTTGTGCTGGCGTGCAACCGCGTGGGCAGGGATGAGCACAACTC